>NZ_JBXSOL010000002.1:0-316455 GCF_057784555.1 Rhizobium sp. CNPSo 3670
TCACCGTTTTTGTCGCCTGCATCGCCGCGATGCTGGGACTTGCCTCCGCCGCCCGCGCCGAGACGCGGCAGGCATCCGGTCAGCTCGCGGCCTTTGTGCGGCCGAACGACGTCAATAGCGGTTCGCTGCTCTTTCCTTCGAAGGAACCGGGCTTTTATGTCGAAGCGCCGCGGCTGAAGACCGACGTTGCAATCGGTGTCTCCGGCCCGATCGCCAGGGTGAAGGTGACCCAGCGCTTCCAGAACCCGAGCCAGGGCTGGGTCGAGGGCACCTACGTCTTCCCGCTGCCCGACAATTCGGCCGTTGACGCGCTGAAGATGCAGATCGGCGAACGCTTCATCGAAGGCCAGATCAAGCCGCGCCGGGAAGCCCGCGAGATCTATGAGCAGGCCAAGGCCGAGGGCAAGAAGACGGCGCTGCTCGAACAGCAGCGGCCGAACATCTTCACCAATCAGGTTGCCAATATCGGCCCCGGTGAAGAGATCGTCGTGCAGATCGAATATCAGCAAACGGTCCATCAGTCCGGCGGTGAATTCTCGCTGCGTTTCCCGATGGTCGTCGCGCCGCGCTATAATCCGGCGCCGATCGTCCAAACTGTCGAGTTCAACAACGGCGCCGGCTTCGCAACGCCGAGCGACCCGGTGGAAAATCGGGAGAAGATCGAAGCTCCGGTGCTCGACCCTCGCGAGAATGCCAGGATCAACCCCGTCTCGCTGACCATCAACCTTGAGGCCGGCTTCCCGCTCGGTGAAGTCAAATCCTCATTCCACGACGTCGATATCGGACAGGACGGCGACCAGGCGAGAACGATCAGCCTAAAAGGAGACGCGGTTCCTGCCGACAAGGATTTCGAGCTCACCTGGAAAGCCGCTCCCGGCAAGACGCCAAGCGCCGGCCTGTTCCGTGAAGCGATTGATGGCAAGACCTACCTGCTTGCCTTCATCACTCCGCCCACCGCGCCGGATGCTCCAGTACCGTCAAAACGCGAGGTGGTCTTCGTCATCGACAATTCCGGCTCGATGTCCGGCCAGTCGATCGAACAGGCAGGACAGAGCCTGGCGCTTGCCATCTCCAGGCTCAACCCCGAGGACCGCTTCAACGTCATCCGTTTCGACGATACGATGACCGACTATTTCAACGGCCTCGTCGCCGCCACCCCCGATAACCGCGAAAAGGCCATCGCTTATATCAGGAGCCTGAACGCCGATGGCGGCACGGAAATGCTGCCGGCGCTCGAGGACGCGCTGCGCAACCAAGGCCCGATCGCAAGCGGAGCGCTGCGCCAGGTCGTATTCCTGACGGATGGCGCGATCGGCAACGAACAGCAGCTCTTCCAGGAAATCACCGCGAGCCGCGGCGATGCCCGCGTCTTCACCGTCGGCATCGGCTCGGCGCCGAACACTTATTTCATGACCAAAGCCGCCGAGGTCGGCCGCGGCACCTTCACCCAGATCGGCTCGACCGATCAGGTGGCAAGCCGCATGAGCGAACTCTTCGCCAAGCTGCAGAACCCCGCCATGACCGATATCGCCGCGACCTTCGAAGGCATCGAAGCCGAGGATATCACGCCGAACCCGATGCCCGACCTCTATAGCGGCGAGCCTGTGGTTCTGACAGCGGAACTGCCGCAGGACAAGGCTGCCGGAAAGCTGCAGATCGTCGGCAAGACAGCCAACCAGCCCTGGCGCGTCGAGATGGATATCGCCAATGCCGCAGACGGCAACGGCATTTCCAAGCTCTGGGCGCGACGCAAGATCGACGATTTCGAGGCCCGCGCCTATGAGCGCCAGGATCCCGCCGCGCTCGACAAGGACATCGAAACGGTGGCGCTTGCCCACCACCTCGTCTCGCGCGTCACCAGCCTGGTCGCCGTGGACGTCACGCCGTCGCGTCCGGCAAACGAGCCGCTCGGCTCGGCGAAGCTGCCGCTCAACCTGCCCGAGGGCTGGGACTTCAGGAAGGTTTTCGGCGAAAATTCTGTCCCACCCGGCGGCGCAGAGCGCCACGGCGCGGCTGCGCCTGATGGAAGCGCCGAACCGCAACAGGCCGCAGCCGCAACACAGGCTTTCGCCGCGTCGCCCGAGATCGCGAACCTGATGGCTGCTGCACCAACGGCGAAAGCCGCCACGCTGATCGCACTGAAGAGTTCGACCGTGAACCTGCCGCAGACGGCGACGCGCGCCGACGAGCAGATCATGCGCGGGCTGACCATGCTGCTGCTGGCCCTGGTGGCGGCGAGCGGGCTCGCCATCTGGCGCCGCCGCCCGAAGGGTCTCATCATGGCCGGAGCCAAGCGCAATGGTTTCTAGAAACAATCAGGAAGCGGTCGAATTCGAGCCGCTTCCGACCTATCTGGAACTCGCCATGGCCGCCGCCACGGCCCACGACATGCCGAAGGCACGGAGGAGAAAGGGTTTCTTCCTCTGGCGCCTTTCGCCGATCGAAAAGACGATCGCCTTCGCCATTGCCGGTCTTGCCTTTTACGGCTTGGCGCTGATCGGCGACGGCTTCCTGCTGAAGGCGAAGGCGGAAATCTCGCAAATCCTGCTGAAGCGTGCTTTTGCCGCCGAACTGAGCGGCAAGGAGACGAAACCCTGGCCCTGGGCCGATTTCACCACGATGGCCAGGGTGCGTGCGCCGCGCCTCGGCAAGGACGCGATCGTGCTTTCCGGCGCATCCGGCGAGGCCCTCGCCTTCGGCCCGGCCTGGCTCGCCAATACACCGCAGCCGGGTGACGAGGGCACCTCCGTCATCGCCGCCCATCGCGACACCCATTTTCGCTGGCTGCAGTATATAAGGCCGGGCGATACGATCGAAGTTACCCGCCGCGACGGTAAGCTATTGACCTTCAAGGCCGGCCAAGGCCGCATTGCCCCCTGGGACGCGAGCGGCATCGACCCCGCCTCCGATGGCCGACGCCTCGTACTAGCCACCTGCTGGCCCTTCGATGCGACCGAACGCGGGCCGCTGCGCTACATCCTCGAAGCCGAACTGGTCAATGGTAACGCGACCGGCTCCGTTCACCCGGCAAACACAAAGCCGTTATTACAGACAGACTGAGGCTTGAAGCTCTGCCCTGCCCACTCCACGTTCCGGATGGAGAGACGAGGGGAAGCAAATGACGAGAATATCCGCCTTCCATTTCGCCGCGACGCTGATTCTGTTTGGCGCCACATCGGCCAATGCGGCCAATAGCGTCAACACGCAGGGTCCTACGGTTCGCGTCGAAAAACTGGCCGATGGTCTCGAACACCCCTGGGCGGTCGAAGTATTGCCCGACGGCGCCTATCTCGTCACCGAGCGGCCGGGCCGCATACGTATCATCCGCAATGGCAAGCTTTCCGAGCCGATCGGCAACGTGCCCAAGGTCAATGCCCGCGGCCAGGGCGGTCTTATGGACGTGGCGCTTGCCCCGGATTTTGCCAAGAGCAGAAAACTCTATTTCACCGCCGCCATCGCCAACAGGCAGGGCTCCGGCACCGAGGCTTTCAGCGCAACGCTGTCTCCCGACGAAAAGAGGCTTCAGGCGGTCACGCCCATCTTCACCATGCGGCGCTTCACGTCAGGCAACATCCAATATGGCGCGCGCATCGCAATCGCCCGCGATGGCACGCTGTTCATCAGCGTCGGCGACCGCGGCGACCGCGACCGCTCGCAGGATTGGCAGGACGATGCCGGCTCGATCGTCCACATCAATGCCGACGGCAGCATTCCCGCCGACAATCCGTTCAAGGACGGCGGCAACGCGCTGCCGGAGATCTGGTCGAAGGGCCACCGCAACCCGCAAGGCATCACCTTCGATGCGAAGGACGGCAAGCTCTACACCGTCGAACATGGCGCACGCGGCGGCGACGAGATCAATCAGATCGAAGCGGGCAAGAATTATGGTTGGCCGATCATCACCTACGGCCGTGACTATTCAGGCGCCGAGATCGGCGAAGGCACCGCCAAAAAAGGGCTGGAGCAGCCGCTGCACTATTGGGATCCTTCGATCGCGCCCGGCGCGCTCGCTGTCTATCGCGGCGCCATGTTCCCGGAATGGGACGGCGACTTCCTCGTCGCGGCGCTGAAATTCCAGCTGCTCTCGCGCATGCAGCGCGACGAGAGCGGCGCCTTCATCGCCGAGGAGCGCTTGTTCGAGGGCGACTACGGCCGCATTCGCGACGTCATTGTAGCGCCCGACGGCGCGCTGCTGATGCTGACGGACGAGGACGACGGCGCGCTGCTCAGGGTCTCGCGCGCTCAGGCCAACAACGGTTGAGCGGTCACAGCGCGCCGCGCAATTCCTTGCGAATGACGAATTTCAGCCCGGACCAGATCTCGTCGACTGTGCAGACCTTCACATCGACCAGGCCCGTTGGCAGCAGGATCTCCCGCAGCACATCCTCGGTGATATCGGTGGGCACGCGTGAGCTCTTCTTCGGCCAGGAGATCCAGATCATGCCGTCGGGCTTCAGGACCCGGAACAGCGTCGGTGCCGCCGCTTCCAACACTACGCGGTCAGTCACAAATAGATGGACATAATCGAGCGCCCGCAAAAGAGTCTCGGGAAGCAGGCGGATGACCGAAGCAAAACCGCCGAAACCATTGATGTCGTCGATCGTTTCGGGAACACCGAGAAGAGCGGCAGCCTGCCCATGCGCAAGCCCGAGCTTCCTGGCCAGCGGCGTACCGGAATAGCCTGCCATTCCGGATACCGCCATACCGCTCGCCGGCGTCTGTTTTTCGCGTTGCATGCCTCCACCTCCGCCATCAGCGCCAAGTCTTCGCCCTTGCCTAGAGGAAAGGCAACTGCTAACCGCTCGAACAGATCTCCCTTCCTCATCGAGGACGACATGACGCGCATTCAGGCGAACCTCCTCCTGTTGCTTGCAGCCGCCATCTGGGGCGGCGGCTTCGTCGCGCAGTCGACGGCGATGAAGGCGATCGGCCCCTTCTGGTTCATCGCCTTACGTTTTGCCGTCGCCACATTGGCCGTCTTGCCTTTCGTTCTTCTGGAAGCGCGCAAGGCAGAGGTGAAAACCAGCGCGCGCCATGCCAAGCTCTATATCCTCACCGGCCTTGCCCTTTTCAGCGGCGCCGCCACCCAGCAGGTCGGCCTGCAGACGACGACGGTGACGAATTCCAGCTTCATCACCGGCCTCTATGTCGTCTTCGTGCCGCTCATTGCCGTGTTCTTCCTGCGCCGTGCCCCGCATTGGATCATCTGGCCGGGCGCGCTGATGGCGCTCGCCGGCATCTATCTCCTGTCCGGCGGTCATCTCTCGGCGCTCACCTCAGGCGATCTCCTGACCGTGGCCTGCGCCGCCTTCTGGGCGATCCAGATCACCCTTGCCGGCATGACCGTCTCCGAGAGCGGAAGGCCGCTCGCGCTGGCCGCCACGCAATTTGCCGTCACCACGGCCTGCGCGTTGGCCGTTGCCGCAGCGGTCGAACCGATCAGCCTTTCGGCGATTTGGGCCGCAGGACCTGAGATCCTTTATGTCGGCATCTTCTCGTCCGGCTTGGCCTTCGTGCTGCAGGTGATTGCCCAGCGCTACACGACTCCGTCGCAGGCGGCGATCTTCCTTTCGTCCGAAGCGCTCTTCGGCGCATCGCTCGCAGCCCTGATTCTCGGTGAGTCGATGCCGGCCACCGGATATACAGGTTGTGCGCTAATGTTTATCGCTATGCTTGTAGTCGAGATCGTGCCCGGCTTTGCTCGCCGCCGGTTGTCAGCCGCCTGAACATGCGTCCAAATATGGATGGACGCCGGATTCAAAAAATTTTTAGGGAACTCGCTAGCCCGTTTACGTTGTATTTTTGGCAAAATCTGCCCGAAACTTACATTGCGGGCGACTATAAATCGTTAATCATCTCCCATTCGCGACGGAAATTTTGCGTTTTTGTGCAAACCAGACGTGGGCAGCAGTGTGCCCGGAAGGACACGTTAAAAAACTTTTGCTTGCCAAAATCCCTTAAACGCAGCACTCTCAGCGCGTTCGGGCATTTTGCGAGCATGGGAAGTCCTTAAGTATTTGCGCGCCGGGAACGCTAATATTCCGGTCAGCCGGTTCCAAACAAAGCAGGCGAAAGTCCTGCTTGGAGCAGGCCGAGGTAGAGGGGACCTTTTTCTCAAATTTCAAGACTTGCCTGCCAACGCCTCCCGCAAGGAGGCAATGCTATGATGCTGCCCGTGTGGATGGCGGGCAGAGAGAAAAGGACCTGACGCATGGCCGAGACTGGCACTGTAAAATTCTTCAATACCGACAAGGGCTTCGGCTTCATCAAGCCGGACCGGGGCGGCGCCGATATCTTCGTTCACATTTCTGCCGTACAGGCCTCCGGGCTGGCCGGTTTGACGGAAAACCAGAAGGTAAGCTTCGACACGGAGCCGGATCGCCGCGGCAAGGGCCCCAAGGCCGTCAATCTGCAGATTGCCGGCTGAGCCCTTAACAAGGCTGTCGAATTCGAGTTGAAGCCCGGCAGCAATGCCGGGTTTTGTCGTTCAGCCTTCGTTCAGCCAGAAATCTTTAGGACTGACACCATCGAGAAGGAACCGGCGTTCGGTTTCCGAGATTAGGACTTGATGCTTATGAACAGGCTCGCCAAAACTCTTCTGCTGACGGCAACGGCTGCCGCGCTTTCTCTCTCCGTCATCGGCGAGGCCTCGGCCGGTGACCACCACTGGCGCCATCATCACAACAACGATGCCCTCGTCGGTGGCGCTGTCGGTCTCGCCACCGGTTTGATTGTCGGCTCGGCTATCGCCAACGCCAATAATGGCCCTGTTTATGACGAACCCCGCTACATCGACCCGCCGTACGAGCCAGAATATTACGAGCCGGCTCCGGTCTATCGCGCTCCGCGCCGCGTCTATGTCGAGCAGCCGCAATATGTTGAACAGCCTAGATATTATGCGCCTGCGCGCGCGTCGGTAGAGCCCTGGTCACCGCAATGGGAGCGTTATTGCTCCTACCGCTACCGCTCCTTCGATCCGCGCAGCGGCACCTATATCGGCAATGATGGCCGCAGTCACTTCTGCACCGCCGGCTGATCTGCCAACACGTCATCGCGAAGCGCCGCTCTCAAGCGGCGCTTTTGTTTTTGCCTCGTTCAGCCCGCCTTCTTCTCCCAGGGCATCGCCCGCATCTCGGCATCCGGCTCGAAATCGGTCGAGACGCTGACCGCGCGCCATGCCCGATCGGCCTCGATGCGTGCCGCATCCGCCTTCTCGACATTGCGCACAGCATCGCTGCCGAGCAGCAACCGGAGCGGCGGCTGATCGAGACCGGCAATGTGAATGACGACGGCGGCCGCTTTGGCAGGATCGCCAGGTTGACGGCCGTCATATTCACGTTGGAAGCGCACCGTGGCGCCGACCGTTTCCGCATAGTCCGCGCGCCCCTCGGCCAGCACCGTCGAGGCACCGGCAAAATCAGTTCTGAAACCGCCGGGTTCGACCACTGTCACCTTGATGCCGAATGGCGCGACTTCCTTCGACAACACCTCCGAAAAGCCCTCGACTGCAAATTTGGCTGCCGAATAGGCGCCACGTCCGGCCGGTCCGATACGGCCGCCGACGGATGAGAACTGGATGATATGGCCCACACGCTGTTCGCGCATCAGGGCGATCACCGCCTTGGTCATGATAACAGTACCGAAGAGGTTGGTCTCGACCTGGGCTCGGAAATCGGCGAGGCTGGTATCCTCGATCGGACTGACATTGCCGTAGCCGGCATTGTTGACAAGCACATCGATACGGCCGAACCGCTTCACGCCAGCTTCCACCGCGGCAGCTGCCGCTTCCTCGTCGGTCACGTCGAGCGCCAGCGTCAGCACCTGATTGCCATATTGTCCGGAAAGATCCGCAAGCCGGGCAGGATCGCGCGCCGTCGCCACCAGATTATCGCCGGCGGCCAGAACCGCCTCCGCCAGCGCCCGGCCGAGACCACGCGAACTGCCTGTAATTAACCACACCTTCGACATCGGAAACTTCTCCTTGATTGGTTCCCCGAGCATGTAGGTCCTATTGTTCCCTATCGAAAGAAGGTACCAGAATGATCTATACACACCTCGAGGTAACTGAAGTGGCCGGCGACATATTCGATTTCTGCTGCAACATGACCGATGAGCAGGATGCACGGGCGCGCGCCTTGATAGAACGGGCGGCGGCGAAATGGCCACTGCGCATCCTGCACGCACCATCGGATGCCGGCGCGCCCTTACGCTTCTCGCGCCTCATGGAGCGGATCGAGGGCATCAGCCAGAAAGTGCTGACGCAGACGCTGCGTACCCTCGAAAGCGACGGCCTCATTATTCGCACCCTCTATCCCGAGATTCCACCGCGCGTTGAATATGAATTGACGCCGCTTGGCCGCGACCTCCTCATGCAGGTCGTCACTCTCTGGCGTTGGATCGTGGAGCGCCTGGATGAGTTCGATTCGCGCAAGGCCGTGAAGCTGACGGCAACGGACAATTAGGCCGGAATACGGATCGTTGCCCGTAAGCCCCCGAGCGGGCTGTCGCCCAGCGTGACGTTGCCGCCATGGCTGCGAGCAATATCGCGGGCAATCGCAAGACCGAGGCCGGTGCCGGATGCATCCAGGTTGCGGGCTGCGTCCAGCCGGAAGAACGGCTTGAACACGTCCTCGCGATTCTTTTCCGGAATGCCCGGCCCGTCATCGTCGAAGATAACAGTCAGCCACTTGGCATTGTGCTTGGCCTCGATGTCGAGCCTATTGGCATAACGGCGCGCGTTAGAGGCAAGGTTGGTGACGAGACGCGTGAACGCATTCGGCCTGACGGAAATGTCGTCGTCGCCTTCGATCGAATAGCTGAACTGCTTACGATGCAGGACGAAATCGGATTCCAGCTTGGCGAAGATCTCGCTGAGCTTCAGTTCGCCGACATCCTCTTCGACCTCGCCGCGGGCGAAGGCCATGTAGGCCTCCAGCATCGTCTGCATATCATTGACGTCGTCGTTCAGGCCATGCAGGTCGGGATTGTCGCCGGCGAGCGCCAGTTGCAGCTTGAAGCGGGTGAGAATGGTGCGCAGATCATGGCTGACGCCGGAAAGCATCGCCGTACGCTGCTCGATCTGCCGCTCGATGCGTTCACGCATCAGAATGAAGGCAAGGCCGGCGCGCCTGACCTCGTCGGCGCCTCGCGGATAGAAATTGTCGGGCTTCTGCCCTTTGCCGAAGCTTTCGGCAGCCCGCGCCAGCATCAGGATCGGCCGGATCTGCCCGCGCAGGAAGAGAATCGAAATGCCGATCAGCACCAGCGATGTGCCGACCATCCAGACGATGAAGATGTGGGTGTTGGAGGCATAGGTCTGACTGCGTTTGGCCAGCACCCGCAGGATCTTGTTCTCGAGCTTGATCCGGATTTCGACGAGGTTCGAGTTGCCAACCGTGTCGATCCAGAAAGGCCGGTGAATCTCGTCGGTGATCTCATCGCTGAGGATGCCGTCAAGGATCGAGAAGAAGGGCTTGACGCGCGGCGGCGGCAGATCGCCGTCCGGCTCAATCGAAATCTGCAGGTTAAGCTGATCGCGCGCGATGCGGATGATCTCGCTATAGTCGGAATTCTGCGGATAGGTCTCGACGATCTCGATGATGGCGGCGATGTCGCGGGTGACGGCGAGCGACAGGCGCTCGGTCACCATTTGCCAGTGACGCTCCATGAAGACGGCGGCGACGACGGATTGCAGCAGCACCATCGGGATGATGATGATCAGCAGCGAGCGCGCGTAGAGCCCGGTGGGCAATCGGCGCCGCAGCCAGCGGACGATCCAGCGCCAGCCCGCCGCCGGAGCGCGGTCTTCCCGCCGCAAACTGTCCATTGTCACCATCGTCGGTCCCGGCCGTTCAGAGCGCGATACGGAAAGTGTGAACCGTCCTCCGCATCATGCTCCACTTCTCAAATCTAGTCGATGCTCAGCCTGTATCCGATACCGCGCACCGTCTGCAGCCAGACGGGATTGGCCGGATCCTCCTCGATCTTGCGCCTGAGCCGGTTGATCTGCACGTCGATCGTCCGCTCGCCGACCTCTGTGTCATTGCCGATCAATTCGTGACGGGGGATGGTGTCACCGGCGCGCCGCGCAAAGAGCAGCATGATTTCCTGTTCGCGATCGGTAAGCCGGATCACCTCGCTGGCTTTCTTCAGCTCCTTGCGGGTCAGGGAGAAAGTGTAGGGCCCAAACATGACCTGTTCGATCTTCAGCCCCTCACCGTTGGCATTGCGGCGCAGGATATTGTTGATGCGCAGGACCAACTCGCGCGGATCGAAGGGTTTGGAGAGATAATCGTCGGCGCCGGCCTCAAGGCCTTCGATGCGATTGCCTGATTCCGCCAGCGCCGTCAGCATGATAATCGGCACGTTCTTGATGGCGCGAAGCCCGCGGGTGACGTCGATGCCGGATTCGCCCGGCATCATCACATCCATGATGATGAGATCGAAATCGAGACCGGCAAGTTTGCGCTGCGCCTCGGCGCCGTCGGCCGCGACAGTGACGCGAAAGCCGTTCTCCGCGAGATAACGATTGAGCAGCGCGCGGATACGGGAGTCATCGTCGACCACCAGCAGATGCGCCGCATCGTCGGAAATACCTGTCTTGACCGCCATTCAATCCGCCTTCTTTCTATCCCGCATGCCTCCAAGGAAGGCCTTCACGCCCTCCCGCACCTGCGCAGAGGCTCCTTCGAATGCCCGCTCAATGCGGCGCGATTGCGGCTCTGCAAGGGCAAGCGCCAGCTCGCGCCCCGATTTCGTCGGATAAAGCTTGCGCTGCCGCCGATCCTCAGGACCGGCCACCTGGCGAATATAGCCCGAATCGATCAGCTGTTTCAGCACCCTTGCAAGACTCTGCTTGGTGATCTTCAGTGTGTCGAGAAGATCAGCAACCGTCATGCCGGGATTGCGGTTGACGAAATGCACGACGCGGTGATGCGCCCGTCCGAAGCCGCTCTTTTCGAGGATGGCGTCAGGATCAGAAACGAAGTCGCGATAGGCGAAGAAGAATAGTTCGATCATCTCGAAATCGATACCGCCTGTATCCTCCATTGGCGTGGCCAACGGCTCCGGCTTGCCTGCTTTGGGACCGGTCTGTCGTGACACTCCACATTTCCTTTCTCGTTGCGCGCGTTGCGGGAAACTTCCGCATACATAGGTCAGTATTATTGACCTAAATTTACGCGGCTGCCAGCTTCACCGAACTTCGTGGGAGCCCGAGCTTATTTCGCAATTTCCCTGATATTTCTTGGGTAACCAAGGCCCGCCCGGAACTTCTGACGCAATAAGCAACTCCCCCGACGTCTTGGATAAAACGTAATGGGGACAACAATCAACAGGCATGGCGAGTGAAGCCCCGGCGGAGATTTGGAGTGGCTTCAAAGGCGGGAGGAGGATTGCGCGAACGAGGCGGCCTGCCGACCGCCTCCTTTCATAGTTGCCGATGATCTTATTGATAGACGTAGACAATCCGGCGCGTACCTGGATCGACGAGGACGGGCCGGTCGTTGATCCTTGTGTAGCGATATTCGTAATCCGGAATGGTCTGGAAAGTCACGTCGGCAGGCACTTCCGCGCCGACGACCACATCGCCGCCAAGCCGCACCGTCTCGGTCGGATTGGTCTCGATATAGGTCCGCACCGTCTCCGGCGGAGCGATCGTTTCGACGGCTCCAACCGGCCCGATCAATTCATCGCCCGGCGCCGGTTGCGGGTCGGCCGGGACAACGCTGGCGGTCGACTCGTAGGTCACCACGGGAACGCCGATCTCGGCGCGATGCTGCTCGACGATAACCTGGTTGCCGCCGTAGTCCATCTGCAGATAATCCGCATAGACCCAGCCGCGCATGCCGTTGACGTCGACACGGCACCAGCGGCTACCTTCGATGCAGCCGTCGAGCACCGCGGTCGAACCGCGGGTGGCAAGGCCGACTGCCGGATATTGCGGGCCTGGACCTGCGCGGACGTTGAGATCGTTGACCGTGGTCGCCACCATCTCCGCCTGCGCCAGACCGCCGCTCGCCAGGAGCACGGCTCCAGCCAACAGGATGTTTCTCTTCAAGGTCATGTGAGCGTCTCCTTGGTTTCGATGGCCGGACAACGCGCGGTGTTCCACGATGTTCCGACGCGCCCCGCCGGGGCAAAACGCCCCCTACAGATACGCCCTCCCAATCAATTGAAAAGTTCGAATAAAATTTGATTTCGTCGACGCGTCGAACGGCGGAAGAGACCTATAAACTTGTGTTGCAGTCGGTCTTGCTGCCGTGAAACACGCGTCAAAGCAGAAGATTTGGGCTGCCCTCGCCGCCGTTTCGGACTATACCCTGAGCACCCAAGACACCCAAGCGAGGCACTTATGGGCATGCTCCAGGCCGGCATCATTCCGGTGACACCCTTTCAGCAGAACTGCACGGTCTTCTTCGATCCCGATACCCAGGAAGGCGTTGTCGTCGATCCGGGCGGCGACGTGCCGCTCATCCTTCAGGCGATTGAGAAAAGCGGCCTGACCATCAAGGAAATCTGGCTGACGCACGGTCATCTCGACCATGCCGGCGGCGCCGGGGAGTTGAAGGAAGCCCTCGGCGTCGACATAGTCGGCCCGCATCAGGATGACCTGCCGCTGCTGCAGCGCATCGAGACCCAGGCCGCGACGTACGGCATATCAGGATTGCGCAATGTTCTGCCGGACCGCTGGCTGAAGAACGGCGACAAGGTCTCCTTCGGCGCCCACGAATTCGAGGTCTATCACACGCCCGGCCATGCCCCCGGCCACGTGATCTATTTCAACCGCGCACAGAATTTCGCCCATCTCGGCGACGTGCTCTTCAATGGCTCGATCGGCCGCACCGACCTGCCGGGCGGCAATCATCAGCAGCTGTTGGATTCGATCCGCGACAAGGTCCTGCCGCTTGGCGACGACGTCGGCTTTATCTGCGGCCATGGGCCCGGCAGCCGCATCGGTGACGAACGGCGAAGCAATCCGTATCTGCAGGAGATCAGGCCTCGTTGAGCATCCGATGCAGACACATCAGGCACCCGGAAAAATGGTGTGAGCCCATTCTCACATCATCTTCCTGCCGTTCGGCACCGGCTGTTCGACCGCCGCAAGCACGATCGCGCCATTCTCGTCCTCGAATCCCAGCGTCAGCACTTCCGAACGGAACGGACCGATCTGCCGGGGCGGGAAATTGACGACGCCGAACACCTGCCGGCCGATCAGGGTTTCCGGCGTATAATGCACGGTGATCTGCGCCGAGGATTTCTTGATACCGATCTGAGGGCCAAAATCGATGAGCAGCTTGAAAGCCGGCTTGCGCGCCTCCGGAAAAGGGCTGGCTTCGATGATCGTACCGACACGGATGTCGACACGCTCGAAATCGGCGTAGCTGATCTCTTCCGCCATGTGGATCTCCGTCAGCCGGCCAGTTCCTCGGCCCGCTTGCGCGCTGCCGCAAGCGCCTTATCGAACAGGGGCTGCATGCCGTTCTCCGCCATCAGCACGGCGAGCGCCGCCGCCGTCGTGCCGCCGGGAGACGTCACATTCTGCCGCAGCCGCGAAGCATCGTCGGGGGACTGGTGCAAGAGTTCACCAGCCCCCGCGACCGTTTCCCGCGCAAGACGCATGGCGAGGTCCGCCTGCAGGCCGAGCTTTCGGCCTGCCTCCGCCATACATTCGACGAGATAGAATACATAAGCCGGACCGCTGCCGGAAAGCGCCGTCACGGCATCGATATCGGCCTCCGCAGGCACCCATTCGACCGGGCCGGAGACGCTGAGAAGGGCATGGACGCGTTTGCGTTGCGGATCGCTGACTCCTGAATTGGCAAAGGCCCCGGTCACACCGCGGCCGACCATAGCCGGCGTGTTCGGCATGGCTCGCACCATGGCGGCTTTGCCGAGATGTTTTTCGAGAAAACCGAGCGTCTTGCCGGCTGCCACCGAGACGACGACCGTCGCCGGCCCGACGGCGCTCTTCACATCAGGCAACACCGTCTCCATCACCTGCGGCTTGACTGCGAGAAACAAAACGCTCGCCTTCAATTCCGTGGGGATCGCGGTCAGATGCGTCGCGCCGGCTTCCTTGATCGTCGCCAGCATCGCCGATGAAGGGCCTGGATCCACAACAATGACGGCGGAGCCCGGAACGCCGCTCTTCAGCCAGCCGGAGAGCATGGCTCCGCCCATGTTTCCGGCGCCGATCAATACGACGGGATTTGCCGGGGAGAACGCCTTCGCCGGCATCTTATGCCTCGCCTACCGTTTCGAACAGCACGGCTTCCATCGCCTTAGCCGCGTCCATGCCGGACCAGACAACGAACTGGAATGCCTGGAAATAGGCTTCGCATGTGTCGAGCGCACTGGAAAGCAGCACCTCTACCTGGCGATTGGTCGGCTCCGCGCCGCCTGCAAGCAGCAGCGACTGCCTGAAGATGACGACATCTTCCTGACGCCAGAGATCGAAATGACCCATCAGGACCTGCCCGTTGATCGCCGAGAGCAGTTTGACCACCTCGTTGACCCTGATGTCGGGGACTTTGATATCGAAAGCGCAGCCAAGATGCAGCGCCTCGAATTCCTCCATCCAGGAAAAGGAAACATGATAGTCCGCCCAGCGTCCCTCGACCGTCATCGCGATCTCGTCCTCGCCGGACCGCTCGAACGACCAGTCGTTGTTGGAGGCCACGTACTCGATCATATCGACCGGGTTCGACTGACGCTCGACTTCCAATTCCATCAGGTTCATGCAGCACCTTCTTGACCGGAACGAATGCGGCTTAGCTTGGGATACGAACACAAGAAAGACACACGCAATACCGGAAACCACCATCGGATGATCGTTGAACCGCTGCCAGACTTAACGCAGATAACCTGCCCGGAGCTTACCAAGTCGCTTCGAATCATCATTTAAAATCAGTGTATAATGACCCTTGCCACCTGCCAGCCCCCAGAAGGGAAAATAGGGCAGGCCTGCTGTGGAAAGCACTTCGAAACTCAATTCAGAAGGGAGAATAAGCGACTCTGCGTATTGGCTTTTTTGGCAGTGTCCACAGGTGGAAAACTCACCTGGAATTTTTTGTGACAGATGCGGCGTGTGGCATGAAGGCAACGCCGCATCTGCACCTAGCTGGATTTAGTGGCCCTCGCTGGCGAGCTTGGCCTCCAACGCCGCGATACGGGCGGCAAGCGCCTCGTTTTCATCGCGCGCCTTGATCGCCATCTCTCGCACGGCCTCGAATTCCTCGCGCTTGACGACGTCCATGCTGTTCAGCCAACGCTCGGCCTGGGCGTTGAAAGCCGTCTCGATCTCCTTGCGGACGCCCTGCGCGGCACCTGCCGCATCGGTCATCAGCTTGGCGAACTCGTCCATGATGCGGTTCGTTCCGGTCGTCATGGCGTTTTTCTCCCTTCGTATAAGGTGAATTCAGCCCTTCGGGGCCTCGAAGATTGAGGTAGGGCTTCGCCACCCGCGATGCAAGCGCTTTGCGCGGGATAGCCTTATCCGGAAGCGGGCAGCCGAGGCGCGATCACGAACAATGCACTTGACCGTCCGGGATCGCGGCGGCATGTTCCGCCGACCTCAACGGATGGGAAAACCTTGCCGACAGCAGCCAATCTCCTCGCGATCATGCCTTTCCCGGACATCGATCCGATCGCTTTTTCGATCGGTCCGTTGGCGATTCACTGGTACGGCCTGGCATACGTCGCCGGCATCCTGCTTGGCTGGGCCTATGCGCGCCGCCTCGCCGCCAACGACAGTCTCTGGCCGGGCAATAGATCGCCGATGACGAAGACGCAGCTCGACGATTTCATCGTCTGGGCCGCCCTCGGCGTCGTGCTCGGTGGCCGTCTCGGCTATATCTTCTTCTATGACCTCTCCGCTGTCCTGCGCGATCCCATCCGCGCAGTCGAAATCTGGAACGGCGGCATGTCCTTCCACGGCGGCCTGACCGGCACGACGATTGCCATGATCATCTTTGCTCGCCGCAATGCCATTCCGATCTGGAGCCTGTTCGATATCGTCGCCGCCGTCGTTCCCTTCGGCCTGTTCTTCGGCCGCATCGCCAATTTCATCAACGGTGAGCTCTGGGGCCGACTGACCGACGTCCCCTGGGCCGTGGTTTTCCCGACCGGCGGCCCCTTCGCCCGCCATCCGAGCCAGCTCTACGAGGCCGGCCTTGAGGGCATTGTTCTGCTCCTGGTGCTTGCCGCCCTCGTCTACGGCATGCGTACGCTGAAAAGCCCAGGCTTCATCACGGGCGTCTTCGTCTGCGGTTATGCACTGTCGCGCATCTTCGTCGAGTTCTTCCGAGAGCCGGACGCCCAGCTCGGTTACCTCCTCGGCACGAACTGGCTGACCATGGGTATGGTCCTCTCCTCCCCGATGATCCTGCTCGGCCTCTGGGCGATCCTGCGGGCCCGCCGCCAGGCCGCGCCGCAGCTCTAAACCGGCAGGACGCGCGACATGACCACCGCTCTAGGCGAAAAGATCAAGGCGATCATCCAGACCAACGGCCCGATCAGCGTCACCGACTATTTCTCGCTCTGCCTCGCCGATCCCGAGCACGGCTATTACCGCACCCGAGAACCCTTCGGCCGGTCCGGCGATTTTGTCACCGCGCCCGAAGTCAGCCAGATCTTCGGCGAGATGATCGGCGTCTTCGTCGTCCATGCCTGGCAGCGCCACGGCACGCCGGCAGATGTGCACCTTGTCGAGATCGGGCCTGGCCGCGGCACGATGATGGCGGATATGCTGCGTGTCATCGCCCGCATCGCCCCGCCGCTGTTTGACACGATGAGCGTGCATCTCGTCGAAACCAGCGAGCGCCTGCGCGACGTCCAGAGCCAGACACTCGAAGCTTATGGCGAAAGGATCGCGTGGCACGGTGGCTTCGATGAGGTCCCGCCCGGCTTCACGCTGATTGCCGCCAACGAATTGTTCGACGCAATCCCGATCCGGCAGTTCGTCCGCACGCAAACGGGTTTCCGCGAGCGCATGGTCGGCCTTGACGCCGATGGCGAACTGACCTTTGCCGCAGGTGTCGCGGGCCTCGATCCTGCCCTATTGCCGGAACCGGTGCAGAACCTGCCGCTCGGCACGCTCTTCGAGATCTCACCCGCCCGCCAGGCCGTGATGATGGCGATCTGCGAGCGGCTGCGCGCCTTCGGCGGCACGGCGCTGGTCGTCGACTACGGCCATCTCGTCACCGGCTTCGGCGATACGCTGCAGGCGGTGCGCATGCATGAATTCGACCCGCCGCTCGCCCATCCCGGCGAAGCTGACCTGACGAGCCATGTCGATTTCCAGCAGCTCGCCGAGACGGCACTGACGGCCGGCCTCCATCTGAACGGCGCCCTGCACCAGGGTGACTTTCTGACCGGCCTCGGCATTCTCGAACGCGCCGCAGCCCTCGGGCGTGACCGCGAGCCGCAGACCCAGCAGGTCATTCAATCGGCGGTCGACAGGCTTGCCGGCGCCGGTGAGGGCCGGATGGGCGAACTCTTCAAGGTGATGGCGGTCTCCCATCCTGCCGTCGATCTCATGCCCTTTCGCCCGGTGGATTGACAGGGCGCACGCGGCTGAGCCAACATCCGCGCGAAACAGGAACTTGAAGCGCGCCGCAGATGCGATGCGCTCGGGACAAAACAAACCCCTCGAAAACCCGGAATTACAGATGCAGGACGCGGCCTCTCCCGCACCGATCCAAAGCCCGCTGCTGAACGAAGCGACGGGCGGCACCATCCGCCACGGTTATTTCACCCGGGCTGGCGGTGTTTCCGAAGGGATCTATCGCGGTCTCAATGTCGGCCTCGGCTCCAACGACGAGCGCGGGAACGTCATGGAAAACCGCCGCCGCGTCGCCGCCTGGTTCGACCTGCCGCTCGAGCGGCTGGCAACTGTTCATCAGGTGCATTCGCCCGACGTCGTGACGATTGGCGCCGATTACGACGGCGCCCGCCCCGACGCGGACGCGATGGTGACGGCAGTTCCCGGCATTGCGCTTGGCGTGCTGGCCGCCGATTGCGGTCCGGTCCTCTTTGCCGACCCCGAAAATCGCGTCATCGGCGCCGCCCATGCCGGCTGGAAGGGCGCGCTGACCGGTGTTCTCGAAAACACCATTGCGGCCATGGAAGCCCTGGGGGCCGATCGCGCCAGCATACTGGCCTGCCTCGGCCCCTCGATCAGTCAGGCGAGTTACGAGGTCGGGCCGGAATTCGTCGATCGCTTCGTCGCCGAAAATCCGGCCTACGAACGCTTTTTCAAGCCGTCCGCAACGCCGGGCCGCGCCATGTTCGATCTACCGGCGCTGACGATCGACAGGCTGACGCGGGCTGGTGTGCAGGCCGAAAACCTCGGGCTCTGCACCTATCCGGATAGCGAGCGCTTCTTTTCCTATCGCAGGACGACACATCGCAACGAGCCGGACTACGGCCGCCAGATTTCAGCGATATCAATCAGGGAGACTTGAGCAGAATGGCACTGCATTTCGAAAAGGCCGAGTTCGCAAGCCGGCTGGCACGCCTCACTGAGAAGATGAAGGAAGAAAAGCTCGATGCCCTGCTGCTCTTCGCCCAGGAAAGCATGTATTGGCTGACCGGCTATGACACCTTCGGCTACTGCTTTTTCCAGACGCTGGTCGTCAAGAGCGACGGCACGATGGCGCTGATCACCCGCTCGGCCGATCTCCGCCAGGCCAAACACACCTCGATCCTCGAAGACATCCACATCTGGGTCGACAGGGTCAATGCCGATCCGACGCTCGACCTGAAGAACCTCCTGGTCGAGATGGATCTGCTCGGCGCACGCATCGGCGTGGAATATGATACGCACGGCATGACCGGCCGCATCGCCCGCCTGCTCGACGCGCAGTTGACCACTTTCGGCCAGATCGTCGACGCCTCCTATCTCGTCAGCCGTCTTCGTCTCGTCAAGAGCCCGACGGAGGTCGCCTATGTCGAGCGCGCTGCCGCTCTCGCGGACGACGCGCTCGACGCCGCAATCCGGCTGACGAAACCGGGCGCCGACGAGGCCGATATCCTCGCCGCCATGCAGGGTGCGGTCTTTTCCGGCGGCGGCGATTATCCCGCCAACGAGTTCATCATCGGCTCCGCTGCCGACGCCCTGCTCTGCCGCTACAAGGCCGGCCGCCGCAAGCTCGACGCCAACGACCAGCTGACGCTGGAATGGGCCGGCACCTATGCGCATTATCATGCCGCCATGATGCGCACGATCGTCATCGGCGAGCCGATGCAACGCCATCGCGAGCTCTACAATGCGTGCCGCGAAACCATTGAGGCGATCGAGACCGTGCTGAAGCCCGGCCACACCTTCGGCGACGTCTTCGACATCCATGCCAGGATCATGGACGAGCGCGGCCTTGCCCGGCACCGGCTGAATGCTTGCGGTTATTCGCTCGGCGCCCGCTTCTCGCCCTCCTGGATGGAGCACCAGATGTTCCATGTCGGCAATCCGCAGCCGATCGAGCCGAACATGTCGCTCTTCGTGCACATGATCATTGCCGATTCCGATACCGGCACGGCAATGACGCTCGGACAGACCTACCTGACGACGGCGGATGCGCCGCGCACACTTTCCCGTCATTCGCTCGATTTCATCGGCCTTTGAAGACCGGGACTGACCGGTGAGAATCCGGAATTGACAGAGGACCATCCCCGCCCGCATAAATCCGGGCGGGCTGATACGATTGTGGGAAGGACGGATCACGGGATGACGCGAGCTGCGACTGTGCCCACGCTCCTGTTCGTCATGGCTCTGCTGACCGCCTGCAACACCACCGACGCGCTGACGCCGCAAGTCGGAATTGGCGAATCCTCCGGAACTCCGCCGTCAAGTCCGGTGACGCAGGGCGAGGCAGAACGTCTGGCCGGCACCCGCCAGCCGGTTTTTGCCGGGAGCACACAGCCGAGTGGCTATCATCCGGCCTATGATCAGTCGCAAAGAACCTATCGACCCGGCAGCGGCGCGCCCCCGACGACGATGCAGGAGCAGGCAGACGCGCTGTCGAGGAACGGCTCCTCGCCCGCCGCCTCCGCTCCGATCAAGGGACAGGCGCTGCCGCCGGCTGCCGCCGGCGCCGGATCGCCAACACAGCCCGGCCAGCGGCTTGACGCGCAGCTACCGCAGCAGACCGCCGCCCTCACCCCCGGGACATCATCCGCGCGCGGCTATACCGTGCGCTTCCTGCCGATCATCGGGGCGCCGGTGCAAGCCGTGACTCCGCTCTCGCGCCAGCTCGGCGCCGAGGCGCGCGCCCATGGCCTTTCCATCAAGAGCTCGAACGACACGAGCAGCGATTACATTCTCAAAGGTTATCTCTCTGCCTTCAGTGACGACGGCAAGGTCACCGTGGTCTACGTCTGGGACATTCTCGACGGTGGCGGCGCCCGCCTGCACCGCATCCAGGGGCAGGAAAGCGTACCGACGGCCGCCGCCGACCCTTGGGCGGGTGTCCCGGCTTCGGTGATGCAGCAGATCGGCTCGAAAACCATCGCGGAATTCACCTCCTGGCGGCAAACTCAGGGCGGTTAGCCACAAACTTTTTGCAAATATGAAAGTCTGTGGCGCCTTTGCCCTTGCATTCACTGGGAAGCTGACTAAAAAGCGCGGCTATCAGCGCATAACAGGCGGACCAAAATGAAGGTTTTCGCAGGCAATTCGAACCGGCAACTCGCCGAAGCGATCTGCAACTATCTCAATGTTCCTTTGGGAAGAGCCAGTGTCCGAAGGTTTGCCGACCAGGAAATCTTCGTGGAAATCCAGGAAAACGTGCGCGGCGAGGACGTTTTTCTCGTGCAGCCCACCGCCTTTCCCGCCAACGACCACCTGATGGAACTGCTGATCATGATCGACGCCATGCGTCGTTCGTCGGCACGCCGCATCACCGCAGTTCTTCCCTATTTCGGCTATGCCCGTCAGGACCGCCGCGCATCCGGCCGCACGCCGATCTCCGCCAAGCTGGTTGCCAACCTGATTACCGAAGCCGGGGCCGATCGCGTCATGACGCTCGATCTCCATGCCGGTCAGATCCAAGGCTTCTTCGATATACCGACGGACAACCTCTTCGCCCTGCCCGTGCTGACGCGCGACATCAAGAGCCATTATGACCTCAGCAATGTCATGGTCGTCTCGCCCGACGTCGGCGGCGTGGTGCGCGCCCGCGCGCTCGCCAAACGGCTGGACTGTCTTCTGGCCATCGTCGACAAGCGTCGCGATCGGCCAGGTGAATCCGAAGTCATGAACATCATCGGCGACGTCACCGGCAAGGACTGCCTGCTGATCGACGACATCGTCGATTCCGGCGGCACTCTCTGCAATGCGGCCGACGCACTGCTCGCCCAGGGTGCCTCCAGCGTCACCGCCTATATCACGCACGGCGTTCTCTCGGGCGGCGCGGTCACCCGCGTCACCTCCTCGAAGCTGCGTGAACTCGTCATCACCGATTCGATCCAGCCGACGACGGCGGTGCTTTCAGCGCACAATATCCGCGTCGTGACGGCGGCCCCGCTGATCGGCGAAGCCATCAGCCGCACGAGCCAGGAAGAGTCCGTCTCCAGCCTCTTCGATTAAAAAGCCTCCTCCGTCATGCCGAGCCTTGTGCCGAGCATCTGACCTCTGCAATTCCTTAGCAGGAAAGCATTATTTTCAGATATTTAATCGGCCGGCGCAGATCCCCGGTACAAGGCCGAGGATGGCGTCACGGCTTTTGCAGTGGTTTGTCAGCAGCCTGAAGGCCGGCACAAGCCGGCCTCTTTCTTGTTCAATTCCAATCGAGAACGTTCAAGGCTGCTGCGGCGGCGCAGGGACTCCGTCCTGACCTTGATCCGGTTCCTGCTGCTCGTCCGGCTCCAGCCCCTGATCCTGGTCCTGATCCGGACCATCCGGTCCCTTGATCTGCTGGCCATTGACCGCCACGGAACCGTCGCGGCTGATGCTGACGTCCCAGCGCGAACGGCCATCCGGATCGGTCTTGGCAAAGCCCTTCACCATCATGATGCCGAAGGAGACCTGGTTGAGGTCGGGGTCCGTCTTGGCAAGCTCCTGAACCGCCGCGATCGTCTTGTCGAGATCGCGGGCAAGGATCGTCGCTTCCATCGAATAGTCCTTCTCGGTATCGACGCGACCTTCGATCCTGCCGGTTATATCGACGTCATAGACCTGCGATTTGGCACTGATCTTCGGAAACTCGACGGCAAGCCGGCCATCGCGGAAGAGCTTCTTCGCCATCTCCTCGCCGGTCTTCTCGGACGCCGAATCTTTGAAATCCATCGCCATGAGGGCGTCGCCGAAGCTTGCGAAATCCAGATTCGGAAGCGCGAGCTGGAAATCGAAGTTGCTCGGCATGAAGGCCGAATAGTTTGCCGGCATCAGCGGCGTGTCGAGGCTGATCTCCTGCGCATTCATGCCCAAGCCGAAACGCATGGCGTCACTCGGCCCGTCGATGGCGAGGTTGTAGCCGAATGCCTTGGCGCCGCCGTTGCCCATCTCGCTGCTGACGGTCAGGTCGTTGACCCCGATCGTCTCGCTGAACAAGGTCAGAAGCGGGAAGGCTTCCTTCACTATTCCCTTTATCTTGTCGCTGTTTTCCGGGCTCAATTCCTTCTCATCGACATGGTCAAGCACGAAGAAGACCATCTCGCGAATCTGCTTGGCCGGCAGGCCATTCACCTTGGCCTCGACATTGATCGAGCCGGCACGAAGTTCGATGGGCGGCATTTTCAGGCCGGAAACCTGCTCGACGAAATCGGACATCGAGCCGCTGCCGGCGAAATCGATACGTCCATGGCCGCCTGCGCTGTCGGTCGAACTCAGCTTCTGATCCATGCTGGCGATGCTGGCATGGACCTCCTCCGTTTCGGTCTTACTGGCCACCTTGATGTCTTTGGCCGCGAAGGTGCCGGAGCGCAGATAGCTGATCGCCGGGTCGAAGACGCCGGAATAAACAAGCGACGCGATAGAATAGGTGAAATCCGTCGGCTTCTGGTCTGGACCCTTGAAATGGCCCGAGACGTTGAGCCTGTTGTCGCCTTCGATGTTCCAGAGGCCACTGTCGAGCGGCGTGGCGAACATCGAGAACGGTGTCAACCCTGTGATCGTAAACGTCGCCGGATCCGCCTTGGCAAGCAGCTTCGCCAGATCGTAGATGACCTCATAGCGTGCGCCGGCCGGATTGACGGTGATGAAGCCGCTTTTTGCCAAATCCTGCGGAAGCAGCTTCGTCAGGGTCTCCTTGACCGCGTTGGCGCCCTCCTGGTTGATCTCCGCGCCCTCGGCCCCGGTGAAAAGGCAAAGGGCAAGCATACTCGTTGCCGTGACAAGTTTGAGACGCATGGTCTGGTTTTCTCCTCAGCCACTTTTTGATTGCGGCCATCCAAAGATGCGAAGCGCGGCAATGTCAAGCCAAGTGGCGATAAGCACTGGCAATTTTGCGTTTGACCAGGTGCAGATCGCGAGTGATTTCAACAAGGTTCTCGCATTGGGATGGGTGCGGATGCAATCTGGGCGAGTTCGCTCTCTCCGATGATGAAGCGCCCCGGCGAAAGCCCCTCCATCGCCGAAAAACCGGCGCAATCGGCAACTTGCGTTTCCGGGCGACTTATACTATAGGCCACCGGTCCGCGTAGACACCCTTGGAGGCAACGCGGATGAGGATGGGAAAACCCGCCTCCGGTTTGACGGAACTAGGCTTTTGCCTGCCGCCGAACTCTCCAAATAACCTCGAAAGGAATAGCCATGAGCCAGGAAACTTACGAGCTCAAGGCCGAGGCGCGCGAACGGGTTGGTAAGGGGTCCGCCCGTGAACTTCGCCGCAACGGTTTGATTCCCGCTGTCATCTATGGTGACAAGCAGGCCCCCATTGCCATCGCTCTCAACACCAATGAGGTGACGAAGCGCATTCACGCCGGTGGCTTCATGACCACCGTGGCGACCATCGAAGTCGACGGCAAGAAGTACAAGGTTCTGCCGAAGGACTACCAGCTCGATCCGGTCCGCGACTTCACGCTGCATGTCGATTTCCTGCGCGTCTCCGGCAACACCCAGGTGACCGTCGAAATCCCGGTTCACTTCATCAATGAAGCGAAGTCTCCGGGCCTCAAGGTCGGCGGCGTTCTGAACATCGTCCGCCACGCAGTTGAAGTTCACTGCCCGGCCGATGCGATCCCGGAATTCTTCAACATCGACCTCAGCGGCAAGAAGATCGGCGACAGCATCCATATTTCGGAAGTCACGCTGCCGAAGGGCGTCAGCCCGGTCATCGACCGCGACTTCACGATCGCGACCATCGTCGCTCCGGCTGCCGGCGTCGATGAGAGCGCCGCGGAAGCTGAAGGCGAAGCCGAAGCCTGATCGCTTCGACCAGTTGCAAAGCATATGGCCCGCCTTCCCCGGTGAAGTGGCTCCCGAAAGTCGTCATCCAGCTTTCGAGAACCAGTTCACGGGGAAGGCGGGCTTTTCATTGCCTGCCAAGCCTCCGTTTCAGCAACATTTAACATATTCATGAAAGCATGGGCCGTCAGCTGCGAAGAAGCCGGCCTGAACGCGCGACAGCAAATATGCCGGCCTGGGGGAGTAGACGGAACCATGAACAATTCCGTTGAGAACAGGTTTTTTGGGATTGTTTGCGGAGCGCTGCTTGTTTTTGTCGCTCCGCTTTTTGTTCTTTTCCTTTTTCTTTCCTCGGAACGCGCCGATAAAGAAATACGCGACCATATCTCTGTTCTTCTTGTCGCCAATGCTCAAGCCCTGGCAAAACCGCTCTGGGACCTCGATGAGGAAAGCGTCACCCAGATCAGCGCGACGGTCGTTTCCCAGGGCGCCATCGTCAAGGTCGAGGTGCGGGATCAGTCGGGTCAGCTCGACGTCAGCCAATCCACCATTCCGCGTTCCTTTGACGGCAAGCTCGTGCAGGTGTCGCGTGCCATCATCTACAACACCGTCGACGGTCCGAAGAACCTCGGCAGCATCAGCGTCTATTATCCCGCCCTCGGGCTGTTTTCCGGTCTGAAGCAGGAAGAGGTCGTCTTCATTTCGATCTTCATCTTCGCGGTTCTGACCGTTTTCGGCACAGCGTTGATCGGCAACCGGTTCTTCGTCATCCAGCCGCTGATGCGTCTGACGGCGGCAATCGAGGCCACCCGGCAGCTCGGCTCGCGCCATCATGTCGACTGGCAGTCGAACGACGAGATGGGACGGCTTGCCCACAGCTTCAACGAGATGCAAACCAAGCTGGAAAGCGAGGAGAAGGAGCTGAAGCTCGCCCATCGCCGCGCCACCGACATCTACAATCTGACGCCCGCCATGCTCTTCTCGCTCGATGAGGAAGACCGCATCACTGCCGTCAGCGACTATTGGCTGCTCGCCACCGGTTATAGTCGCGCGGACGTCATTGGCCGCAATTTTGCAGATCTGGTCACGCCGAACAGCCGCAATAAATTCGTCAAGCGCCGCTACGCTGAAAACGGCATGACGGTCACCGTCAAATTTGTCTGCCGCGACGGCCGCACCATGGACGTCCTCATCATGGAATCGGAAGCGGCCGCCGGCGCTCACGATCGCCTCTCGCTGTCCGTCATGACGGATGTGACCGAGCTCAAGGCTTCGGAGGACCGCAACCATCGCCAGGCAATCACCGACCATCTGACCGGGCTTCTCAACCGCCAAGGCTTCGAGGCGGTGCTTGATAACAAGATCGCTGCCGCAGACGCCGCCGGCCAGGAACTCGCCTGCCTCTTCGTCGATCTCGACCGCTTCAAGTGGATCAACGACAATATGGGGCACGCTGCCGGCGACACGGCGCTGATCGAACTCGTCGAGCGCCTGAAGACCCATCTTGCCCCCTCCGACGAGGCGGCCCGTCTCGGCGGCGACGAGTTCGCTATCCTGCTGCCTGCGAAGGACGCCGAAACGCGCGCAAAGGCGATGTGCGAGCAGATCGCCTCAATCTTCGAAACGCCATTTGCCCCGGACATGCATCTGAGCGCGTCCATCGGCATCGCCATCTACCCACATCACGCCGCGACCGCGGCCGAGCTGCTGCAGAAATCCGACATGGCGATGTATGCGAAGAAACGGGACGGCAAGAACGGCGCACAGCTCTTCGACAAAGCCATGCTCGACCGCGCCCGCAGCCGCGCCGAAATCGAGGGCAATATCGAAGCCGGCCTCGTCGACAATTGGTTTGAAGCCTTCCTGCAGCCGATCGTCAATCTCAACCGCCGCGGCATTGCCGGTTTCGAGGCGCTGATGCGCCTTAACCATCCGCAGAAAGGTCTGATGCCGCCAGCCGAAATTATCAGCGTCGCCGAGGAGACGGGCAAGATCGTCCGCGTCGGCAACGTCATCATGGAAAAGGCGATTTCCAATCTCGCGAAAATCTCTCGCATATCGGGGATGCAGGATACCTACCTGGCCATCAACTTCTCGCCGCTGCAGTTCGAGCCGGCACTGCCGGCCCGTCTAGCCGCGATCGTCGGTCGCCACGGCATCCGCCCCGAGCGCATCGTGGTCGAGATCACGGAAGCCGTGCTGATGCACGACAACCCGCAGATTCGCATGATCGTCACCGAGCTTCGCCGCTTCGGCTGCCGCATCGCGCTCGACGATTTCGGCACCGGCTACTCGTCGCTCAGCTACCTCAACCGTTTCCCTGTCGATATCATCAAGATCGACCAGTCCTTCACCCGCGCGATCAACGACAGCGATGACGACGTCCGCCAGAAGAGCCGCATGCTGATCGAAGGCATCACCACCTTGTCCCACAAGATGAACTGCACCGTCATCGCCGAGGGCATCGAGACGGAAGAGGAATGCCGCACGCTTCACCAGATGGGTCTGGACTATGGCCAGGGCTATCTCTTCCATCGTCCACAGCACGCAGCCGCACTCATCGAGGAACTGATGGCCCCGCAATCAGCCGTCGCACGCGCCTCGTAAACGAAGAACGAAGGAGACGAGACGATGAAAAAGCTCCTGCTTCTCGCATGGCTGGCGCTGCCTTGCGCCGCCCACGCACAGACGGTTGCTTTCACGACCGAGGATTACGCCCCCTTCAACTATCGCGAAGGCAAAGAGATCAAAGGCGCGACGGTCGAGCAGGTCGAAAAGGTGATGGCCGCGATCGGCGTCGACTATACGATCGAAGTCATGCCTTGGGCGCGTGCTTTCGGCCTTGCCCGCACTGCGCCGATGACATGTGTTTTCGCCACCGCCCACAATAGCGCGCGCGATCCGCTGTTCAAATGGGTCGAGCCGCTGCTCATCGACCGCAACATCCTGATCACCCGCAAGGGTTCGGGCGTCACCGCCAGCAATCTCGAAGAAGCAAAGAAATATACGATCGGCACCCAGCGCGAGGACTACACCGAGACGATCCTGAAGGAGAAGGGTTTCACCAAGCTGGACGTCGCCAGTGACTTCAACGCCACGCTGCGCAAGCTGCTCAGCGGTCGCATCGACATGATGCCGATCTCCGAACTCTATTTCGAAAAGCTGAAGGCCGATCAGCCGGTGGAGATCGTAACCGTGCTCTCCTCCCAGCCCATGGGCATCGCCTGCGAGAAGAGTTTTCCCGACGATCTGCTCGCCAAGATGCAGGCTGCCCTCGACAAACTGATTGCTGATGGCAACCAGAAGCAGATCTTCCTGAAATACGGCATGAACCTTTCGGAATGATGCTGCCGCCGAGCTCGCCGTTTCCGCTTGACTTTACTGTCGTTTCCGGGTGGTGAACGTCGAGAAACGCCCAAGCGAGGATGACAGGCCATGCTGATCATTGCAGGTCTCGGCAATCCCGGCAGCAAATACGCCGGTAACCGCCACAATATCGGCTTCATGGCCGTCGACGCCATTCATCGGCGCCACAGCTTTTCTCCCTGGTCAAAGAAGTTCAAGGCCGAGATCGCCGAGGGAGAACTTGGCGGCGACAAGGTCCTGCTGATCAAGCCGCAGACCTACATGAACCTCTCCGGCGAGGCCGTCGGCGAGGCGATGCGCTTTTATAAGCTCCAGCCCACCGAGCTCGTCGCGATCTATGACGAACTCGACCTGCCCCCTGGCAAGGCGCGGCTGAAAACCGGCGGTGGCCATGGCGGCCACAACGGCATCAGGTCGCTGGACGCCCATTGCGGCAAGGAATACCGGCGGCTGCGCCTCGGCATCGGCCATCCCGGCGTCAAGGAGATGGTGCAGAACCACGTGCTCGGCGATTTCGCCAAGGCCGACAGGGCGTGGCTGGAGCCGCTTCTCGAAACGCTGGCCGACAATGCCGACATGCTGGTGCGAAACGAGGATTCACAGCTGATGAACAAGATCGCCCTGGCGTTGGGTGGCAAGGCCGAGGAAGAGAAGCCGCGAAAGGAAAGCAAGGATAGCGACAAGAAGCCGGCCGGCCAGTCGCATATCCGCCAGGCCCGCAACAGCAATCAGCCGAAGCTGCCGACCAGCGGCCCGATGGCAGAGATGCTGAAAAAGATGTTCGGCAACAAGGGGGAATGAGGCCGGTGCCAGACCGGGATTTTACCATCCGCAGTGCCGCTCCCGACGATCTCAAGGGGCTGACCGTCCTCTACCGGCATCTGAATCCGACCGATCCCATTCTCGACGGGACCATGGCCGAGGAGCGCTTTTCCGCCATTCTCGCCCAGCCCGGCATGACCGTATTCATCGGCTTTGCCGGCCCTCACGCCGCCGCCACCGTCACGCTGATCATCGTGCCGAACTTGACGCGCGGCGGCGCCTCTTATGCGCTGATCGAAAACGTCGTCACCCACGCCGAGCACCGCCGGCGCGGCTATGCCGGCGCCGTGGTCGGCCATGCGGTGAATGAGGCCTGGAAGGCCGGCTGCTATAAGGTGATGTTGCTCACCGGCTCGAAGAACCCGGCGACGCTGCGGTTCTACGAAAATTGCGGCTTCCTGCAGGACAAGACCGGCTATCAGATCCGCCGGCCGTGAGCTGAAAGGCTATTCTTCGGGCTCTGTGGTGAACATCAGCGGGAAACCCATCTCTTTGGCAAGGTCGATACCCTCCTTGGCCTTGGTCTCGGCAATGTCCTTGGCGCAGACCACGACCACGCAGGAGCCGAGCTTGTGCGCCGTCATCATCACTCGGTAACCCGTCTCCTCGCTCATACGGAAGACGACCTTCAGGATCACAATGACGAATTCGCGCGGCGTGTAATCGTCGTTGACAAGAATGACCTTGTAGAGCTTCGGCTTGTCCAGCTTCGGCTTCACCTTGGTCTTCGGTTTCAGGGCAACGTCATTGTCAGTCATCGGAAAATCCACCCGTTGATGACATGAAAAGGCGGAAGAAACATCCGCCGGACTATATTGCATCGTCAGCACGGCAGTTCAATGACGGATATCACTCCGACGAGAGCAGCAGGCAGGCTCGCCCGGCGCTTTCGACGATGGCGGCAGCCTTCCTGTCGAAGGTCGCGAATACTTCCCCGCCAAGCCTGCGGCCTTCGAAGACAATGACGCCATCGGCGAAATCACCGCCGGCATCGAGGAAGGACAATCCAGCCTCGACAGCTGCTCTGTCGTAGACGACCTTCCTGTCGGTTATCAGCAGCCGGATGGTCGCAGCGATCTCGGAGGCGCTTTTACGATAAATCCGGCCGACGACCCAGACGAACTCGCAGAGCGTCAGGTTGGAGACGAACAGCCGTTCAGCCTCGCGCATCAATATCCTTGCACGTTCCGTTTGCTTCGGATCGTCATCGACGGCCGCCCGCACGAGCACGTTCGTATCAACGATCATCAGCGATGCCGACCTCGCCAGCCCAGCCCGCCTTTATGGCCTCATCGATCTCCCTGAGCGTCGCATGAATATTGCCCTTGTTCTCGAGACTTCCGAAGAAATTCTCGATGGAACCGCTGGCCGGCTGCGTTTTGACCGCAACGACCTCAAGCTTGCCACCAGGCAGGAGATCAACGTCGATTTTGTCGCCGGGCTTGATCCCGAGGTGCCGAAGCACTTCTTTTCTCAAGGTGACCTGTCCTTTTGCCGTCACTGTCAGGGTTGCCATGTCAGCTGTATCCTTTCCGCCAAAAGGTAAGGCTAAACCGCCTTACCTTCAAGCCGGCTGGCCTTGCTTTTTCGATTCGTGCCGCAAACCCTTGACCCGAGCCGGCCATTCCCGCATAGGCAGGGCAAAGTTACCAATAGATATGGATCAAGCCATGGGCTTCAAATGCGGCATCGTCGGTCTGCCGAACGTCGGCAAATCGACCCTCTTCAATGCGCTCACCAAGACGGCGGCTGCACAGGCGGCGAACTACCCCTTCTGCACCATCGAGCCGAACACCGGCGAAGTCGCCGTGCCCGATCCGCGCATGCGCAAGCTGGCCGACATCGCCAAATCCAAGGAACTGATCCCGACCCGCATTTCTTTCGTCGATATCGCCGGCCTGGTGCGCGGTGCCTCGAAGGGTGAAGGCCTCGGCAACCAGTTCCTCGCCAATATCCGCGAAGTCGATGCGATCGTGCATGTGCTGCGCTGCTTCGAAGACAGCGACATCACCCATGTCGAGGGCCGCATCAATCCGGTCGCCGATGCCGAGACGATCGAGACCGAGCTGATGCTCGCCGATCTCGAGAGCCTGGAGCGTCGAACCGAGCAGACGCGCAAGCGCGCCACCGGCAAGGACAAGGAGTCGATGGCGATGCTGCCGATCATGGAAGCCTCGCTGAAGCTACTCAACGAAGGCAAGCCGGTGCGCACGCTGCTGTCGAAGCTCGATGCCGAGGAGATCGCCATCCTCAAGGGGCTCAACCTTCTCACCTCGCATCCGGTGCTCTATGTCTGCAACGTCGCCGAAGGCGATGCCTCGACCGGCAACGAATTCACCGCCGCCGTCGCCGCCATGGCGAAGGAGCAGGGCGCCGAAACCGTCATTATCTCGGCGGCGATCGAAGCTGAGGTCGCCCAGCTTGCCGAAGAGGAAGCCAAGGAATTCCTCTCTGCCCTCGGCCTTGACGAGGCGGGCCTGGACCGGCTGATCCGCGCCGGCTACAAGCTGCTCGACCTCATCACCTATTTCACCGTCGGCCCGAAGGAAACGCGCGCTTGGACGATCGAGCGCGGCACCAAGGCGCCGCAGGCCGCCGGCGTCATCCACTCGGATTTCGAACGCGGTTTCATCCGTGCCAACACCATCGCCTACGACGATTACATCAAGTACAACGGCGAAGTTGGCGCCAAGGATGCCGGCAAGGCGCGCGACGAAGGCAAAGAATACGTCGTCCAGGACGGCGACGTCATCCACTTCCGTTTCAATACCTGATAAAATAGCTGCCGCCTTAACCCGGCGGCAGCCTGTTTGCGATTGCCGGCGGCAGTGCCCTGAGCACCAGCCGCCGAAGCGGCATCCAACCCGTTCCGATAATGAGCACGATCGCGCCGACAACGATCAGCGTCGTGAAGATGTAGGTATCGACGGTCGCATTTCCCTTGCGAACGACGCTGAAGATCGCAACGCCGGAGAGACAGCAGCCCCGACGTGACGAAGGCGCGACGATCGATGACCAGGCCGATCAGCATCAGCGCCGCCACGGTCGCGACGACCACGGGAGTCCGGGCCGACATGTTCGCCGGATCGAAGATACGGCCGGCTTCCCCGAACGACAGTAGGGAGACGGCACTGTAGAGCAGCGCCGGCGCTGCGCCGAGATGCAGCCAGAAGGCGATATCCGAACGCGTCGTCCGTCGCAGCCGGTCGCCCAGATCGAAATATAGCGCCGTCGCGAACAGGCCGAGCGCGTAGACGAAAGCGACCGCGGCCAGCACGCCAAGATGATCGAAAAACGTGGGATTGCCGCTTAGCCATTGCACCAGGCGCAAAAGCAGCGTGAGCACCAAGGCAAGCGTCGACATGATAGTGAGCGCCAGCGACAGGGGCACGCGATAACGGGCATAATAGACGCCGAGCAGGATCGGAAAGCCGGCGACGAACTGGGTCAGATCCGCCTCGATTTCGGAGGTCCATGGCGTGAAGACGCGGGACATCAGCAAAAATGTCCAGCAGAACAGCGCGATTGTCAGGCTGACAGCCGGCAAGGCGAGCCGCTGGCGGCGCACCAGGATTTCCGAAAGCACGATGATAGCGACCGGCACGGCGTAAAGCGGCGCTAGGCCCCAGAGGCCGACGAGCGCGACGATAACACCGATGGTGATCAGCACGTCGTGAAAGCCGCGCACGAAGCGCGGCGTCTCGGTGTCCGACCAGGCCCGCTCCTCGGCTGCGACTGCCTTCTGCGTCTCAACAACAGACACGCCACGCTCGGTCAGAAACGGCAGAAGCCGCCCGCCCGCTTCCGACGAAATCAGCCCCTGGCGCGCCGCCTCGTCTAGTATCGACCTCAGTTCCGTCATACCGGTTTATCTCCCGGGAATCATTGAGCCCGCGCAGATGCTATTGTAAGCACTAGAGCATGATGCCGAAAAGTGTAAGCGGTTTTCGGACGACATCATGCTCTAACTCTTTAATGTAGAACAGGATTCACATTTTAGGCCGACCGGCCTAAAAACATCCTGTTCTAGGCGCTTGATATGGCGGAGGAGAGAATGCCGGCAGAAAAGCTGTCTTTCGAGGATTTTGAACCCGGCCGCCGTTTCGCCCTCGGCCCGAAACTGGTGCTCACCGAAGAAATCATCGAGTTCGCCAGCGAATTCGACCCGCAGCCGATGCATCTCGACGAAGCCGCCGGTCGCGCCAGCATCCTCGGCGGGCTTGCCGCCTCCGGCTGGCATACCTCTGCAATGCTCATGCGCATGATGGCAGACAGCTACGTGCTGGACGCACTTTGCGAGGGTGCGCCGGGCATCGATCTGATGGAATGGCGAAAGCCGGTGCTTGCAGGCGATACGCTGCAGGGCCATTCGACCGTTCTCGAAGCCCGGCCGATGCGCTCGCGCCCCGGCATGGGCATCGTCAAATTCCGCCACGCGGTGGAAAACCAGCGCGGCGAACTCGTCTGCCTCTCGGAGAATTCCGTGATGATCCGCATGCGCCCCATTCCGGAGGATGCTAACCTGAGCTCGGAGCCGTCAGCATGAGAATGTCCGAGCTTTACGCCGTCGGTCAGAAAGCCGAGATCGGCACCTACACCTTCACCGAGGAAAACATCATCCACTTCGCAACCCGCCACGATCCGCAGCGTTTTCACGTCGACAAGGAAGCCGCGAAAGACACGCTCTTTGGCGGGCTTTGCGCCTCGGGCTGGCACACCACGGCCGCCTGGATGCGGACCTTCCTCGCCTTCTGGGAAAGGCAGCGCGTCGCACTCGCCGAGGAGGGCCTGACGGCGCCGAACCTCGGCCCCTCACCCGGCTTTCAGAAGCTGCAATGGCTGCGGCCGGTCTTTGCGGGTGACGTCGTGACCTATTCCGTCGCCCTGCTCTCCAGCCGACCGCTCGCATCACGGCCGGGCTGGCATCTCAACACCATCCTCTGCGAGGGCGTCAATCAGAACGGCGATCCCGTCATGCGCTTTGAAAGCGGTGTGCTGGAATTCGACTGACGCCGCCGCAATACGGGCTCAATGCCCGGAGAATTCGACCAGCGTGTGTACGACGACGCCGAGTTCTTCCAGCTTCCTGCGGCCGCCAAGGTCGGGCAGGTCGATGACGAAGCAGGCGCCGATCACCTCCGCGCCGATCTGGCGCAGAAGCTGCGTCGCGCCCACGGCCGTGCCGCCGGTGGCGATGAGATCGTCGACCAGGATCACCTTCTCGCCGGGCTGGACCGCATCACGATGCATCTCCATTTCATCGACGCCATATTCCAGGCTGTAGGCGATGCGCACGGTGTCGTGCGGCAACTTGCCCTTCTTGCGGATCGGCACGAAGCCCGAGGAAAGCTGATGCGCCACCGCACCGCCGAGAATGAAGCCGCGCGCCTCCATGCCGGCGATCTTGTCGACCTTCGTGCCGGCGTAGGGTTGCACCAACTCGTCGACCGCCCGGCGGAAAGCACGAGGGTTGCCGAGCAGCGTGGTGATGTCGCGGAAGATGATGCCGGGATTGGGATAGTCGGGGATGGAGCGAATGCTGGCTGCGAGCTCCGAAATTGTATTGCCCATGGAACGTCCGTATCTGCGAGCGTATAAAATCGGCCGCACCCTATCAATTGCCGAGGGTGGAACCAACAAAAAAGGCGGCTCGCAAGCCGCCTTTTCGAATTCAGGCACGGAACGCTTAATGTTCCTTGTTGGCGTAAACCGAGCGCTTCGTCAGGTAGATCAGCACGGTAAAGATCGCCAGGAACACCATCACCATGAAGCCGGTGCGCTTGCGCTCCTCGAGATGCGGTTCGGCGGCCCACATCAGGAAGGCGGAAACGTCCTTGGCGTATTGGTCGACGGTCGCCGGCGCGCCGTCGTCATAGGTTACCTGGCCGTCGGAAAGCGGCTTCGGCATAGCGAGAACGGCGGCAGCATGGAAATACGGGTTATAATGCGCGCCCTGCGCCACCTGGAAGCCGGCTGGCGGCTCTTCATAGCCGGTCAGCAGCGAGTAGATGTAGTCCGGGCCGCTTTCCTGATACTGCGTAAAGATGTCGAAGACGAATTGCGGGAAGCCGCGCTCGACTTCACGGGCCTTGGCGATCAGCGAAAAATCGGGCGGAGCCGCACCGTTGTTGGACGCAGCCGCGGCTTCAGCATTGGCGAAGGGCGATGGGAAATGATCCGAAGGGACTGCCTTGCGGGTGAACATTTCGCCGGCCGAGTCCGGCCCGTCCTGAACTTCGTAATTGGCAGCGAATGCCTTCACCTGTGCCTCGGAATAACCGAGTTCGTCGAGCGTGCGGAAAGGCACGAGGCTCATCGAATGGCAGGCAGAACAGACTTCCGTGTAGACCTTGAGGCCGCGCTGGAGCTGAGCCTTGTCGTAGTGGCCGAAGGGGCCGGCAAAGCTCCATTCCTGCTCCTTTGGCTCCTTTAGCGGATAGTGCGGCGTCGCGCCTTCCTCGTGATGCGCGGGAGCTGCACCATTCGCGGGCGTCGCTTCCTCGGCGAAAGCGGCGCTGCCAAGGAGAGCGGCGACGGCAAGCGGCAGAATGCTTGCAACAAGCGTTTTCATAGTTCTATTCCCTTCCGTCGCTCGCTTACGCATTGGCCGCCGCGGCGGCGCCAGTGGTCTTGTTGCGCTTTTCAAGCACCGCCTCAGTGATCGAGTTCGGGATGCGGCGCGGCGTTTCCACCAGACCCAGAACTGGCATCGCGACCAGGAAGAAGGCGAAGTAGAGAAGCGTGCAGATCTGCGACACGATGACGTAGCTGCCTTCCGCCGGCTGCGAACCGAGCCAGCCTAGGATGATCGCGTTGAGCACGAACAGCCAGAAGAACAGCTTGTACCAGGGACGGTAGACCGCCGAGCGGACCTTCGAGGTGTCAAGCCACGGCAGGAAGAAGAGCACGATGATCGCGCCGAACATCACGAGCACGCCGCCGAGTTTGGAGTCGATCGGGCCGATGTTGAAGGTGATCGAACGCAACATCGCGTAGAACGGCAGGAAGTACCATTCAGGAACGATGTGGGCGGGCGTCTTCAACGGATCGGCCGGGATGTAGTTATCGGCGTGACCGAGGAAGTTCGGCAGGTAGAAGACGAAATAGGCGTAAACGAGCAGGAAGACGGAGACGCCGAGGGCATCCTTCATCGTTGCATAGGGCGTGAAACGCACGGTGTCGGTCTTCGTCTTGACCTCGACGCCAGTCGGGTTGGTCTGGCCGGTCACATGCAGCGCCCAGATATGCAGGACGACGACGCCTGCAATCATGAAAGGCAGCAGGTAGTGCAGCGAGAAGAAGCGGTTCAGCGTCGGCTGATCGACGGCAAAGCCGCCGAGCAGGAACTGCTGCACCCATTCGCCGACCAGCGGGAAGGCCGAAAAGAAGCCGGTGATGACGGTCGCGCCCCAGAAAGACATCTGCCCCCAGGGCAGGACGTAGCCCATGAAGCCCGTCGCCATCATCAGCAGGTAGATGACCACGCCGAGGATCCAGAGGATTTCGCGCGGCGCCTTGTAGGAGCCATAGTAGAGGCCCCGGGCAATGTGCAGGTAGACGGCGACGAAGAAGAAGGAGGCGCCGTTGGCATGCAGGTAACGCAGCAGCCAGCCGTGGTTGACGTCGCGCATGATCTTTTCAACGGAGTTGAAAGCGATCGTCGTGTCGGCGGCATAGTGCATGGCGAGCACGACACCCGTCAGGATCTGCACGATCAGCATGACGGAAAGCATCGCGCCGAAGGTATAGGCATAGTTCAGGTTTCTGGGAACCGGATATGCCACGAAGCTGTCATAGACCATGCGCGGCAGCGGCAGGCGCGCATCGACCCATTTTTCGAAGCCGGTTGATGGTTCGTAGCTGGAATGGCCACTCATAAATCAGTCTCCCCTCAACCGATCTTGATTTTGGTATCGGACACAAATGAAAAGGTCGGAATCGCCAGGTTCTGCGGCGCAGGGCCTTTGCGAATGCGGCCGGCCGTGTCGTAGACCGAGCCATGGCAGGGACAGAACCAACCATTGTACTCACCGGCCTGACCGAGCGGAACGCAACCGAGATGGGTGCACGTGCCGATCATGACGATCCAGTTTTCCTTGTCCTTGCCGCCCGAACGGTCAACACCGGTTGCCTGCGCTTCAGGCGGAAGGTTCGCGTTGCGTGCGATCGGATCCTTGAGATCCGCCAGCGGAACATCGGCAGCCGCCTTCACTTCCTCCGGCGTGCGGTTGCGGATGAAGATCGGCTTGCCGCGCCACTTGACCGTCAGTGACATGCCGGGCTCGAGGCTCGCAACGTCGACTTCGATGGAGGCAAGCGCCAGCGTCGACGCATCCGGACGCATCTGGTCGATGAACGGCCATGCGACAGCAACGGCGCCGACAGCGCCCGCCATACCAGTGGTGAGATAAAGGAAATCACGGCGAGTGGGCTCTGCTGAAGCCTCGCTTGTCGTTACGTGTTCGCTCACGGCTTAACCATCCTCTGCGCAGTTATCGCGGAATTCCGCCCCGCCCCCTCTGCTGGCGAATCGATCTGGACACATTTCGGCCATAGATTCCCCGGCAATCCGGCGCGTTCTAAGCTTGATCGCAAATTATGTCCAGCCTTGACAGGGGGATGAGGGCACAATGTCGCGGGAAATTTCAGATGAATTTTTTACGGCAAACACCCGCTTGCCCGTATGTTGCATTGCAACAAAAAAGCGACCGTGTTAGGCGCAACCGCAACGATGCCAGCCAGCCGGACCCGAGCGGATGAGAGACACGATCTTTTGCGTAGTGAGCGTTCTCACAACCCTCGTCCTCGCCATTATCTCGCTGCGCTATGTCAAAGATTTCTATCTGCTTTCTCTCTTTTACAGCTTCCAGATCCATCTGGCCGCGGCCGCAGCAGTGGCCTCCGGCATAGCCCTCCTCTTTAAGCGGCATTGGTACGCGTTGCTGACACTCGGCGCATCGATGGTTCTCGTTGTCCACGGGATCGTCATGACGCGTGAATTCGTCGAGCCTGCGGTAGACGAGAGCCGTCCTGCTCTCTTCAAGCTGATGTCCTTCAATATAGAGAACGACAATTTCGCAAATGGCGCTGATATTGCCGACATGGCGATCGGCTCGGGCGCCGATGTCGTCAACATCCTCGAGGCCGAACCGGTATTGTCCGAATTGCCGCGACTGCTGAAGACCTACCCCTATTACGTCGGCTGCGGCGTCGGCATGGAGCAATGCGATACGCTCGTCCTGTCGAAGCGCCCGCTGATCGAGCCTCGCATCCGCAGCCTCGGCCTGCTGTGGCGCAACCGGCTGACGATCTCGACGATCGATTTCGACGGCCAGAAGATCAACTTCCTCGCCGCGCACCTGACCAAACCGTATTATGACGAATTCCACGGGCTGGAAGTCGAAGATCTCGCCGAGATTATCCCTTCGCTGCCGGGACCGCTCGTGCTTGCCGGTGATTTCAATACGTCGATTCTGGCGCCGGATGTGCAGTATCTCATGCGCAGCCAGGGCTTGGGCACAGCATCGTTGGAGCCTGCGACATGGCCGATCGCCGCCGGCCCCTTCGGCATTTCGATCGATCACGTCTTCAGCAAAGCGCCCCTGCGGCTGAAATCGGTCCGCCGCATCGAGAACAATTTCGGATCAAACCATTTTGGCCTCATGGCAGAATTCGTCCTCGATCCGTGAGCCTGCATCCTCGTCGGTCGCGAGGAAGCCGCCGGATTGACGAGCCCAAAGCTCGGCATAGAGGCCGCCGCGGCGAAGCAGCTCGTCGTGGCTGCCCTCCTCGATGATCCGGCCGAGGTCGACGACAATCAGCCGGTCGAGCGCGGCGATCGTCGACAGCCGATGGGCGATGGCGAGCACCGTCTTGCCCTCCATGATGCGATGGAGGTTGGACTGGATCGCTTCCTCCACTTCGGAATCGAGCGCCGACGTCGCTTCATCGAGAACCAGTATAGGCGCGTCCTTCAGCATGACCCGTGCAATAGCAATGCGCTGCCGCTGCCCGCCCGACAGTTTGACGCCGCGTTCGCCGACATGCGCATCGAAACCTCTACGGCCCTGCTGATCCTGCAGGCGGGCGATGAAGTCGAAGGCTTCGGCGCGCCGGGCCGCCTCAATCAGCCGCTCCTCGCCGGCATCCGGCCGTCCGAAGAGTATATTGTCGCGCACGGAACGATGCAGCAGCGACGTATCCTGGCTGACGACGCCGATCCGCATCCTGAGCGATTCCTGTGTCACCGCCGATATATCCTGACCATCGACCAAGATACGGCCATCTTGGATGTCATAGAGACGCAGCAGCAGGTTCATCAGTGTTGATTTGCCGGCGCCCGAACGCCCGACGATCCCGACCTTCTCGCCCGGGCGGATGGTCAGGGAGAAATTCTCGACGACGGGCTGCTGACCCTTGCCGTAGCGAAAGGAGACATTCTCGAAGCAAATGCCGGGATGGCGGATCACCAGGCTCTTCGCATCGGGCCGATCGACGAGCCCGAGCGGTTGTGAAATCAGTTCCGCGGAGTTCTGGATGGTGCCGAGATTGCGCATGATGCCGTTGAACTGCGTCATCAGCCTGCCGAGCAGGAAATTCAGCCGGAGCACCAGCGCCAGCGAAAATGCCACCGCGCCGGAAGTGATCAAGCCGCGCAGCCAGAGATCGACGCTCAAGCCCGCCATCGTCACGATCATCAGGCCGGAGAGCAGGGCCATGGAGGCCCGCACGCCAGTGATGAACCGCGTGAAGCGCAGCACCGTGTCCTGATAGATATCGAAACCTTGGCGCATGTAGCGATCGCTCTCTTCATCGCGTGCGAACAGCTTCAGCGTCTGCATATTGCTGTAGGAGTCGACCATCCGGCCGTTCAGCATCGACCCGGCCTCCGCCGTTTCGCGGGAGTGATGGCGGATCCGCGGGACGAAGTGGCGGGCAAGCAGGCTGAAGGCGCCAAGCCAGAACAGCACGACGGCGGCGAGTGTAAAGTCCAGCCTGGCGACGAGCACGAGCGTCGTTACCGCATAAATTCCGACAAACCAGACGCTTTCCATCAGAGACGTGACGAGATCGCCGGTTGCCTGGCCGGCAGACCAGACCTTGGTGACGATACGCCCGGAGAAATCGCTCTGAAAGAACGACAATGATTGCCTTGAGACGTGGAGATAAGATTGCCAACGTGCTAAATTGTAGAAGCCCGGCGTGATCACCTGCTGATCGACGAGGGCAATCAGGAAGGCGACGACGAAGCGCACGAGCCCGATGAGAGCGAGCATGCCGAACAGCTCGCCGCCATGGGCCGCGATAAGACCGCTCCAGCCGGCGCCCGGCGTAATACTAGCGAGAATATCGACGAGGCGTCCGACGAACCAGAAGAGCGCAGCCTCGATTGCCGCCGACGTGCCGCCGAGAATGAGCATGGCGATGAACGGCATCTTCGCCTGGCCGATGTAGAACCAGATGAAACCGATCGTCGCGCGTGGCGGCTGCAAGTCGACGCGCGGACGGAACGGATCGATCCAGGTTTCGAACAGGCGGAAGACGGGTCGCAGAAACATGGAAGCGATATAGGCGGATTGAGGGGAGCGGCAAAGGGAATGGAAAGCGGACGCAACCTAATATTTTGGTAATAAACGATAACATCGGCGGCATCGCCATTGATTGCCCCCGAACCCGTCGCAATCTGACGCTAGAATCGCGCTTCACCGGAGAGAAGGTCATGGAAACGAAAATGCTCAATGCGCATATTCCGCTTCCGCTTGCAGAAAGGTTGGATGCCCTGGCTCTCGACCTGGCGCTGCCGCGCGACGAGATCGTCATCGAGGCTATCGCCGCCTGGCTCGACAGCGAGGAACGCCGCCGCATCGTGGCACTGCGCACGATCGCAGCCGCCAACACCATCGTTGTCGTCGAACAGGACCGCGTGATCGACTGGGCCGACAGTCTTTGAATGGGATAATGTGGTGACTGTTTTGCTTTGGACGATTACAGACGTTTCTTGAGCATTTGCGAAGTAACATTCTGTCCACGCCGAAAAACGCCCAGAACCGTCACCTGTTCGCCTTCGACAATGAAGGCAATGGACGCGGTGCGACGATAGCCGATGATGCGCAGGCCAGGCACTGGACCGGGCCGCACGGTTCCTCGCGCTGGAAACGTCGCCATGCCATCGATGAGGTCATAGAGCCCGTCAACATAGTTACGGGCCGAGGCGATTCCGGCTCGGTCTCGAATGGTCTCATAGATAAAATGGATCTCGGCTTGGGCCAGCTCGTGCAGGTGGACGTAGTAGTTCATCCTTTATTTGGCTTTCGCCAAATCATCCTGATATTTCTGCTCGAAACGGGCGCGAGCCTCTGCCAGCGGTATCGCTTTTGATGGATCGCGTTTTAGCTCGGCGTAACGACCGGGAAGCTCGTCCTGTATCCAGCGATCGAGACCGTCTTCAAACTCTTGCAACATTTCCAGACCCGCGTGAATGACTTCGTTGCGGTCATGATAGCGGCCGGATTCCAGCTGGCGTCTGATGAGTTGCTCGTCGTACTCGGATAGGGTTTCGCGGGGCATGATGATCTCCTTACGCTGATTATGGGAGCAACTCTGGTTTTTCGCAACGTTGATCGAAAGACTTGGCAAAGATGCGCTGGCTTTGATTCTCTGCAGATATGGTGCAGACAGGGATGCAGATGACCGCAGAAGAATGGGCGCCGTCACCGTCGAAAGACTGCTCGGCGGCATTCAGGACCCGCAGGCCAAGTTCCTCCCCGCTAGCGCTCCGAGAAATGGGAGAATTGCACCAGCACATCCTCCCCGCTTGCGCCGGGAGGGCTTTTATCATTCCGCTGCCTCTTCCGCCTCCTCGGCGTGATCGCAGAGGAAGCCGCCGGACTGGCGGTTCCAGAGGTCGGCATAGATGCCGCCGCTTTCGATCAGTTCGCCGTGCGAACCGGCCTCGACGATCCGGCCCTTGTCGAGCACGATCAACCGGTCCATCTCCGTCAGCGTCGAAAGCCGGTGGGCGATCGCGATCACAGTCTTGCCTTCCATCAGGGCGAAGAGGTTTTCCTGGATCGCCGCTTCGACTTCCGAATCGAGCGCCGAGGTCGCCTCGTCGAGCACCAGGATCGGCGCATCCTTCAGGAAGACGCGAGCGATCGCAATGCGTTGGCGCTGGCCGCCGGAGAGCTTGACGCCGCGTTCGCCGACCTGCGCGTCAAGCCCCTGGCGCCCCTGCATGTCGACGAGCCCTTCGATGAACTCCCAGGCATTGGCTCGCTTGGCGGCTTCGATCACCTCGGCGTCAGTCGCCTCCGGCCGGCCGTAGGCGATGTTGTCGCGGATCGAGCGATGCAGCAGCGACGTATCCTGTGTCACGACGCCGATCAGTGAACGCAGGCTCTCCTGCGAGACGCCTGATATATCCTGCCCGTCGATGGTGATGCGGCCGGCTTCCAGATCGTAGAAGCGTAAGAGCAGGTTCATCAGCGTCGTCTTGCCGGCGCCGGAACGACCGACCAGACCGACTTTCTCACCTGCCTTGATGTCGAGCGACAGATTGTCGATGACACCCTTGCCCTGGCCATAGTGGAAGCGGATGCGATCGTAATGGATCGCCCCCTTCTTCGCCGTCATGTCTGGCGCATTCGGCTTGTCGATGATGTCGTGCTGCTTGCTCATCATCTCCATGCCGTCATAGACGGTGCCGATATTCTCGAATAGCGCCGAGACTTCCCACATGATCCATTGCGACATGCCGTTGACGCGCATGGCAAGACCGATGGCGATAGCGATCGCGCCGACCGAGATCGCCCCATTCAGCCAAAACCAGATCGACAGGCCCGAGACGACGAAGAGCGCGACGCAGTTGTTCAGGTAGACGCTGATATGGAACAGCGTCACCTTGCGCATCTGCTTGTGCACGGTCTGCAGGAACTCGTCCATGCCCTGTTTGGCATAGATCTCCTCACGTCCCGCATGCGAGAACAGCTTGACGGTGGCGATGTTCGTATAGCTGTCGACTACGCGGCCCGTCATCATCGAACGCGCATCCGCCTGCTGGGCCGCGATCTTACGAAGCCGCGGCACGAAGTACGACACGATGCTGATATAGATGGCGAGCCAGATGAGGATCGGGATCATCAGCCGCCAGTCGGCAGCGGCAATCACGATGATCATCGTCAGGAAATAGCTGACGACATAGACGAAGACGTCGAGGATCTTCATGACAGTTTCGCGCACGGCAAGGGAGGTCTGCATCACCTTGGTCGCGACGCGCCCGGCAAACTCATCGGCGAAGAATGTCATGCTGTGGCGCAGCAGGAAGCGGTGCATCTGCCAGCGCGCCATCATCGGATAGTTGCCGAGCAGCATCTGGTGCATGATGAGGGAATCGAGCCCGGCCGCCAGCGGCAAGCCGACCAGCACCAGCGCCGCCATCCAGAACAGCTTGTGGCCTTCCGTCTGCAGGAAGGTGGCGCGGTCGGCATTGGTCAGCCAGTCGACGATGTCGCCGAGGAACTGGAAGAGCGCCACTTCGCCAACGGCAATCGACGCCGTCAGTAGGGCCATCAGGCCGAGCCACGGCGCTGCCGGTTTGCTGTAATGCCAGCAGAAGGCAAAGAGACCTTTCGGCGGCGCGACGGGCTCCTCGCTCGGAAAGGGATTGAGTCGCTGTTCGAACCAGCCAAACATGAAATTGCTCCGAAACATCAGCATTCCGGCTCCCGGCTTCGCGCCATCCCGGCGCTATGCAAGCACATATGGGAACCGGACGTTCAAGGGGCGAGGCTGAAACAGCCGCACGATCGATCAAAAGGGAAGTTTTAGAAGGAAGCCCGCTCTAGCGGCGCCATGTCGCCTTGGTCGGCATCGCGGCGGGAAAGCGCATAATGAGCAAAATATTCATGAGGCCCTCCCTGCTGGCGTTCGAAGATGTGCATGCATAACGCGAAAACTGCGAAATTTCCAGCCCTGAACTGGCGCGAATAGAATGTTTCTGGGCCAAACTGCGCCCTGTTGCGCTGAAATCACAGTTGTATTAGGCCTCCCGCGTCGAAACGAACGGGCGGCGCCTGAATGACGAATCTCAGACTGGCACTCTACCAGCCGGACATTCCCGGCAATACAGGCACGATCCTGCGCCTTGCCGCCTGCCTCGGCTTCACCGTGGATCTGATCGAGCCCGCCGGCTTCGACGTCTCCCATCGTAACCTGAAACGATCTGGCATGGATTATGTCGCCGCCGCCGCGCTGACCCGCCACGTCAACTGGGACCGCTTCGAGGCCTGGCGCGCCACGACAGACCGGCGCCTGATCCTCGCCTCCACCAAGGCTGCCGATCACTATACCGACTTCGCCTTCCGGCCGGACGATGTGCTGCTTTTCGGCCGCGAAAGCGCCGGTGTGCCGGATCACGTGCACGAAAGAGCTGACGCCCGTATCCTCATCCCGATGGTCGAGGGTCAGCGCTCGATCAATGTCGCAATTTCGGCAGCCATGATCGTCGGCGAGGCGATGCGGCAGACCGGCTGGACTTGATCAGCCCCGGCTTGGAAAAGATTGTCTGATATATTGCTGAAGTGTCGGAAATCGAACATTGTGAATCCTTCAAACCGGAGTATATCTATTAGCCGGGCAATCAAAAATATCGGAGGATTGGCACAATTTCAATAGCTTGAGAAGATGATTCCTCAGGCCCAAGACCCCTCCAAACCGATGAAAGCAGACTAAAACAAGAAGATGGATTCTACGATCATCATGATCAACCTGTTCGGAGCCGTGGCGCTGCTGCTGTTCGGCCTCGCGCAGGTTAAGGACGGCGTATCCAGGGCCTTCGGCGCCCGGCTGAGAACCGGGCTGGCGACCGGGACGCGCGGCGGCCTTCGCTCATTCCTGTCGGGACTGGTCGCGACCATCGCGCTGCAGAGCTCCACGGCGACGGCGCTGATGACCGCCTCTTTCGTCGAACGTGATCTGATAAGACCGCGCATGGCCCAGATCGTCTTGCTCGGCGCCAATGTCGGCACCGCGATCACCGCATGGATCGTCGCGACCGGCATCGAATGGCTCTCCCCACTCCTGATCCTCTGCGGCATCGTGCTTTACCGCGGCCGTTCCAGCACCCGGCAAGGCGGCGGCGCAGCGCTGATCGGCATCGGCCTGATGTTGTTGTCGCTGCATCTCCTGAGCTTTGCGACGGAGCCGATGCGCGCCTCCCCCGCTCTCGCCGCTTTCATCAGCCTGCTCGATGGCGCTTTGCCCGTGGCTCTCCTTTTCTCGGCAGCGCTCGCCTTCGTCTCATCGTCAAGCCTGGCGGTGGTGGTGCTCATCCTGTCGCTTGCCTCGGCCGGTCTGATCTCTGCCGAACTGGTCATCGTGCTCGTGCTCGGCGCCAATCTCGGCGGCGCGATACCGCCCGTCGTCGCGACGATGTCCGGGCCGGTTTCGGCGCGACGCGTCACTCTCGGCAATCTCGCCGTCCGCACGCTCGGCTGCGTCATCGCCCTGCCGCTTGCCGGCTACGGTGCGGAGCTCATTCAGATGTTGCCCTTCGGCCCGTCCAAGCTGCCCGTCGACGCGCATCTGCTCTTCAACCTTCTGCTCGCCGCACTCGCCTGGCCCTTCTCCCGACCGCTTGCCACCCTGATGACCCGGCTGGTCCCGGACCAGGCCGAGCCGGACACCGCGCCGAAATATCTGGACGCGCATGAGCTTTCGACGCCCGTCATTGCTCTAACCAGCGCCACCCGCGAAGTGCTCGGCATCGGCGACCTCATCGAGCGCATGCTGATCCGGGTCTCCGAGGCCTTCGAAGGCAATGACTCTTCCAAGCTTTCCGAAATCGCGACCCTCGAAGAGCGCGTTGACAAGCTGCAGCAGGCGGTGAAGGTCTATCTGTCGAAGCTCGGCCGCGAGGGGCTCAGCGACGAAAATGCCCGCCGCTCGATCGTCGTCATTGACTATGCCATCAACCTCGAACACATGGGCGACATCATCGAAAAGGGCCTGCTGGAACAGGTGAGGAAGAAGATCTCCCTCGGGCTCAGATTTTCCGACGATGGTCATCAGGAACTACGCAAGCTGTTCGACCTGACGATCGACAATCTTCGTGTTGCCCAGACGATCTTCGTCACTCGCGATTTCAATCTTGCGCGTCAGATGATGGAGACAAAGGTGGAGGTCCGGCGCATGGAGAAACAGTCGGCCGAACACCATCTGGAACGCCTGCGCGACGGACGCGCCGACAGTCTGCAGACAAGCTCGCTGCATCTCGATATGCTGCGCGACCTGAAGAGGATCAACGCCCACATCGTCTCGGTGGCGCATCCGATCCTGGATGAAAGCGGCCTTCTGATCGAAAGCCGAGTGCGCGCCGTCGCGGAGTAACGGTCAGTCCGCCGAAGGCAGGCGGCGCATGGTGAATTCGATCCGGTCACCGTCCAGCTGGCGCCAGCTTTCCACTTCCGTCCAATAGGCGGCTTTCGGATATTCGTCGAACCATTCACGCGCCTTGGCGCGGGCATCAATCAGGCCGAGGCAATATGTCTCCCGCACGAAATGATCTTTCTTACGGGGGGGATTTTCCGCCCGGTGTCTCGCCATTCTGCGCTTCAGGCCGTCGAATGACGGAGGTCCTGGAATTTTTGCCATCAAACCTACCTCTTTGGAAAAGGTAGTATCGAAATAGTTGATTTGCGAGTCGAATCTTGAATGCGGCGCCAGAACCCGCCTCGACTTGGCGGCGGGCGCCGCCGCCTGCTAGATGGGAGGGCAACGAGGAATCGAGCGAGTCGTGCCCACACAGGATGCCGACCGCGGAGGCGCGACATGGAAAGACCCGAACTGCCGATCGGCTTGCCTGACGATATAGTGGAAAAGAAGGAGACCGCGCGCAGGTGGTTTGAAGCGCTGCGCGATACGATCTGCGCCTCCTTCGAAGCTCTCGAAGACGAATTGCAAGGCCCCCTATCCGATCAGGAACCAGGCCGTTTCGTCGCCAAAGACTGGTCGCGTGAAAACGGCGCCGGCGGCGGTGGTCGCATGTCGATGATGGAAGGCCGCGTCTTTGAAAAGGTCGGTGTCCATACATCTACGGTCCATGGCGAATTCTCTCCGGAGTTCCGGGCCCAGATTCCAGGCGCCAAGGACGATCCGCGTTTCTGGGCCTCGGGCATCTCTCTGATCGCCCATCCCGTCAACCCCAACGTTCCGGCTGTCCATATGAACACCCGCATGGTGGTCACGACAAGCCGATGGTTCGGCGGAGGGGCCGACCTGACGCCGGTGCTGTCGCGCCGCCGCACCCAGGAGGACGAGGACAGCCAGCTCTTCCATAAGGCCATGAAGATCGCCTGCCGCAACCACGCCGTCGCCGATTACGGCGCCTACAAGGCTTGGTGCGACGACTACTTCTTCCTCAAGCACCGCAATGAGCCCCGCGGCATCGGCGGCATCTTCTATGACTGGCTGCATTCGAGCGAGGAAGCCGGCGGCTGGGACGCCGATTTCGCCTTCACGCGGGATGTCGGCAGGGCTTTCGCCATGGTCTATCCGAAAATCGTTCGCTCCAACTTCAACAAGCTATGGACGGAAGCCGATCGTGACGAACAGTTGATCCGCCGAGGCCGTTACGTCGAATTCAATCTGCTGTATGATCGCGGCACCATCTTCGGCCTGAAGACCGGCGGCAACGTCGAATCCATTCTCTCGTCGCTGCCGCCTGTCGTGCGATGGCCGTGAGACTGTAAAATCTCATCGATTATTCGAGCTGAGGGACCTTCATAAAAATTCAGTGAGTCCTAACTTTATATGTACGTGCGTAACAATCGGAGGAGGATTGTCATGACGACAGAAAGCGGCTCGCCTGCGTCCACGGATGCCCAGGAAACATTCCGTGCCATCGACACACCCGAGTTCCTTGTCCGCATTGCCGAGAAACTGCGGGCCAAGAGTGGCTCCGATCTGCCACTGTGCTGCTTCATCGAGCAGGTCAAGTTGCAACTGGCCGGCGGAAAGTCGCCGGAGGATCTGCAGAAGGACGCAGCCAACAGCAACACGCCCGGCCATCTCTCGGAGACCTACAAAGCCTGGGCGATGCCCGACTGAACCACCTTGTCCGGTCGCCACCTCCTGCCGGCCGGAACCTTCTCTTCGCACGTACATTTCATCAATCGCGTGAAAGCGCGATGGCCGTTGCGCTCCAGACAGAGGAGAAAACCATGCGACTGTTCGAATGCGGCACGCTCGTTCCCGGCTGCGCCTGGCACACCCGGGCGGATAATGACGCAGAAGTGGTTCGCCGCGCCGTTGAGCACTTGAAGACTGCTCACGGCGAAACGATCATACGCGAAAACATGGTTGATAACATCAAGGCACGCATCCGTGACGAAGCCACCGCCGCCTGACGGCCGGTGAGCGAGCCCTGGCAACAATCATTGAAGCTGCGCCGCATCCATCCGATGCGGCGCGATGTCGGCTATTGCGCATTTTCCTTCAGCCGGGCGAGCAGGGCCGTTCGGTCGGACGTAAAATTTTCTTCCACCCACTGGTTTTCCAGCACCGCAAGCAGTTCGCCGACGCGAGGGCCGGAGGCGACGCCCGCCGCGAGCACGTCGCCGCCATTCAGAGGAAACTGCGGCTTCATCCAGTTCGCGGCCTGGTCCATGAGCTTGCCGAGCCGCGCTGAACGCGCCATCTCGGCTAGATCGCCCTCAGCCTTGCCACGCGCAACAGCAAGAGCAAGCTTCAACCGGGTCACGATGCCGTCGAGGCCGTTTCGGTAAAGCAGCCTTTCGAGAGCAGCCGGCGAAATTTCATCGTTGACCGGCGCCGCCATCGCCCAGGCCTTGAGAGTGGCCGCTTCCGCATTGGAGAGTTTCAGCCGGGCCGCAAGCGCCTCCAGCCGCGCCGCATCGGGCGGTACGATCGCCATCAGGCGCAGCAGCGGATCAGGCGCCCAGCCGAGCGCCCTCTCGGTGGCGACAAGCGAAGGGATGGCATCGATCCCCCAGCGTTCCGATTCCGGCAGAATTTCCGTCAACACCGCCACCTGCCGCATCCAGAGAAGTGCCCGGCCGGGATCGGCAGCACCGAGCAGTTTTCTGAGCTCCGACCAGACGCGTTCAGCCGATAGCGTCTTCAGTTTCGAACGCGCCGCCGCACAGGCCTTCAGACCCTCCGCATCGGGCCGCCCGGAGCCGTAATAGGCAAAAAAACGGAAGAAGCGCAGAATGCGCAGATGGTCCTCGGCAATACGCCTTGCCGCATCGCCGATAAAGCGGATGTTGCGCGTTTCGATATCGGCCAGTCCGCCGACGAGATCGACCACTTCGCCCTCGGCATCTGCGTAGAGCGCGTTGATTGTCAGGTCCCGGCGTTCGGCATCGGCCTTCCAGTCGGTGCTGAAGGCAACCTTGGCGTGGCGCCCGTCGGTCTCGACGTCGGTGCGCAGGGTCGTCACCTCGAAAGGCTTGCCATCGATGACGAGCGTCACCGTGCCGTGCTGCAGTCCTGTCGGCACCGCCTTGACGCCAGCCGCCGCCGCCCGCTCCATGACGATTTCAGGCCTCAGCGTCGTGGCGATGTCGATATCGCTGACCGGCAGGCCCATCAGGCTGTTGCGCACCGCACCGCCGACCACTCGACCTTCCCCCTTATCGGCATTGAGAAGCGCAAGGACCCGGGCGAGAGCCGGATCGCGGAACCATGCCTGGTCGGCAACGCCGGTCATGCATAAAGCCTTTCATAGAGTGTACGGACGATGCCGGCGGTGATGCCCCAAATCATCCGGGTTTCATAGGGCATGCGGTAGAAATGCCGGTCGATGCCGTCGATCACGCGCCTATCGCGGCGGTGATTGGCCGGGTTCATCAGGAAGGAAAGCGGAACCTCGAACACGTCGTCCACCTCGGCCGGGTTGAGCCTCAGCGCGAAACCCCGCTCGACGACGCCGAGCACGGGAGTAATGCGGAAACCGGTCGAGGCGAGATAGTTCGGCAACCTACCGACCGTTTCGACGAAAGAACCGGCCAAGCCGATCTCCTCCTCCGTCTCGCGGATCGCCGCCATTTCGGGCGAGATATCGGCCGGATCGATCGAGCCGCCGGGAAAGGCGATCTGGCCGGAATGTTTGCGCAGCGTCGCCGTGCGCTTGGTGAAGATCACACGCGCTTCCTCGCCGTCGTCGATAACAGGCACGAGCACGGCGGCGTCGCGCAGCTTGAAGGTCGCCACCTCCTCCACGATATCCGGATTGAGAACATGGTCGCCATGATCGCGCCAGGCATGGTCCACCGGCCCGCCATTCTGATTGAACGCACGGCGGCGGAATTCGGCTGCTGAAAACAGCGGATAACGTTGGGTGATCGCATCGTTCATCGGCAAAGCGCATCCAATTCATCGGCCGGCATGACGGGGAAGACCTCGCCGGCGGAGCAGATTGCAAACATCGTCTGCCCTTCCACTTCGACCGTCTCGCCGAGCGCGACCAGTTCATACATCACCGCGCGTGACACCAGCGCCTCCAGCCGCCCGCGCACATGCAGGTAGGGTTTCAGTTCGGCATTCTCGCCCGCAATGGAAAAGCGCAGCCGATGCTCTCCTCCCGCCTCGATCACATCACCGACATTGGTGCGGAATGTGAGCACCTGGCGGCCCTCGCGCACAGTCACGCTCATCTCCACAGCGATGAACGGCGCGTCGATGACCCTGATCCCGACCTTTTCCACAGGAGTTACGAGGTAAGTCTTTTCGTCCTCCTCTTTGCGCAGGACCGTCGAAAACAGCCGCACCAGCGCCGGCCGGCCGATCGGCGTACCCATGTAGAACCAGGTGCCGTCGGCCCTGATCTCCATGTCGATATCACCGCAGAAAGGCGGATTCCACCGCTCGACCGGTGGTAACCCGCGTTTTTTACCGCTGTTTTCAGCAGAGGCGCGCGAGATCAGCGCGGCAAGCCCCGCCGCATCCGCCTGTCCGCTGATTTCTTCGGCTGCCATTCTTCCGTCCCGGTTTATCCTTAACGAAGTGAAGTCACGAGATAGTCATTCGTAACGAACTTGTCAGCCCGTCGCATCTCCATAACTCTATCGAGTATGAGGCAGATGTATAAGTCCGCCGATTCGCTGCCGAATGATTTCAGCCGTTGGAGATGCACGTGGGTATGATGAAGACCGAAGCCAGCCTCGATGAAAAGGCGATCGTCGCCGCCGCTGAAAGGGCGCTCTCCGATATCGCCGCCATCCGCGGGGAAGTCTCGAAAGTGATCTTCGGTCAAGAGAGCGTCGTCGAGAACACCGTCCTCGCTGTGCTGTCAGGCGGCCATGCCCTGCTCGTCGGCGTTCCCGGCCTTGCCAAGACCAGGCTGGTGACCACGCTCGGCGAGGTGCTGGGCCTTGCCGCCAACCGCATCCAGTTCACGCCCGACCTGATGCCTTCGGATATTCTCGGCTCCGAGGTGATGGATCAGGACGACAGCGGCCGCCGTTCCTTCCGTTTCATCAAAGGCCCGGTCTTCGCCCAGCTCCTGATGGCCGACGAAATCAACCGCGCCTCGCCGCGCACCCAGTCGGCGCTTCTGCAGGCGATGCAGGAATATCACATCACCATCGCCGGCCAGCGCTATGATCTGCCGGCTCCCTTCCACGTGCTCGCCACCCAGAATCCGCTGGAGCAGGAAGGCACCTATCCCCTGCCCGAGGCCCAGCTCGACCGCTTCCTGCTGCAGGTCGACGTCAACTATCCCGAGCTCGCCGCCGAGCGACAGATCCTGCTCGAGACCACAGGCCTCGGCGAAACCCGGCCGGAAGCCATCATCGATGCGCAGCGGCTGATCGAAATCCAGACCCTGGTGCGTCAGATGCCGGTGAGCGAGACGGTCGTCGACGCCATCCTTTCGCTGGTGCGATCCGCCCGCCCCGGCCAGGGGAATGCCTCGACCGACAAGAACGTCGCCTGGGGTCCGGGCCCGCGCGCCGGCCAGGCGATGATGCTCTGCGCGCGCGCCCGCGCGCTCTACGAGGGCCGCCTCGCCCCGTCCCTCGATGATATCTTCGCGCTTGCCGAACCCATTCTCCAGCACCGCATGGCGCTGACCTTTGCCGCCCGCGCCGAAGGCATGTCGGTGCGCGACGTCATCGCCGGACTGGTCAGGCAGGCAAAGGGATAAGGAAGCCGGACGCGTGGCATCTATCGGACAGACCGTTAACCCGACGTCAGGCAGCGATGCCCTTTCCCGCGCCAGGCAGCGGGCCGCCCTGATGCCGGACTGCCTGGTGGAAGCCAAGCGCATCGCCAATACGGTGATTGCCGGCTGGCACGGCCGCCGCAAGCGCGGCATCGGCGAGAATTTCTGGCAGTTTCGTCCCTATGCCGAAGGTGAAAGCCTGTCGCGCATCGATTGGCGCCGCTCCGCCCGCGACGATCATACCTATGTGCGCGAGCGCGAATGGGAGGCAGCGCACACCATCTGGCTCTGGTGCGACATGTCGCCCTCGATGATGTACAAGTCGAGCTACGGCAGCGTCTCCAAGGAAAGCCGAGCGCTTGTTGTCATGCTGGCGCTTGCCGAAATCCTCGCCCGCTCCGGCGAACGCATCGGCTGCCCCGGTATCATGGAACCCGCCTCCACCCGCAATGCCGCCGAACGCCTCGCAGCCGCGCTCATGCACGCGCCGCTGACCGGCGGACTGCCGGAAACCGGAATGATCCGCGGTTGGAGCGACCTCGTGCTCATCGGCGATTTCCTCGACGACGCTCCTGATATCATGGAGCGGCTCGGCCCGCTTGCCCGCCGCGGCCTGCACGGCCATGTGGTCGAGATAGCAGATCCCGCTGAAGAGATCTTTCCCTATAGCGGCCGCACCGAATTCATCGACCCGGAGACCGGCGCCAAGCTCATCTCCGGCCGCGCCGAACACATCCGTGAGACCTATCGCAACGCCTACCTCGCCCGCAGGGAGAGCCTCGGTCAGTCGCTGCGGCATCTCGGCTGGACCTTTACGACCCACCGCACCGATCATCTTGCCTCGGAGGCGCTGGTTGCGGTCCACATGTACCTGTCCGGCATGCCGGCCAAGGCAACGCTTGGAGGGCTGCTATGAACGCCCTTCCCTTCGCTTTCGCCTATCCCGCCATTCTCGGCGCCCTGATCGCCCTGCCGGTCATCTGGTGGCTGTTGCGGCTGACACCACCACGTCCGAAAACGGAAGTCTTTCCACCGCTGAAAATCCTTGCGTCGGTGCTGAAACGCGAGGAAACGCCGGCGCAAAGCCCCTGGTGGCTGACGCTGCTGCGCATGCTGCTCGCCGCCATCATTATCCTTGCGATTGCTGATCCGGTCTTCAACCCGCGCACCAATTCTCTGGCATCGGGCGGCCCGCTCGTCCTCTTCGTCGACAACAGCTGGGCGGCATCGCCCGATTGGGAGCGGCGCGTCCAGACCGCTAACGCGCTGGTGGACGATGCCGAATCCGCCGGCACGCCGGTAGCGATCGCCTTCACCGCCGATCCGACCAATGATGCGGTGCCCGGCACGGCAGCGAGTGCCCGCGACAAGCTGCGGGCTGCCGAGCCGCGGCCGCTGGTCCCCGATCGCGAGCGCGCCTTCCAGGCGCTGCGCGCGGCGCTCAACGGCGTCAAGCCCGGCACCCTCGCCTTCCTCACCGACGGTGCCGCCGCCAAAGCCGATGATCCGACGGTGCGCAGGCTCGCCGAGCTCCAGCCCGCTGATCTGCGCCTGATCGAGGGCGATGCCACGAAGACGGTTGCCGTCACCGCGGCCAGCAATGCGGCCGATGCCATGACCGTCAAAGTCACGCGGCTCGACAGTTCGCGCCCCGCATCCGTGGCGCTGAACGCCGTCGATGCCCAGGGCCGCTCGATTGCCAACGGCAGTGTGGATTTCCGTCCCGGCCAGAGCGTCGCCACGAGTTCGATCACCGCTCCCTTCGAGATGCGCAACGATTTCGCCCGCATCAACGTCGACGACGGCGCGACGGCAGGCGCGGTCCACCTTCTCGACGATGCGTTCAAGCGCCGCCGGGTCGTCCTGCTGTCCGGTACCGGAGCCGATGAATTCCAGCCGCTGCTCTCGCCGCTCTACTACATCCAGCGGGCGCTGCAGCCCTATGCGGATATCATCCAGCCCACCGACTCCGATCTGGCCGTGGCCATACCGAAGCTTCTCGCCAGCAATCCTTCGATCATCATCATGGCAGATATCGGCCGCCTGCCGGAGGAGACCTACGAACCTCTGACACGCTGGATATCGAACGGTGGCATGCTCCTGCGTTTCGCCGGCCCGCGCATGGCGGCGGCACCTGCCGACGATCCGCTCATTCCCGTCATCCTGCGCCAGGGAGAACGGGCGCTGGGCGGCACCTTGTCCTGGAGCGAACCGCAGTCACTGGCCGAATTTCCGAGCATCGGGCCTTTCGCGGGCATACCGCGTCCCGCCGATGTGGTCGTCAGACGGCAGGTGCTTGCCGAGCCGACACCCGACCTTGCCGAACGTACCTGGGCAAGCCTCGCCGACGGCACGCCGCTGGTGACGATGAAGCAGCTGGCATCCGGCCAGATCGTCCTCTTCCACGTCACCGCGGAAGCGACCTGGTCCGATCTGCCGATCTCGGGCACTTTCGTCGATATGCTGCGTCACCTCCTGCAGATATCGCGCTCAGGCGGTGTGACGTCTGAGGCGCGCAGCAGCGCGCATGTCTCCGAGACCCTTCCGCCCTACCGCATGCTGACGGCCAAGGGTGTGCTCGTCTCCGAGACTGGCTCGGCGCGACCTCTGATCCCCAGGGCCGGAGCCGAACCGACGGCGGATTTCGACAATCCGCCTGGCCTCTACGGTTCGGAAGACGGTTTCACCTCATTGAACGTGCTGCCCGAGAATGCCGAACTGAAGCCGCTCGATACCGCTGGAACCAATGCCATGCGCGAAGGCTTGATTGGCGGCGAAAGCTGGTCGGCAAAGCCGGTTCTTTTCCTGGTCGCCTTTCTGCTGCTGCTCGCCGACAGCGTGGTCGTTCTCTTCATGAACGGCGCTTTTTCGCGATTGCGCCCGGCCGCCAGCACCCTGGGCGTGATCGCAGTCGCGGTGGGCGCCGGCTTCCTGGTGCAGCCCGGCACACTTCACGCCAACGACTCCCGGCCCGGCGACGACCTCATTCTGGAGCGGCTTGACAACACGCATCTCGCCTATGTCGTCACCGGCGAGCAGGAAGTCGACAATATATCCGAGCGCGGCCTTGAGGGCTTGACCCAGTTCCTGACCTTCCGCACGACGCTGGAGCCGGCGCCGCCCGTCGGGCTCGACCTCACCAAGGACGAGCTCACCTTCTATCCGATCATCTATTGGCCGGTTTCGGCAACGGCGCCGATGCCGTCATCGGCCGCCATCAGCCGCATCGACGCCTATATGCGCAACGGCGGCACCGTGCTCTTCGATACGCGCGACCAGATAAGCGCGTTGGACAATGGCGGCAATGTCGGCGCCAACGGTCAGCGGCTGCAGGAAATCCTCGCCAACCTCGATATCCCGCCGCTCGAACCGGTACCCTCAGATCACGTGCTGACCAAATCCTTCTATCTCCTGTCGAGCTTTCCCGGCCGCTATGCCGGCAGCCCGCTTTGGATCGAGGCCCGGCAAGGTGGCCGCGAAGCGACCGAAAAATCGGCGGCGACGGCCGACGGGGTTTCGCCGATCCTGATCACCGGCAATGATTTCGCCGGCGCCTGGGCAGTCGACGAAAACGGCACGCCGATGCTGCCGACTGTGCCCTCGGATGAAGGGCAACGTGAATATGCCTACCGGGCCGGCGTCAACATCATGATGTACATGCTGACCGGCAACTACAAGACCGACCAGGTCCACGTTCCCGACCTCCTCGAACGGTTAGGGCAATGAGATGACCTTCGATTTTTCACCCTTCCTGCCCTGGCCGGTTCTGGCCGCACTGGCCGCCGCCAGTGCTCTCATCGCCGCCTTTGCGATCTGGCGCGGCATTCGCGGCGCCTGGATCAGGATACTGGCCGCCCTCGCCCTGCTGACCGCCCTTGCCAATCCCGTACTGCTGCAGGAGGATCGGGATCAGCTGTCGACGATCGTCCCCGTCATCGTCGACCGGAGCCAGAGCCAGCAGACGCCCGAGCGCACGAAGATGACCGATGACGCGCTTGTGGCGTTGAAGGGGCAGCTTGCCCGCTTCCCCCAGATAGAACCCCGCTTCATCGATGTAGAAGGCGACATCAATTCCGACGTTCCGTCCACCCGCCTCTTCGAGGCGCTGGCAGCCAACATCGCTGACGTCCCTTCCGCCCGCATCGGCGGCGCCATCATACTGACAGACGGCGAAGTCCATGATGTCCCGGCCGCCAATCAGGCGCTTGGCTTCGATGCGCCGATCCATGGTCTCGTCACCGGCAAGCCCAAGGAATTCGACCGTCGCATCGAAGTCATCAAGGGACCGCGCTTCGGCATCGTCAACGAGGAGCAGCAGGTCGTCCTGCGCGTCTTTGACGATGGTCCGAGCCCCGGCGGCACGGCCGACGTCACGGTGAAGCTGAACGGCGACGAGATCGCTACCTTGCAGGCAACGCCCGGTCAGGATACGCCCTTCTCCTTCAAGGTTCCGGGTGGCGGCAGCAATGTGCTCGAATTTTCCGTCGCCGAGCTTCCCGGTGAAGTCACCGCCGCCAACAACCGTGCCGTTCATGTCATCGACGGCATCCGCCAGAATCTGCGTGTTCTGCTGGTCTCCGGCGAGCCGCATGCCGGCGAGCGCGCATGGCGCAACCTCCTGAAATCCGACGCCTCGGTCGATCTCGTTCACTTCACCATCCTGCGTCCGCCGGAAAAGCAGGACGGCACGCCGATCAACGAGCTGTCGCTGATCGCCTTCCCGACGCGTGAACTCTTCATCGACAAGATCAAGGATTTCGACCTGATCATCTTCGACCGCTATCAGGACCGTGCCAACGTGCTGCCGATGCTTTATTATGACAACATCGCCCAATACGTGGAGAACGGCGGCGCGCTGCTGATCGCCGCCGGCCCGGAACATGCGAGCCCAGAGTCGATCGCGATGACGCCGCTCGCCTCCGTGCTGCCGGCAGAGCCGACGGGCCGGATGATCGAGAAGGCCTTCTATCCTCGACTCTCCGAGGAAGGGCGTAAGCATCCGGTCACGCGCGGCTTGGACGGCTCCGGCGAGGACCCGCCGCATTGGGGCCGCTGGTTCCGCAGCGTCGATGTCGAACGGCCGCAGGGCGAAACGATCATGGTTGGCGCCGACAACCATCCGCTGCTGGTGCTGAACCGTGCCGGCCAGGGCCGTGTCGCCATGCTGCTTTCCGATCAGGGCTGGCTCTGGGCGCGCGGCTTCGAAGGCGGCGGTCCAAATGTCTCGCTGTATCGCCGCATCGCTCATTGGCTGATGAAGGAACCAGCGCTCGAGGAAGAAGCGTTGACGGCGCGCGCCTCCGGCCGAACCCTTGAAGTCACCCGCCAGACAATCGGCGACAATCCTGGTAACGCCACCGTGCGTTATCCCTCCGGCAAGACCGAAACCTTGCCGCTCACCCAGACAGAACCCGGGCTTTACAAGGCCGAGAAACGCATGAACGAGGTCGGCCTCTTCGAAATCCGTAACGGCAAGTTATCGACGCTTGTGCACATCGGCGCTGTCGATGCGCCGGAATTCAAGGCGATGATCTCGACGACCGATGTGCTGAAGCCTGTCGTCGACAGGAGCAAAGGTCTCGTGACCCGCGTCGCAAGCGAAAAGGGCGCAATCAGCGTTCCGCCTATCCTGCCGGTGCGCGGCCAGGTCCGCGTCTCCGATAACGAGCGAATGATGATCCGCATGACCAACGAAACGGTCCTGAAGGGAATCAACACGCTGCCGCTCTTTGCCGGTTTCGCCGGCGTCGGCATCCTGCTGCTCGCTTTCGGCGCCATGTGGTGGCGCGAAGGGCGATAGTCGCATGCCGGAGTTCGAGCTCACGGCATCGCCTTCGGCTGTGGAACTCGCGGCAATTACCGATGCGCTCTCGGCCTTCAATAACAGCGATGTCGGCCCTTCGGACCGCCAGCCGCTCGCCGTCCTCATCCGCGATACCGACGGCAAGGTGACCGGCGGCCTGTCGGGCTTTACCGCCTGGGGCTGGCTCTTCATCCAGTTGCTTTATATCCCCGATACGCTACGCGGAACGGGCATAGCCGGCAGGATTCTCGCAAAAGCGGAAGACGAGGCCAAGACGCGAGGATGCCGTGGCGCCTGGATCGATACCTTCAACCCGCAGGCTCTCCGCGCCTATCTGCGCCACGGTTATGAAGTCTTCGGCGAGCTTGAAAATTTCCCGGAAGGTCGCACGCGCAGCTTCCTCCGGAAAAAGCTCTGATCATCCGCGCCAGGCGATCATACCTTTCAGCCGCTCGTGCACGCCCTCGGCGATCGGAACGACCAGCACCCGGCCCGGATCGACGGGGCCTGGAAAGGCAAGCGCGTTATAGGCCACCTTCTCGAAGCCAAGCGGACCGTAATAGGGCGGATCGCCGACGAGGATGACGGCTTCCGAACCCTTGCGCCGCGCAGCTTCCACCGCGATCCGCACCAGTTCCCTGCCGATACCTATATTTTTGTGCGAGGGTCGAACGGCAAGCGGGCCAAGAAGATGCCCCTTCACCGTGCCGGCCAGCACCGGCGTCATGCGCACGGAGGCGATCGTCTCGCCGTCGTCAGCACAGATGAAGGAGAGCGACAGGTCATGCGGCCCCTGCTCGCGGATACGCGCGGCAGCCCGCGCGAAGCGGCCCGGACCGAAGGCTTCTTCATTGATGTGTTCGATGGCGGCGTCGTGGGACGCGTCTTCGGTGAGGTAGACGAGATCGTGCTTGTACATGATGACAGAAACCGGTTGGACAGATTGATGGGTCTCGAACACGCCCTTGGCGTTCGGAGCATCAGCGTCGTCGCAGGTTTCTGGAAATGAACATCAGGCAGGTGTTCCTCAAATCGTGAAAAGGCCGATAGCAGGAAAAATTTCCGCCGTCCAACGCAAAATGCACACCAGAGCCTGCTGGCGTCGGGGGCGTGACGCACTGTTCGATCTTTACCGCCTGCAAAGCCCCACTATCTCAGCTAACATCAATTCCAACATGGCAACCAGGGAATGAATCATGGGAATGCTTGTGGACGGCGTCTGGCATGACGTCTGGTACGACACGAAGGAAAGCAAGGGCCACTTCAAACGTCAGCCCTCGCAATTTCGCAACTGGGTGACGGCAGACGGCGAGGCTGGACCTTCCGGAAGCGGCGGCTTCAGGGCCGAGGCCGGGCGGTATCATCTTTATGTCTCTCTCGCCTGCCCCTGGGCGCATCGCACCCTGATCTTCCGCAAGCTGAAGAAACTGGAGGACCTGGTCTCGGTTTCTGTCGTCGACCCACTAATGGCCGAAAACGGTTGGGAATTCAAAGTGGGCGACGGAGCTACCGGAGATCACCTCTACGGCGCGGCCACCCTCTGGCAAATCTATGCCAAGGCCGATCCACATTATTCCGGCCGTGTCACGGTTCCCGTCCTCTGGGACACGCAGACCGGCACGATCGTCAACAACGAGTCGGCCGAGATCATCCGCATGTTCAACAGCGCCTTCGACGGGCTGACGGGCTCGAAGGCCGATTTCTACCCGGAGGATCTGCGTGCCGAGATCGACGCGCTGAACGCCACCGTCTACGACACGGTCAATAACGGCGTCTACAAGGCGGGCTTTGCCACAACTCAAGAAGCTTACGAGGAAAATGTCGTCAAATTGTTCGAAACACTCGACATTCTCGACGAACGCCTGGGCAGGGGCCGTTACCTTTTCGGCGACAGATTGACCGAGGCCGATTGGCGCCTCTTCACCACGCTGGTGCGTTTCGATCCGGTCTATGTCGGCCACTTCAAGTGCAACATCCGCCGCATCGCCGATTATCGCAATCTGCCCGGCTATCTCAGGGATCTCTATCAAACGGCAGGCGTTGCCGAGACGGTAAACCTGCAGCACATCAAGCAGCACTACTACCGCAGTCACAAGGCGATCAACCCGACCGGCATCGTCCCCGCCGGCCCGGCGCTCGATCTCGACAGCCCGCATGGCCGCGCTGCAGCGCCGCGCGTCTTTTTAGAGGCGCAAAGGACGCTGTAGAACTTTAAATTGCTGCATAATTTACTCTTAAATCGATTCCGATTTAAGAAATTATGCAGCGGCTGAATGCAGCCTGAAGCTTCTCACCAACGATGGTCAGGCTCCTGCTCGCCCCGAAGCTCGGCGAGGCGGCGATACGTCGCCTCGGTCGTGCCCTCGGGCAGGCTGTCGAGCGAAAAGAACCCGCTGTCGGAAATCTCCCAATCCGGCGGCCGCGGCGCCGTCTGCTCGACGGTTACGCGATAGAATACGACGTGGTCGCGCCGGGTGGTCGTGGTGTTGAAATAGACTTGGACCAGCTGCGGTTTTCCGATGATTCTGAGGTTGCCCTCCTCGCGCAGTTCCTTGACCAACGCTTCTTCGGCCGTCTCATTGCGCTCCAGCCCGCCGCCGGGCATATGCCAACCACCGACATAGCTGTGGCGCACGAGGAAAATCCGCCCATCCTTATCGAAGCAGGCGGCCCTGACACCCATGGTCATGCCGCGGGCGAAGGAGAAATAGACATGCAGGAGGCGCAGGGCCAGCCTGATGTGAGGGGGCCGCTTCTCTTTATCCACCATCGTTCCGTTTCGGCTCTTCATCGCGCCGGATGTGTTTGATTTGTCAATAAGCTGGTCTATGTCTCGTAGCATGTTCAAGCTCGCGCATATTTCCGATGTCCATCTTGGACCGCTGCCCCGTCTTTCCATACAGGAGCTGTTTTCAAAACGCATAACCGGCTTTGTGAACTGGCATCGAAATCGACGCAAGCACCTTTTCGGCGGCACTCTCGATGTGCTGCTCGATGACATCCGCGCCCAACAGGCCGATCATTTGGCCGTCACCGGCGACCTCGTCAACCTGGCGAGCGGCATCGAGATCCGCGCCGCCGCCGCCTGGCTGCGCGCGCTCGGCGATCCCGCCGACACCTCGGTCGTTCCAGGCAATCACGACGCCTATGTGCCGGGTGCCTATGAGAAATCGATGCGCGCCTGGTACGATTATGTCCGCGGCGACCTCGCCTCGCCGCAATGGCAGGAAGACCGCCGCATCTTTCCCTATCTACGTGTCCGCGACAAAGTTGCGATCGTCGGCTGCTCCACGGCAGTCGCCACGCCCCCTTTCGCCGCCTCCGGCTTTTTCAGCGCTCGCCAGGCCCGCGATACGGTGAACATGCTGCGCGCGGCCGGCGAAGCCGGTCTCTTCCGCGTCGTCATGATCCATCATCCGCCGATCCGCGGCGCCACCGCCTTTCACAAACGCATGATCGGCATCCGTCGCTTCGCGGCCGTGATTTCGACCGGCGGCGCCGAGCTCGTGTTGCACGGCCACACGCATCTGAACACGCTCCACTGGCTGCGCGGCCAGGTGCAGCCGGTGCCGGTCGTCGGCATCGCGTCGGCCTCGCAGGGACCGGGCAGCATTAAGCCGCCGGCCGCCTACAACCTCTTCTCCATCGACGGCTCTCCGGGCGCCTGGGAACTCACCGGCGAGCGCTTCAGCCTGAACAGGACAGGCGATGCGATGATGTCGGAAAGCGTCGATATTTTCGCACCTTAGCGCTGACTTCCGACTCTTTTTATGCGGCACTTGAATCAATCTCGGAAAGCGCTTCGCCACCGTCGCAACATTTGTAATGGAGGCGGCCTACCCTCTTGGTATTTTTACCGGTAAGCGTACAATCCGACCGACTGCATCGCCTCAGAACGGAGCCGCCAATGACTTCCCCCTTCCATCGCCTGTGCAGAACAACACTTGCCGCCGGCTTTGTACTCGGCATGGCGAGCGCCGCCTTCGCGGTCGGCGACAGCAACGACGACACCAATCCGCCGCCGAAGACCCAGACGACCAAAACCTGCACCGGCGGCAAGGTCTGGGACAAGCAGAAGAAGGAATGCGTCACTCCGAAGAAGAACAGCTTCAACGACGACGATCTCTACAAGTTCGCCCGCGAGTTTGCCTATGCCGGCCAGTATGAGAACGCCATCACCGTGCTCAATCTTGCCCGTAACCAGAACGACCCGCGCATTCTGAATTATCTCGGCTATGCGAACCGCAAAGCCGGTCGCATGGAGCTCGGCATGTCCTATTACCGCAAGGCATTGCAGGCGGATGAGAATTATATTCTCGCCCGCTCCTACATGGGTATGGCGCTGGTGGAACAAGGAGACATCCAGGGGGCGCGCGTTCAGCTCGTCGAAATTCGCGACCGCGGCGGCGAAGACACCTGGGCCTACCGCGCTCTGCTGCAAAGCTTGAACGGTTACAGGACATATTGACGCAAGCTTTGCGGGCTAGATTAGGAAAACCCCTTGGGAAAGGGGATAAGATGACCGGATGCTTGCGAAGCGCAGTGGATTTGCTTCATAAAGCATCTGCATCTCCGGTGCCGACAAAGCCGGTTTCGCGTCCGATGCCGAAGCTTTCGTCCGCGAAACCATTGTGAATGCTTCTTGGATAGACAATGCGTCAGCCCGCAACGACCATCGACCTCCGGCGTGATCTCGTCGGCCTTCTGCCCCACCTTCGCCGCTTCGCGATCACGCTCGCAGGCGAGGCTGGCGTGGCCGATGAACTTGTCCAAGCCGTTTGTCTGCGTGCCATTGCCAAGGGGCATCAGTGGAGTGGCGAGGGCAGACTGGAAAGCTGGGTATATACGCTTGCCCGCCAGCAGTGGACGGAGGACAGCCGCAAGCGGAAGCCGAAGGCGTCGGCACGCGGCAACGTCACCGACATCAGAGAGGCTGCCCGTGAACGCTCGGCCTCGGTCGATCCCGACGCCATCCATCGCATGATCGCCGAAATGCCGGACGGTGTTTCCTCGATCTTCCTGCTCGTCGATGTCGAAGGCCACAGCTATCAGCAGGCGGCCGAGATCATGGGCATTTCGACGGCAAGCGTCGTCTCCCAGCTTGCCACCGCAAGGCTGCATTTCGCCGGGCTTGCCGGCACCCACCCCATCCACAGGTACTGAATTGCTCGATCTTAGGAAATTGCCGCTCGAAGCCCAGCTCACCGCCCTTCTCGACGGCGAGGTCTCTCCCGAACAACGGCACGAACTGGAACAGCGCCTGGCAACCGACGAGAATGCGCGCCGTCTGCATGAAAAGCTGCGTCATGGCGCCGATTTCGGCCGCCGCCGCCTGGACGATGTCCTGAAGGAGCCGGTGCCGCTCGCCCTCGTCCGCTCGATCAAGAGCACGCAGCCGCCAAAGACGCCGATCGCCCAGCGCGCCATGCGCCCCCAGGTGAAACTGGCCCCGAGCGGCCCGCAGGCGCTGGCAGCGGCTCTTATCCTCTTCGTCGTCGGTTGCGGCATCGGCTATTTTGCCGGCGCCACCCCGGATGCCGACGAGATCGCCACCACGACCGCCACGGCGCCCGCCAATACCAACAACTGGCTCGGCGACGTCACAGCCTATCAACGCCTGCTGATCCGCCAACCCCGTCACCTCGTCGAAGTGCCGGCATCGCAGGCCGAAGAAATCTCCAGCTGGCTGACGACCGTCATCGGCGTGCCTTTCCGTGTGCCGGATCTCAGCGCCGAATCCTGGACCTTCCAGGGTGCCCGCATAATTCTCGGCGACAATCGCCCCGTCGGTCAGCTCGTCTATTCCAACAGCGACGGCGATATAATCTCCATCTGCTTCCGGAAGGACGCGCAGCCGCCTGAGACCGACGACTTCAAGGAAACGATCAAGGACGAGATTGGCCTGGTCACCTGGCACAATGCCGGCACCTCCTACGTTCTCGCCGGCCCCTCCGCCGAAGCCACCCTCGGCCAGCTCGCCATGAAGATTGCCACGGCGATTTGATTGCCGCCTGTCGTATGAGGTGAACGACTGCCAGCGGAGCTGAGGCGGTAAATGGCAAAATCGACCATCAGCATCAGCCGCCCCTCATCCGCCTGCCGGCACCTTCTCCGCTAGGGAGAAGGGATATGCGGCAACGTCTCGCTCCCTCTCATTCGTAAGAGGGCGCCGAAGGACGTTAGGCCGCCACTCGCTCCCTCTTCTCCCCAGCGGGGAGAATGTGCCCGTAGGGCGGATGAGGGGGCCACACGGCCATTCGCTGCTTTCGCTTAGCGAAGACGCAACGAAATCAACCGAATCGTCAGGCCGCGCCGTACCAAAACGATCGCGGCCTGAACCCTTCGCAGATCAAGCCCTGCCAGCCTTCACTTCGAGCACCCGGTTCGCAGCCGACACGATCGCCTCCAGCGATGCCGCGACGATGTTGGTATTGATGCCGGCGCCGAAGAGCTTGCCGCCGGGATAGGAGGTCTCGACATAGGAGATCGCCGCCGCATTCGAGCCGTGCTGTAGCGAATGCTCGGAATAATCCTCGACCGACATCTCGATGCCGAGATAATGCGACAGTGCGTTGATGAAGCCGTCGATCGGACCGTTGCCGCGCCCTTCGATGCGCTTGATCTCGCCATTGTCGGTGATTTCAGCTGCAACGATCCGCTGGCCCTTGCGCTCGGTGTCGGGATAGGTGTGGTGGTCGACGAACTTGAGGCGCGCCTCGGGCTGCGTCACGTAGCGCTCGATGAAGCGGTCGTAGATGCGCTTCGAGGGAAGCTCCTTGCCCTCCACGTCGGTGATGCGCTGGATATCCTCACGAAATTCGACCTGCAGGTTGCGCGGCAGGTTGAGCCCATAATCCTGCTGCAGGATATAGGCGATGCCGCCCTTGCCCGACTGCGAGTTGATGCGGATGATCGCCTCGTAGGAACGGCCGACGTCGCGCGGATCGATCGGCAGGTACGGCACCTCCCAGACCGGATGGTTGGCGACCTGTGCCGCCTTCATGCCCTTGTTGATCGCATCCTGATGCGAGCCGGAGAACGCCGTATAGACCAGCTCGCCGACATAAGGGTGACGCTCGGCAATCGTCATCTGGTTCGAATATTCGAACACTTCCTTGATGCGCTCGATGTTCGAGCAGTCGATCCCCGGATCGACGCCCTGCGTGAACATGTTGAGCGCCATTGTCACGACATCGACATTGCCGGTGCGCTCGCCATTGCCGAACAGCGTGCCTTCGACGCGGTCGGCGCCTGCCAGCAAGGCCAGCTCGGCGGCGGCGATGCCGGTGCCTCGGTCGTTATGCGGATGCAGCGATACGATCAGGTTCTCGCGATTGTCGAGATTGCGGCACATCCATTCGATCTGATCGGCATAGACGTTCGGCGTCGCCATCTCGACAGTGGACGGCAGGTTGATGATGAGCTTGTTGTCCGGCGTCGGCTTGACGACCTCGATGACGGCGTTGCAGATCTCCAGCGCCACCTCCAGCTCGGTGCCGGTGAAGCTCTCGGGCGAATATTCGAAACGATAGCCGCCGCCGGCCTTGGCTGCCATGTCGGTGATCATCTTGGCGGCGTCGACGGCAATCTGCTTGATGCCCTGCACATCTTTGGCGAAAACGACGCGGCGCTGCAGCTCGCTGGTCGAGTTATAGAAATGCACGATCGGCCGGTTTGCGCCTTCCAGCGCTTCGAAGGTGCGGGTGATGAGCTCCGGGCGGCACTGTACCAGCACCTGCAACGAGACATCGGCGGGCACGTTACCCTCTTCCACGCACCAGCGGGCGAAATCGAAATCGGTCTGCGAGGCGGAGGGGAAACCGATCTCGATTTCCTTGAAGCCCATCTCGAGCAGCAGATGGAACATCCGGGCCTTGCGGTCGTGGCCCATCGGGTCGACCAGCGCCTGATTGCCGTCGCGCAGGTCGACCGAGCACCAGACAGGCGCCTTGGTGATGGTCTTGGTCGGCCAGGTGCGGTCGGGAATATTCACCTGCGGATAGGGCCGGTACTTCATCGCGGCATCGGGCATGCCCTTCGCGGAGGATCGGCTGTTGGTATTGTCCATTGTCTTGTCTCCTCGTGCCGGCATTTGCCCCGCCTCTTAGCCGATCGCATCGGACTTGGCGATAAACAAATGCGGACCTTCGTCGGTCGTTGGGTCAATTTTGAAAGTGAGTCGCGAGGAGCGATACCGGGCGGGCTTTCGGCCGCCGGGCGCTCCTCAACGGACCCGGCAACCGCGCGTAAGGCCGAGGAGAAGAAGCGAGGTCACGGCGCTCGAGACGTCACGCAGGGCGATGCGGCCGCGTGCAATCGTATCAGAAATCTTGGCGCCAGAGGTCTTCATGGCCGCGCTTATAGCGTTGGGCGGTGAACCTGGCAAGCCCTCTCAGCCTGCCGGCTTTCCGTTACTTCTGCCGAGCGCGATCTTTCGACATCTTCACCAGCCGCGACAGCGCCAGCATCAGCCCGCCGGCGATCAGTCCCCAAAAGGCACCCGAGATGCCGGCGAAGGAAACGCCGGATGCAGTGACGAGGAAGGTGATCGCCGCCGCCTCGCGCGATTCCTGCGCCTGGAAGGCCGACATCGCCGAGGATGAGAAGGCCCCGACCAGCGCCAGCCCCGCCACCGCCTCGATCAGAATGGGCGGCGCCAAGGCGACGAAGGCCGTGACCGCGCCGGCGAGCAGCCCGAGGATCACGTAACCGACGCCGGCGATCAGCGATGCCCAATAGCGTCGCTTGGGATCGGCATGCGCGTCATGCCCGGCGCACATTGCCGCGGTGATCGCCGCCAAGTTGACGGCATGGCCGCCGAAAGGCGCCGACAGCAACGAAAAGAAGCCGGTGACGGCGAAGAGCGGACCCGGCTTCGGATCATAGTGATTGACTTTTAGGACGGCGATGCCGGGAATGTTCTGCGAGGCCATGGTGACGATGAAAAGCGGCAGCGCGATCGAGATGAAGGCCGCCAGGGTGAATACCGGCCGCACGAGTTCCGCCGTCGGCACCAGCGATCGTTCGAGCGAGGCGAAAGCGCCGTCGGGAATGTCGACGCCGAAGGCGAGCACCAGCACGAAGGCGGCGAGTGCGGCCGGCACCGCCCAGAGCCGCTTGAAGGCGCCGACGACGATCCAGGAAATGACGATCGGCAGACCGAGCAGCGGATTGAAGCCGATCGCCTTTACCGGCGCAAAGCAGAGGCCGATCAGCACACCTGATAGCATCGCATTCGCGAGCGGCGCGGGAATGGCGGCGACCGCCCGGCCGAGCGGCTTGAACAGCCCGGCAATGATGATCAGCACGGCGCAGATCAGGAATGCGCCGACCGCTGCATTGAAGCCGCCCTCGATTGCGCCGGTGCTTGCGAGCAGCGCCGCCCCCGGCGTCGACCAGGCGATGCTGATCGGCAGTCGAGTCACGGCGCTGAGCACGATCGCGCAGACGCCCATGGAGATCGACAACGCCATCAGCCCCGAAGCGGCCTGCGCATCCGTTGCACCCACCGCCTGCAGCCCATGCAGCACGACGGCGAAGGAACTGGCGGAGCCGACGAAAGCGGTAAGCAGACCCATGAACAGGGGCTGGACGGAAAAATCTTTGAGCATGGCGGACTCTGAGCTGCTGGAATGGCGCATGGAGCATGATGGTTGGCGCCCGCGCAAGTCCAGATGGAGGGCTTTCCGTCCAGCCCTACCGGTCAATGACCGCAAGCATAACCGAAATCAAGACGCCCTCACCTGCGGTCGGCAGGCAAGGGCGTTTCGAAGGTTTCGGTCGAGAAAACTCAGATGTCGGCTTGCGACGTCACGATGCGCGAGACAAGGCCATAGTCCTTCGCCTCTTCGGCCGAGAGCCAGTAGTCGCGATCCGTGTCCTTGGCAATCTTCTCGAGCGGCTGGCCGGTGGCCTCCGCCATGATCTTGTTCAGGCGCTCGTTCATCTTGATGATCTCGCGTGCCTGGATCTCGATGTCGGATGCCATGCCGCGTGTGCCGCCCGACGGTTGGTGCAGCAGGAAGCGCGTGTTCGGCAGGCACAGGCGTCTCTCCCTGGGAGCCGCGACATAGATCAGCGCGCCGGCCGAAGCGACCCAGCCGGTGCCGATCATCCAGACCTTCGGCTTGATGAACTTGACCATGTCATGGATGGAATCGCCGGATTCGACGTGACCGCCGGGCGAATTGACATAGATGCGAATGTCTTCGTCGCTGGCCGCAGCAAGTGCAACGAGTTGCGAGCAGACCTTCTGCGCCAGTTCCTGGTTGATCGGTCCATAGATGAAGATCGAACGCGACTTGAAAAGATTCGCCTCCGTTTCCTTGCCGAGCGGCAGTTCCTTCGTCTTGTCGTCCTGTTCTTCGTCGTTCATTCGAACCTCTCGGAGATGAATTCGGGTTCCTCGCACATAGTGCGACTCAATGCCTAAAACAATGCGGGAAAAACACAAGGCACCGAAGCGGTGGAGATATCCTTAAGAAGCCGCGCACTGTTCCGCAAGCCTTACTGAAATGTAACGGTGGAAGGCTTTGAAAAGCCGGAATCGGTTCCTACCTCACCTCTCACATGGCAATCGCCAAAAGAGATGAACAGGAGACCGGACATGTCACCGGAAGAACGCCAATTGCTGACCGCCCTCTTCGATCGCGTGCGCACCGCGCAAGGCCAGCCGCGCGACCGCGAGGCCGAAGCTCTGATCGACCAGGCGACGCGCGAGCAGCCGTCCGCCACTTATTATCTCGCCCAGGCCGTCATCGTGCAGGAAAAGGGGCTGGAAGCGGCCGCCAACCACATCAAGGAACTTGAGGAGCGCGTCCGGCAGTTTGAAGCCGGAGCCAGCGAGCACCGCCAGGCCGAACAGGGCGGCGGTTTCCTGAGCTCAATCTTCGGCAATACCCAGACGCAGCAGCCCGCGCCTGTCCCCTCCAACCCCGGCCCCTGGGGGCAACCGTCCCGCGCCTATGACGAGCCGCGCGGCTACGATCGCCAGACGCCGCAGCAGCCCACCGGCCCCTGGAGTCAGCAGGCCTACGCGCCGTCTGCCGGCGGCAGCTTTCTGCGAGGTGCGCTCGGCACGGCCGCGGGCGTTGCCGGCGGCATGCTGCTTGCCAACTCCCTGAGCGGCATTTTCGGCAACCACATGTCCTCGCTCGGCTGGGGCTCACCCTTCGGCGCCAACCCCTTCGGCAATGCAGCCGCCCCGACCGAGGAAACCATCATCAACAATTATTACGGCAATGACGACGTCCGTCAGGCCGCGGATATTGCCGGCAATGACAATGACGACAACCTGCAGCAGGCCGATTACGATGACGGCGATGATTATGGTGATGATTCGTCCGGCGACGACGTGACGGATGTTTGAGGTCTATCGAGCAGAAATGGGCGGCAGTTTGTAATCAATTGCCGCACCGTATCCCCGCCCTTCGCTTTAAGCTCAGGGCGTTCGTCGCTGCAATCGATTCACTGGATCGATTGCTCGGGCTTTGCCCGACCGCTCCTCACCCACGTCCACGATAGGTGGCGACACCCTGCTCCGGCAGCCACACACCTTCCGGTGGCTTGCCCGTCTGCCAGAAGACGTCGATCGGAATGCCGCCGCGCGGATACCAGTAAGCGCCGATCCTCAGCCACTTGGGGTCGAGCAGTTCGACGATGCGCTTGGCGATGTAGATCGAGCAATCCTCGTGGAAGGCGCCGTGATTGCGGAAGGAAAACAGGAAGAGTTTCAGCGACTTCGATTCCACCAGCCATTCGCCTGGGATGTAGTCGATGACGATATGGGCGAAATCCGGCTGCCCCGTCATCGGGCAGAGAGAGGTGAACTCCGGCGCGGTGAAGCGCACGACATAGTCGGTGCCGGCATGATTGGCCGGCACTTTCTCCAGCACCGCCTCTTCCGGCGATTTCGCAGTTTCGGTTTGCTGACCTAGCATCGACAGGTTGGAAACATCGGTATTCGGCATCATGCCTCCTTGATGACTTTAACGCGGATGCCATGGGCCTTTTCGCCCTCCGGCTCCACATGAATGGCTATTTTGGCGCCCTCATGCACCGCTCTGATGGCATCCTCAAGGCGGTCGCATATATCATGCGCCTGCCGCACGGACATAGTGCCGGGCACCACCATGTGAAAATCGATGAAAGTGACGGTGCCAGCGCGCCTCGTCTTCAGGTCATGCACGCCGATCGAACCCGCCGCATGGGTCGCGATAGCCTGCTTGATCGCTTCCTCTTCCTGCGGCTCGACCGCCTGATCCATCAGACCGCTGATCGATTGCGAGATCACTTTCCAGCCTTGATAGAGAATGTTGATGGCAACCAGAATGGCAAGAACCGGGTCGAAGATCGCATAACCCGTCGCCAGCGCCAGCAGCAGGCCGACGAGCACGCCGACGGATGTCACCACATCCGACATGATATGCTGCCCATCCGCCGCCAGCGCCGCCGAGCGATGTTTGCGTCCGGTCCGAATCAACAGCCGCGCCCAGACCGCATTGATGAGGCCGGCGGCAATATTGATCGCAAGACCGAGCACCGGCGCATCGAGCATGCGCGGTTCCGCGAGATAACTGATCGCCTCCTTGACGATCAGCAGCGCGGCGACGACGATCAGCACGCCTTCGGTCACGGCTGAGAGATATTCCGCCTTGTGATGGCCGAAAGGATGGTCGTGATCGGCCGGCTTCTGCGCGTAGCGGATGACGAAGAAGGCGATGAAGGCGGCCACGACGTTGACCGTCGATTCGAGCCCGTCCGACAGCAACGCCACCGATCCGGTCACCCACCAGGCCACCATCTTCAGGCCCATGACGCCGAGGGACAGCGGAATACCCCACATCGCCAGCTTTTGAACAGTAAGATCGCCGTTGTCGCTCATATCGTCCTCCTGCGGTTGCGAATGAATTGCAGGGTCCAAGCCATTGAAATGCAAAACCGCCCACGCGAATGTCGCGCAGGCGGCCCAGTTGCGGCTGATATGGGCGATGATGGAGGATTTGTCAAAGAGAATGACGGGTCCCTTCACAGCCAGTGGTCGCTTCCCGACGGGTAGCGGTGCCGGCATCCGATACGCGATCCTCTACAGCGCCGGTGGAGCGCGATCTTACCCGAGAGATTGCGGCCACCGCAGAAGCGCGGCCTGGCCTGCCGTCGTCAGGGCGTAGACGCCCTTTTCCCGGCGCTCGAACCATCCATAGACGTTGTCGCGCAGGATCGGACCGGCCTTTGGCGTCAGCGCCTTCATATCTCGCGGGCGCACAATTCCGCGGTCGAGTGCGGCTGCGCAGAGCAGCGCCTGCTGGCGGTAGGCCGTCATGACCGGCGCCCGCGAGCCGCCGCCGACGGCAGGATCGCCGCGACGGCGCTGATGCTCCTTGACGAGGCGTGAGCGCCGCTTGGGATTGGTGCGCGGCATCGGCGAGATCGAACTGACGATGACGCTGACCTCGCCGCCATCCGAGACGCCGAGCATACCGATGCCGAGGCGCCGGCAGAGGTCGCGGTAGCGCTTGTCCGTCTCCCGCCCGCGCCCCTTGGCCGAAACGCGCGCCGCGATCCAGACTTCGTCGCTCACGGCAGCCCGGTCGACCGCCTGAAGCAGCAGTTCCAGATTGAAGGAGAGCTTGAGCTCGCAGATCACCACGACCGGCGGCTCGCCATCGCTCAACCCGACGAGATCGCATCCGCCGACCTCACCCTTGACCACATAACCGGCCGCTTCCAGGAAGGCTTTGACCGGCAGGTAGAGCGATGTCTCCATCAGAAAATCGCGCCTCAGGCGGCGTTGAGATCGGCAATCTCGCCATATCGTGCGAGCAGTCGCGGCGAGGTCATGTCGCCGGTCTCCTCGTCGACCATGACGGCATAGGCCGCAACGCCGACGAAACGCTCGGCCATCGCCGAAGCGATCTTTTCCGCGCTGACGGCATTCGAAGCCTGACGCATTTCGCCAGGCACGAGACTGCCGCGGTTCTTGCGGTAGGGAAGGACGATGAACTTCTCGGCACTGGCCACGGCGATAATTCCCGGTTGATCGTTCCGGAAATGTTCTGATTTGCCTAACGGTGTCAACCCTCGCCCCTATCCGCACATGGAAAGGGGCGGGATAGAGCTAGGCTCAGGCCGCCTTCGTCTTCACCTTGCGCGCCAGATGCGCCACGACATTCTCGATCATCCGCATGCCGGCATCGCCGCCGAGCGTCATGATCGATTCGGGATGGAACTGCACCGCAGCGATCGGCTCCTTGGCATGTTCGATGCCCATGATCGTGCCGTCCTCGCTTTCCGCCGTGATGATGAACTCCCGCGGCAGCGTCGAGGGATCGGCAAAGATCGAGTGGTAGCGGCCGACCGTCACTTCCCTCGAAAGGCCGGAGAAGACGATGCCGGGTTCCAGCACGCGGATGCGCGAAGGCTTGCCGTGCATCGGCAGCGCCAGATGGCGCAATTCCCCGCCATAGGCTTCCGCGAGCGCCTGCAGGCCAAGGCAGACGCCGAAGATCGGCAGGCTGCGCGCCCGTGCCTTCTTGATCGTCGCCTTGCAATCGAAATCCTTGGGATTGCCGGGACCTGGCGACAGCACGACTAGATCCGGGTTCAACCGGTCGAAGATTTCTTCCGGCACCGGCGTGCGCACGGTTGAAACCGTTGCCCCGGTTTGGCGGAAATAATTGGCCAGCGTGTGGACGAAGCTGTCCTCATGATCGATGAGCAGGATGTTGACGCCCTTGCCGACGCTGGCGACGTCGCGCTGGATCTTGCCGGAATTGCCGGTCTTGGCGTCTCGGATGGCGGAAAGCATGGCAGAGGCCTTCAATTCGGTTTCGGCTTCTTCTTCCTCAGGAATGGAATCGTTGAGCAGCGTCGCCCCGGCGCGCACTTCGGCGATGCCGTCCTTGATGCGCACGGTGCGCAGCGTCAGGCCGGTATTCATGTCGCCATTGAAGCCGACCATGCCGATCGCTCCACCATACCATGCACGCGGGCTCTTTTCATGGCTCTCGATGAAGCGCATCGCCCAAAGCTTCGGTGCACCGGTGACGGTCACGGCCCAGGCGTGGCTGAGGAACCCGTCAAAGGCGTCCATGTCGTCGCGCAGCCGCCCCTCGATGTGGTCGACCGTATGGATGAGGCGCGAATACATCTCGATCTGCCGGCGGCCGATCACCTTGACCGAGCCAGGCTCGCAGACGCGGCTCTTGTCGTTGCGGTCGACATCCGAGCACATCGTGAGTTCGGATTCGTCCTTTTTGGAGTTCAGGAGCTTCAGGATCTGTTCGCTGTCGGCGATCGGATCGTCGCCGCGCTTGATCGTGCCCGAGATCGGGCAGGTCTCGATGCGCCGGCCGGAGACGCGCACGAACATCTCGGGCGAGGCGCCGACCAGATATTCCTGATTGCCGAGATTGATAAAGAAGGAATAGGGCGATGGATTAATTGCCTTCAGCCGCTTGGAAATGTCGGAAGGCTTGCTGTCGCAGCGCTCCATGAATTTCTGCCCAGGCACGACTTCAAACAGATCGCCCTTGCGGAAGCTCTCCTTCGCCTTGACGACGAGTTCGGCATACTCGCCCGGTCGATGGTCGCTCTTCGGCGGAATGGCATCCGTCTGCTTGAAGGGTTCCGGCGCGATCTGCTCAGCCTTGCCCTCGGTCGTCACGCCGCCTTTCTCGAAATCGTAGCGGTCGATCCAGGCTTTCGCGGCATAGTTATCGACGACCAGGATCTCGTCCGGCAGGTAGAGCACCATGTCGCGCTGATCAGAGGGCCGCGTCAGCTTCAAATCGATCGCGTCGAACTGGAAGGCGATGTCGTAGCCGAAGGCGCCGTAGAGGCCAAGGCTCGCATCCGCCTGCGAATAGAAAAGGTCGGTCACGGCGCGCAGCACCGTGAAAACCGTCGGCATCTTCGAACGCTCTTCCTCGGTAAACACCCGATCCGGTGCCTTGACGGAAAGGTCGAGACGGCGGCCGGAGGAGGCACCGAGCACAAGCTCGGGCACCGTCTTCAGCCGGTCGGTCACAAAGCCGAGAAGCACCTCCCCGCGCTCATTATAGGCCTCGATCCAGACGTCGCGGCCGAAGGAGGAGATGCCGAGCGGCGGATCGACGACGGCGGTATCCCAGCGCGTATAACGGCCCGGATATTCGTAGTTCGACGAGAAGACCGCGCCGCGGCGCTCGTCGAGCTTGTCGACATAGGAGGAGACCGCACCGGCATAAGGGATCGCCCGCCGCTGCCGGGTGACGGTGATGCCACCCTTGGTCTCGTAGATTTCCGCACCATCATCCCGCAGGATCGTTACCATAGTTCCACTCCGTTATCGGGGCCCGGACGACAGGCGGCGATAAAACAAAAAAGCCGCCTCGAAGTTTCGGGCGGCTCACTCGTCGTCGTCTTTGGACACGATTGGTCGAGGCCGCCTCAGCGAGCCCACCACCAAACAGCAATGTTCAAAGACTTGATCATGCGAAAATTGTTAGCCTGAGATCAGCCGCCACGCAAGAGGCGATCGCACGAATGAAAAGGGCGGCCCGAAAGCCGCCCCTCCCCAGCCTTGAAGGCATGACTGGCTCAGAAAGTCTTGGTGAGCGAGACCTTGAATGTGCGACCCGGCTCGGAATACCACTCCCGCGGCTGCGACGCCGTCGCCGAGCTGAGATTGACGTTGCGCACGGCGAGCGCGTTGTAGTGCTCCTGGTCGAACATATTGTAGACACCAGCTTGGACGCGCAGGCCCGGCAACTGTTCGGCGTCCACCAGCCGGTCAAGTCGACGATTAAGTAACCGGGCGCATCAAAGGTCGTGTCGTTGGTGTTCGTGACCGGTGTATTGAGGTGGTCCGTGAGCATGCCGGCCGCAAGCGTCGAGGAAAGGTCGAAGCCGAAGGTCTCATTGCTCCAGCCGCCGCCGATGATCGCCTTGAACGGCGCCACCGAGCGCAGGCGCTGGGTGGTCTCTTCGTTCCTGCCGTGGGCACAGGCAAGCGAAGCATGCAGATTGATGCCGTTATTGAAGGTCTTGACGGGCTGGCTTCAATACCCGAGATCGTCGCCGCAGCCACGTTCGTGTAATTGAACTCAGTAAAGCCTGTCGCGTCGACGCTCGTCACCGTCTCGATGAAGTTCTGATAACGGGTATGGAAAGCCGCGACCCTGCCGGTAAAATCGCCCGTGTCGAAATTGGCGCCGACTTCGATGCCGCGGCCGATTTCCGGTTCCAGATCAGGATTGCCGAGCTGGGCGTAGCGGCCGGTGGGGTTATAGAAGCGGCTATAGAGTTCGTCGACGGTTGGCGCGCGGAAGCCGACCGCCAGCTGCATATAGAGCTCTACATCAGGCCTCAGGTCGTCTGTCGCAAGGATCTTCGGCGACATGACGGCTTCCGTTCGGTCGCGAAGATCGCCGAAACGGGTAAGGCCGGTATTGTTGTTAAAACCGCCGCCGGTGGAGGGATCGTAGTTGAACCGGTCAAAGCGGAAGCCGGGCGTCAGCGTGAAACCGGTGTTGCCGATCTCGATCTTGTCTTCGACAACAAGCCCAAGGATCTGACTGTCCACATTCGGCACTTCCGCCTGGTTGTTCAGCGCCGGGCACGTGTTCAATGTCGGGCACAGGGCCCAGCTATATTGGCTCCAGCTGGAGACGCCGACGTCGAGCCCGACGCGAACGGAGTGGCTGAGGCCGGAATATTCGAAGTCCCTGGTCGCGGTGCCGCTGAAGCCCCAGGTTTCGTTTTCGACCTCGTTGTTGCGGCCATAGGCAACATTGGCGGTCGTACGGCCCCCGCTGCCGGCCTCCTTCTTCAAATCCTGCCAATAAAGCGTGGCGCGCGCACTGCTGAAGACCGCGTCGGAAGACTGCGCTTCATAATCGTAGTCGAGCGATACGCGATCGCGGTCACGCTGTTCGCGGCCGTCATAATTGTCGATCATGAAGTTGCGAGGGCTGGTTCCTCCCTGAAGATGGTGCAGGTCGGTTTCCAGGTCGCTGCGGAAGCGTTCCGCCGTCAAGCCGATGCGATGACCGCCTTCCAGCTCCTGGCGCAGTTTGAAGAGCAGGTTGTGTTGGTCGAAATCAGCCGGGTTCGCCTCTCATCAAGTTTTAACGATCTCGTAGGGCGTTGCACAATTGCAACGAAAAACGCCCTCATGCGTTGTTACCCGCGACGATACTAGGATCTCTGCCCATTGAGGAAACTTTCGACACTGGCGATCCTTTTCGCCGCTAGCGTCTTTCTTGCCGGCGCCCGCCTGCCTGCGCAGGGCCCCTTGCCAGAACCTCGGCCCGATACCGGACAGACGACCAGCCCGTCTGCCCCGCCCGCGGAAAAGGCGGAACCGCCCGCACCGGAGGAAGTTCCCGCCCCTCAGCCGAAACCGGACGTGAAGGAGCCGGAGGCGCCGGCATCCAGCCAGACGCCCGCGCCGCAGGCCGCCCCGGCAAAACCGGAGCCGACGGAACCGATGCAAGGTCCGCCGCTGCCGCCGGGTACTGCCGGTCGCCCCCAGGCGCCGGAAGAAAACAAGCCGCAGGGCGAGCAGACGCTCGAAGAGCAGCAACTGACAATCGAGCCCGAGAGCGATGCTGAACATGCAGAATGCACCGCCGCCCTTCAGGCTCTGGGCGTTGTCTTCAAGGAAGCGCCGCGCATCGACGACGGCAATGGCTGCGGCATCGACAAGCCGATCATCGTCTCCGAAGCCCTGCCCGGCGTTGCGCTCAAGCCGGAAGCGACAATGCGCTGCCCGGCCGCCCTCGCGCTTGCCCGCTGGATAAAGGAGAGCGTCATCCCCGCCGCCGCCGCTGCCCTGCCTGGACAGGGCCGCATCACATCAGTTAACCAGGCAACGTCCTATATGTGCCGCCTGCGCAACGGCGCCGGAACCGGCAAGATCTCCGAACATGCTCGCGGCAACGCTATCGACATTGCAAGCTTACATTTCGAGAAAGGCGAGGACGTCGCCGTCCGCTCCCGCCGCGAGGACTCCACACTGACCGGCGCCTTTCAGCGAACCGTCAGCGCCGCCGGCTGTCTCTATTTCACCACTGTCCTCGACCCCGAAAGTGACGCCGCCCACGAGACCCATTTTCATCTCGACGTCATTGAAAGGAAGGGCGGCTATCGCTATTGTCACTGATGAACCAGTTTCCTGATCATCGCTGTCGACTTCATATTTACCGGTGAGTTCCATTGGGCCTTCGCCATCGGACCGTTGTTCCTCGGCACGATGCAAAGCCTTATCCGTTTGTTTATCGATCCAGACTTTGAAAAGCGTCGGGAGCACCGTCTGGTCGAGCGTTTCGGGAAGTCCGCCTCTGATCAGAACAACCCTTCAATATAACCCTGCTCATTCAAAAAAATCCGCTCCGCCGACGGCGATTTCGGCAGGCCGGGCATCGTCATGATCTCACCGGTGATGGCGACGACGAAGCCGGCTCCGGCTGAAAGCCGCACCTCCCGCACCGAGACGATATGGCCTTCCGGCGCGCCGCGCAGGTTCGGATCGGTGGAGAAGGAATACTGCGTCTTCGCCATGCAGACCGGCAGCTTGCCGTAGCCCTGCTCCTCCCATGTCTGCAGCTGATCGCGCACCGCCTTGTCCGCGGTCACCTCGCCGGCATGGTAGATCTTCGAGGCGACGATCTCGATCTTCTCGAACAGCGAAATGTCGTCGCCGTAGAGTGGCTGGAATTTCGCCTGGCCCGATTCGGCCAGCTCCACCACCTTATGCGCCAGTTCCTCGATGCCGGCCGAACCTTTGGCCCAGTGCTGGCAGAGGATCGCTTCGGCGCCGAGCCGCGAGACGAATTCCTTCACCGCCGCGATCTCCGCATCGGTATCCATGACGAAATGATTGATCGCGACGACGACGGGCACGCCGAAGCGGCGCACATTGGCAACGTGCCGGCCGAGATTGGCGCAGCCCTTCTGCAGCGCCGCGACGTCCTCCGTGCCGAGATTCTCCTTCTTCACGCCGCCATTCATCTTCAGCGCCCGGATGGTCGCGACGATAACTGCCGCATCCGGTTTCAGCCCGGCCTTGCGGCATTTGATGTCGAAGAATTTTTCAGCCCCGAGATCGGCCCCGAATCCCGCTTCCGTCACCACATAGTCGCCGAGCTTCAGCGCCGTCTTCGTCGCCGTCACCGAATTGCAGCCATGGGCGATATTGGCGAACGGGCCGCCATGCACGAAGGCCGGATTGTTCTCCAGCGTCTGTACGAGGTTCGGCTGCATCGCATCCTTGAGCAGCACCGCCATCGCGCCATCGGCTTTCAGGTCGCGCGCACGCACCGGCGTCCTATCAAAGCGGTAGCCGATGATGATGTCGCCGAGCCGCCGCTCCAGATCCTTGAGGTCGGCAGCAAGGCAGAGGATCGCCATCACTTCCGAGGCGACGGTGATGTCAAAGCCGCCCTGGCGCGGAAAACCGTTCGCAACGCCGCCGAGCGACGAGACCATGCTTCTGAGCGCCCGGTCGTTCATGTCCATGACCCGCCGCCAGGTGATGCGGCGAATGTCGATATTCTCTTCGTTGCCCCAGTAGATGTGGTTGTCGATCATCGCCGCCAGTAGATTGTGCGCCGAGGTGATCGCATGGAAATCGCCGGTGAAATGCAGATTGATATCTTCCATCGGCACGACCTGCGCATAACCGCCGCCGGCCGCACCGCCCTTGACGCCGAAGCAGGGGCCGAGAGAAGCCTCGCGTATGCAGACGATCGCCTTCTTGCCGATCCGATTCAGACCGTCGCCGAGGCCGACAGTCGTCGTCGTCTTGCCTTCGCCGGCCGGGGTCGGATTGATCGCCGTGACAAGGATCAGCTTGCCGTCCTTCTTGCCAGCCTGCGCCGCGATGAACTCGGCACTGACCTTTGCCTTGTCGTGACCATAGGGGACGAGCTGCTCGGCCCCGATGCCGAGCTTTGCCCCTATCTCAAAGATCGGCCTCTTGGCCGCGGCACGCGCAATCTCGATATCCGATTTGATTGCTGGCATGGATGCTCCCCATTGCGGCCTGCGCGGGCGCGAAGGCGTTTCCCTCGTCAGTGGGATATCGAAATATCGCCAAGCTGTGAATAGCGCTCGCCTTGCAGCCGCCACGCTGGACGGTTATGGGGCGCTCAACCGTCGCGGATTTTGAAGGTGAAGACATGAAAGCATTGGAACTCCTCGTCGAGCGTATCATCCTGTCGAGCCGCTGGCTCCTCGTCGCCTTCTACATGGGCTTGGTGTTGGCGCTCGCCGCCTATGCCGTTTCCTTCGGCTATAAGCTCTTGAAGATCACCGCCAACGTCTTCATTCTCGACGAGGCGGGCATGATCCTTGCCATGCTCAGCCTGATCGATGCGGCCCTCGTCGCAAGCCTGATCGTCATGGTGATGATTTCAGGCTACGAGAATTTTGTCAGCCGCTTCGATGAAGCCGACGGCGCCGACAACGAGGTCTCTTTCCTCGGCAAGCTCGATTCAGGCAGCCTGAAGATCAAGGTCGCCTCCTCGATCGTCGCCATCTCCTCTATTCATCTGCTGCAGGTCTTCCTCAATGCCGACCAATACGAAGACGGCAAGATCATGTGGCTGACGCTCATGCACCTCACCTTCGTCGCCTCCGCCGTCATGCTCGGCTTCCTGGAGAAGCTCATGAGTGTGACGTCGAAGAACGATTTGAGGGACGAGGGATAGAGAGACGACGAACCGCTTGTCAGGTCGATGCGCGGGCAGGCCGGCAGTCGAGGCCTTCCTTTCCGCGTCAGTTCGAGGCCCCAGCAGCAGGAATGATCTCTGCCTCAGCTTTTCTGGGGCATCGAAGACTTTCCTTGGCATCGGGTCCACACAGGCGGTCGCCGGGCTCATCGCCATCAGGGATGATGCCATTGACGATCCCAAGTTCGAGCGCCTGAGCACGAGGAATTTCTTTTCGCTCAATCGAGGTCGCGATCATCATCGCCTCGAAAGACTCGGAATTGACACCCATCTCGTCGAAATAGGCGAAGAATTTCGCAGATTCAGCCGTGGTGGGTCTCACGAGGCCAATATCGGAATATCCGACAATTCGCGGCGTTCCGCTCATCAAGACGAGAGCACAGGTCGAAAGGCAGTATGCCCCGCCGGCGGAGACCTCCCCCTCAGTTGGGCCGCTTTTGGCCATGCTCGCCTTGCAACGCGGATTTAGCGTCGGGCAGTTCGGCAACCGCGTTCTGCCAACCGAGGTCTCCAGGCCTGCAGCACGGATTATACGTCCCATCGCGAAAGCCGCATCCATGTCCCCGCCATTGGACTGAAGCACGACCGGCAGCTTTCTTTGGCCGAGCGTCTCCAAGATCGCCTTCAGCCGAACCGGGGTATCCGGCGTGATGTCTCCTTCCGCAGAAATCCACTGCGTGCACTCCTCCTGACAATTGCCATGATGCATCAGCAGAAAGTCCATCGGCTGGGTTGTCGGCAGTTTCTCGCTTGTGTCTGCGACTGCAGAATGGCCGTGGCAGACGGCATCAGTGGCGGCATCCGGCACGCAGAGCGGCATGCCCGGCCACTCATTGTAAGACAGCATGTCGGTGTTCAGCCCCATGCGAAGTGCATCTGCGGGCGGTATGATCGTGATACGATCAGGAGCCGTACTCATCATCAAGGCGATCAGATCGCCGCTAACGCCCATCTCCTTCAAATAGGTCGTCAGGGCAGCAGTCGCCTTCTTGCCGAGCTTGGTGGAGCTGCTCTGTCCCACCGCCTTGCGTCCAACCTCTTTGCGGGAAATTTCCGTCTCTTGCCGTTCACGATCTTATATTCGATCCGATAGGAGATACGCACCCTGTTGTAGACAGTCGTGATCTGGTGGACGCCGATGAAGGCCCATTGCGACGAGACGCGTGAGATGCCGCCGGCGAAGGCCAGCGGACATGCGGAAAAGCAGTATGCACCATCCGAATAGGTGACGCCGACCGAGCTGCCATCCTTGGCGATAGCTGCGGCGCAACGCGCATCATCCTCCGGGCAATCCTTCAGTCGCGTGCCCCCTATGGCTGTTTCCAGGCCTGCCTTGCGGATCATCCGGCCCATTGCATAGGCGGCATCCACCTCACCGCCTTCTGACTGGAAGACGACGGGCAGTTTGCGGTCCCCGATTTTCTTCAGAACTCTTCTAAGCTGGGCGGGAGTATCGGCAGTTATGCGGCCCTCCGCCGATATCCATTCAGGACAGTCTTCTATACAGAGGAGGCTGTGTACGATGATGAAACGCATCGGGGGCTGCCCTGCCGGCTTCTTCTGCCCAGCCGCCTGCGAAGGCGCGGCACCGATCGACAAGTTCAACAAAAGAAAAACAAGTACTGCCAGAGAAAACAGATGCTTAAAAGCCAGGGCAGGTGCAAAGCGCACGATTAAATCGCCTCAGTTATACATGATAATACGCCTATCAATTGCATCGTGCCGCAGCAAGCCAGATTTCGACGCCTCTCGCTGCTCAAGCTCTTCCGGCGTGATTCTCTTCGCCCCCGGAGCAGGCGAGATCCGCAGCTATCCCGCCGCGGAAGAAGTCAAAGATACCACAACGCTATTTGCACAAGCCCCAACTCAACCGAGGCGCGCGCAGTCGTGACTATTTCTGCGCGTTTCGTACTAATCGGCTTGAGATAAGGCGATTGGGACTAGCATCCAGCAGTGTTTGTGTATTTGATAGCGTTAACATTGGGGCTGCCGGAGGCGTACAAATGTCTTATATGACCACCTCTGAAAGACAGTCGTTGCTTGCGGCGGAACTTGCTGTTGCAGGAACGCGCGGCCTGTTTGCACAAGGGCTCGGCAGGGTCTCTGCGGCTTTCGGACTGTCCTATGCGACGCTGATGCACGCTCCCTCGCCGGAAGACCTCCTCCTGAAACCGCTACTGATCGAAAGCTCGCTTCCCGCGGCCTATATCAGAGACTTCGATCGCGCCAACATGATGCGGGGTTGCCCTTTCGGCGTACGGCTGAGGGAGTCGGCCGTGCCGCAGGCCTGGCACCTCGACGATACCGTCAATGGACAGGCCTTTCCAGCCGAACTGCGCGCCTTGATGCTGCGCCATGCGATACCTGCGGGTGTTGCCATGCCGACGATTGCACTCGATGGGCAGCGCCTGGTCTTCTGGTTCTGCGGCGAGCGTGCGGCGCTCGGCCAGAGCGAGGTCAACGAGCTGGCGATCATCATCCTGCATGCCCTCGACGCATACAATGCCGTCAGGCGCAACGAGGAAAACGCGCACAATGCGCTGTCGGCGCGTGAACTTGAAGTCGTGCGCTGGACGGCACAGGGCAAGACTTCGATCGAAATCGGCCAGATCCTGGCGCTCTCCGATCACACGGTAAACGCCTACATGACCAACGCGATCAAGAAACTCGATTGCGTCAATCGCACCCAGTTGGTAGCAAAAGCAATTCGATTGAAGCTGATCAGCTGAAAAATCAGAAGAGGGTCAGCACGTCGTCCCGTGATTGGGAGAATCGTGTCTCTTCGTTTCGAACAGCCTGTCGTCGACAAGATAGCACAGTCCCGCGTCCATATCGGCATCATGGATGCGGAAATCGTCCAGATGGTTGCGGCCTATCGCCTTTTGGCTTCTGGCGCATCGACATCGAAACCGCACATTTCTTTGCAAGCGAGGATGTGCACACGATCTTCGATCTTCCCTATAGCGACGGGCCGGTCAATCTGGCCGAACTGATGTCTCGAATTCACGCCGAAGACCGCAGCCTGATCGCCCAGACCTCCGAGGAGGCAAGCCGTCACGGCGTCGGCTTCCATTCGTCTATCGCGTCCACAACCGGCTCGGCGGTTACAAGTTGGTGCGCAGCATCGGCCGCTTCCGTGACGATGCCAGCGGCGGCGGCATCGTCGGCGTCACCTATGAATTCGTCGAGAGGCTGCGCGTCGTTGGCTGCGAGGATCATACGGGGCGCCGCTGACGCGCAACGCTCTAACGATCGAGCACCGACCGGATCTCGACGAGGTTCGAGCGCACCCTCAGAATATAGAAGCCCATGGTCGCGAGGTGGCTCGGCATGATCCAGCCATCTTCGCGGCCGTTCGAGATGATCGAGGGCTGGATGCGCAGTGCCGCCTGGAACTGCCGCGTAGTGCCGCTCCAAATCGCGCCGAGATTGCGTTCCTGCACCACCTGCGAGAAATCCGCCTGTGCAGCCGTCAGGATGGCGTAATAGGCATAAAGCTGGCCGTAGGCGAACCAGAACCGGTCGTCGGCACGCGTATCGAACCAGCCGCGATTATGGTGTTCCGAACGCTCGGCGAGCATGTCGGAAGTGGCGCCGAGATCGTTGGCGATGCGGTCGATGAACTGCATCAGATTGTCGGCGCGGCCGTCGAAAATAACGTTGCAGGCGGACAGATCAGTATTGAACTTGCGCAGGCTGCCGATCGCCGAGCGGTAGTAGGAAGGCGTTGGCGTTTTAGGCCCGAACGGATTGAGCCCGAAATACCAGCTATATTCGTCGAACTGCAGATTGCCGCGCGCGCTCTGCAGATCGTTGTTGATGCCAGACGTGCCGCGCACGCGCCCGAGTGTATCGACAAGTTCCGCCGAGGTACGCCGGACTGCCTGGTTGATGCCACGCTGGAACGAGGCCTTGTTGTCGAGGAAGGGCGTGTGATCCCAGTCGATCCCGAAGAAGCCCATTTTGTAGAGCAGCATGGAAGAAATCCATGCGTTCTGGTTGACGTTGAAATCGGTAAGGTCAGCCGTGACATCGACAATGGCTGAGCGCTGACAGGTCTTGATGGCCGCGCCGCTCGCGCCCTCGGCGGACGGCAGTTCCTGCCCGGCGGCAATCTTGCGTTCCGAAAAGCGGTATTGGTCGACAAAGGCAGTGTTGAAGTTCGACCAGACCTGCGTCTGCCAGAAGAAATAGCCGTAAAGTACGGCGAAGAGCGCCACGAATGCGATGATCGGCAGCCGGATCAACCAGCTCCGGCGCTGGTACCAGCCATGCGCGCCAAGAAAGGGCCAAAAGGCCCAGGCGGAAAACAGGCGGGCCCAGCGGCCGATCGTCTGGCCGATCCGCCTGAAAAAACCGGCAATCCGGTCAAGCATCGTCGTCTCCTGTCAGGCGAGGCGAACACTACCGCGCCGCGCGTTTTAGACGCGCTAAGGACGCTGTAGCACTTTGAGTCACTGCATAATTCCTTAAATGGTTCCAATCTAAGGAATTATGCAGGAGGACATCGCCGCCCCGCTGCATCCACATATGCGCTCGCCAGCCCGAGCACAACAAGAGCCCTCGATTTTTACGAATGAAGCAGCGCGAACCGCGCGCGTCACGGCTCAGGAACGCAGGAACGGCAACCTGAAGCGGAAGGATCTGCGCGCCGTATCGATGAGCGGCGCTCCCGACGTTTCCGGTGCCAGCTCGGCGTAAGCCGGAAATTTTCCGGCGACGTCGAGGTCGGCCCGGCTCTTGCGCCGCTCCAGATCCTGGGCGACCAGCATATCCTTCTCGAACAGCCTGATCGGGATTGCAATATCGGGGAACAGTTCCGGCTTGATCCTGACCTTCATGCCTGGCCGGTCGGTATCGACCTGCGCCTGATAGATGATCAGCCGCTCCTCGACATCGATCATCAGCTTGCGCAGCAAGACGTTGCAGGCACCGATCCGGCCATTCAGCGAATCGACGAAAGCCTGGAACAGGCCGATGAAGCGCTCGCGCCGCTGGCTGTCGTCCCGCATCTCGTGCTCCTCGGCCGAAATTCGTTCGGCCTCTGCCTTCAACGCCCGCCGCTCTGCCTCCATCTGCTCCCAGTGCGCCCTGTTGCCATAGACGCCGATACGGCCCTGCGTCGTCAGTGCTTTGGCGTTGAGCTCCTTCATCTTCAGGCGGGCGATATCGATGGAATCGACCAGCCGGCGCCGTTGCTCGACAATGCCCACGAGCCCGTGCTCGGCTATCTTGTGGCGTTCGATGATCGAGGTGCGCTGGCTCACGATCAGCCTGGCGAGCGCGTCCGATTTCGCCAAGAGATCGAGTAGCCGCTCGATGACCGGCGCCTCGCGCACGCGTTCGGTATACATGCGCCACATTCTCTGGCGCGACGTCCAGCCTGCCATTTTCTCGCGCAGCGTCAATCCGCGGAAACTATCGAGATCGGCCGAAACCTCCGCCGTCATTCGGTCCAATGTGAAGACCAGTTCGGCAAGCAACGCATCGAGCGCCGTGCCATCGGCAATATGGGCCTGGAAGCGCGCGTTCTGTTCGAGAAAAACCTGGTCGCCCGACCGCGTTTCGTCGCTGTCAAAGCCGCGGATGCAGGCTTCGCAATAGGCTCCCTCGGCCGCAATCTTTTCGGCAAGGCCGCCTGCGGATTCGTACAGGCTATCGAATGGCGGGGCTCTGCGCACCTAATCTCTCCAGGGAATCTTCTGCCTCAAGCTAGAGCATAACGCCGAAAAGTGTGAGCGGTTAGCATCGAGGGAGCTTCTAACTAGACGCGCTCGGAGCGCCGCTCGGCTTTCACCGTCTGACGAATTTCGGGCTCCAGGGCGCTCTCTTGCTCGCGCTGCTCCAGAAGGCGCAGACCATCGCGCAATACTGGCACTCTGGTAGCTTCCACTCTCGACAAGTGCGCACGAACATTTCGTGGTGATCACCGATAACGTAGCTGGATGACATCTCCACCCTTTCATTGAAGTCACGTAATCGGCTTTTGCTAAACCGGCCAAATAAAACGGACGGTCTCAGACCGGCTCGGCGATCCAGGCCCCATTCATTTCGTCGTCCCAGTGCCTGCGGCAGAGCGAGACATATTTCTCATTGCCGCCGACATCGATCTGCGCGCCTTCGTGCAGCACCTTTCCCTGCGCGTCCAGCCGCACCACCATCGTCGCCTTACGCCCGCAATGGCAGATCGTCCGCACCTCGCGCATTTCGTCGGCAATCGCCAAAAGCTCCTGTGAGGCTGGAAACAGCTTGCCCTGAAAATCCGTCCTCAGCCCGTAGACCATGACGGGGATGCCGAGCCGGTCGACGATGCGGGCAAGCTGCCAGACATGGAGAGGCGTCATGAAATGCGCCTCGTCGACGAAGACGCAGGAGATCGGCGCCCCTTCACCGCTCAGCGTCATGACCAGTCGGAACAGATCCTCGTCCGGTTCGAAGGGAATGGCGCTCGCCTCCAGCCCGATCCGCGAGCCGATCACGCCCCGGCCGGCGCGCTCGTCGAAGGCGGCGATCAGTTGCACCGTGCGCATGCCGCGCTCCTGGTAATTATAGGAGGCCTGCAGCAGCATCGTCGATTTGCCGGCATTCATCGTCGAATAGTTGAAATAGAGCTTTGCCATCAGAGTCTCCTTGATCGGTTATTGAAAGCTCGGAGTGGCAAAGAAAAGACCCGCAAGGGCAATAATCACAGGAATCGCCGTCTGAACTCCGTCGAAAGCCTCGAAAACCGGGCACATCGGAAAAACCGCAAACGTCGCAATCGCACCCTCCGATACGACGCAAACGCACTGAGGTCGCTTGTCAAACTGGGTTATTGGTGATTGGCTTGGGGACCTAAAGACTGGGAGTCTAAAATGAAAACAACAAGCACATTCAAACTCGTCACTGCAACTGCCGTCGCCGCCCTCTCCGTTGCGACCGCCGCCTTCGCCGCCGATCCCGACAGCTGCTCCACCGTCCGCTTCTCCGACGTCGGCTGGACTGATATCACCGCTACGACGGCGACCGCCTCCGTCGTCCTGAAAAGCATCGGCTACCAGACCGACATCAAGGTCCTCTCGGTGCCGGTCACCTATACCTCGCTGAAGAACAAGGACATCGACATCTTCCTCGGCAACTGGATGCCGACGCAGGAAAAGGACGTTCGCCCCTACATCGATGACAAGTCGGTCGAATCCTTCGGCCCGAACCTCGTCGGCGCCAAGTACACGCTCGCCACCAACGCCAAGGGTGCCGAGCTCGGTATCAAGGATTTCAAGGATATCGCCGCCCACAAGGACGATCTCGACGGCAAGATCTACGGCATCGAGCCCGGCAATGACGGCAACCGCCTCGTCATGGATCTGATCGAAAAGAACACCTTCGGAATGAAGGATATGGAAGTCGTCGAATCCTCCGAACAGGGGATGCTCGCCCAGGTCGCTCGGGCCGAGAAAGCAGGCAAGCCCGTCGTCTTCCTCGGCTGGGAACCCCATCCGATGAACACCAACTTCAAACTGACCTACCTCACAGGCGGCGACGACGTCTTCGGTCCCGACTTCGGCGGTGCCAAGGTCTACACAAATGTCCGCGCCGGTTACCTCGGCGAATGCCCGAATGTCGGCTCCATGCTGAAGAACCTGACGTTCTCCCTCGACATGGAGAACCAGATCATGGGTAAGATCCTCGACGACGGCAAGGAGCCGGAAGCTGCGGCTACCGAATGGCTGAAGGCCAACCCGTCGGCGCTCGCGCCCTGGCTCGCCGGCGTCAAGACCCGCGACGGCAAGGGCGACGCGCTGGCGGCCGCCAAGACCAGCCTGGGCCTTTGATCACATGAACGGGGCGGCTCGCCGCCCCGTTTCATTTTTGTCCGATTGTTAATTTTTTCGGGATAGGCGCGCTCTTGAATTGGATCACCGACTCTAAGATTCCCATCGGCCCATTGGCCAAATCCTTCGTGGACTGGCTGACCTCGAATGGCGAATGGTTCTTCAACCAACTTGCCTTTCTGCTGTCGCACGTCATCGACGGCCTGCTCTTCGTGTTGCAAAAGCCGCATCCGCTGATCGTCATTGCGGTCATTTCCGCCCTCGCTTTTTGGCTGCGGCGGTCGATCGCGATTACGCTCTTTACCTGTGTTGGGCTGCTGCTCATCATGAATCAAGGATACTGGAAGGAGACTACGGAGACGCTCGCGCTTGTGCTCGCCTCCACCTTCGTCAGCATGGTGATCGGTATTCCACTGGGTATCGCGGCCGCCCGCCGCGCCTGGGTCTATGCAGCCATGCGCCCGGTACTCGATTTGATGCAGACCATTCCGACATTCGTCTACCTGATCCCGGCGCTGATCCTGTTCGGCCTCGGAATGGTTCCGGGCTTGATCGCGACTGTCATCTTTGCGATCCCCGCTCCCATCCGATTGACGCGTCTCGGTATCATCTCGACGCCACCCTCCCTCGTCGAAGCCGCGGTCGCCTTCGGCGCGCGGCCGATGCAGGTGCTGCGCAAGGTCGAGCTTCCCTTCGCCGCGCCGCAGATTATGGCGGGTCTCACCCAGACCATCATGCTGTCGCTGTCGATGGTGGTCATCGCCGCACTCGTCGGCGCCGATGGTCTCGGCGTGCCCGTCGTGCGTGCGCTGAACACTGTCAATGTCGCAAAAGGCTTCGAAGCCGGTCTCTGTATCGTCATCCTGGCGATCATTCTCGACCGCATGTTCCGCACGGCGGGTGAAGGAGAGGGCGCATGACCGCGGTAAGCTTCAAGGATGTCAGCATTATCTTCGGCGATCGGCCGGAAGCCGCCCTTGCCATGGCCGACCAGGGCAAAACGCGCGACGAGATCGGCGCCGCGACCGGCCTGGTGCTGGGCGTCGCCAATGCCTCGCTGACGATCGAGGAAGGCGAGATCCTCGTGCTGATGGGCCTTTCCGGTTCGGGCAAGTCGACTTTGCTGCGCGCCGTCAACGGGCTCGCTCCCGTGGTGCGCGGTGACGTCGCGGTCTCCACGACCACCGGCCTCGTCAACCCTTACAAATGCAATGCCAAGGCGCTGCGCGAACTGCGCACCCACACCGTCTCCATGGTGTTCCAGCAGTTCGCCCTCCTGCCCTGGCGCACCGTCGCCGAAAATGTCGGCTTCGGTCTCGAACTCGCCGGCATGCCGGAGGCCGAACGCAAGGCCCGCGTCGGCGAGCAGCTCGAACTCGTCAACCTGACGAAATGGGCGAACCGTAAGGTCAACGAGCTGTCAGGCGGCATGCAGCAGCGTGTCGGCCTTGCCCGAGCCTTTGCCACCGGCGCCCCGATCCTGCTCATGGATGAGCCCTTCTCTGCGCTCGACCCGCTGATTCGCACCCGCCTCCAGGACGAACTCCTGGAGTTCCAGCGGCGGCTGAAGAAGACCATTCTCTTCGTCAGCCACGATCTCGACGAGGCCTTCCGCATAGGCAACCGCATCGCCATCATGGAGGGCGGTCGGATCATTCAGTGCGGAACGCCGCACGACATCGTCAAGAACCCCGCGGACCAGTATGTCGCCGACTTCGTGCAGAACCTCAACCCGATCAACATGCTGACGGCTGCCGACGTTATGCAGCCCGGCCTGGGCCAGACCGCTGCCGGTATGAGCGTCAGCGCCACGGCCCGCGCCGCGACCCCGCTCGTCGATGTCCTCGACGTACTCGCCCGCCAGCCGGGCAGCATCGGCATCGTGGAAAACGGCACCGTCATCGGCACCATCACCGCCCAGGATATCGTCGCCGGCCTCACGCGCCATCGCCGCAAGGAGGACGCTTGATGTTTTCGATCCGCTTTGCCACAAAGCGGACATGAAAGATCAGCCCTCGCCCTTACGCGAAACCGACGACGAGGCCCGTAGGCTCGCCCGCGTGCTGCTGCGCTCCGCACGGTACGCGGCAATTGCCGTTCTCGATCCCGACACTGGTTTTCCCTTTGCCAGCCGTGTCCTTCTCGCTACCGATGTCGACGGCGCGCCCGTTATCCTCGTTTCGAAGCTTTCGGCTCACACGAAAGCGCTAGTACGAGACCCGCGCGCCTCGTTGCTGACCGGTGAGCCGGGCAAAGGCGATCCGCTTGCCCATAGCCGGCTGACGACCCAATGCACGGCGGAGCCGATTGAGCATGGTCATCGGTTCCACGAGCGCATTCGCACGCGTTTTCTCGATCGCCATCCCAAGGCAAATCTCTATATCGATTTCCCCGATTTTCTGTTCTTCCGTCTCAAACCGGAGCAGGCGAGCCTCAACGCCGGCTTCGGCCGCGCCTACCATCTCGATGGCGGGGATCTCATCATCCAATCGCCGGCAATCGAAGAGATTGCCGCCAAAGCGGCCGAAACAGTGCGAGATTTAGTAGAGCGCCATCCCGATGTGGCGGAAACCCTTGCAGCGCGCTTAAAAGCCCCGAAATCGGCTTCTTGGCGCATCTGCGGCATCGATCCGGCGGGCTTTGAAATCATTTCCGGCGACTTTTTGCTGCGATACGAATTCGAAACGCCCGCTGTGGATTCCGATCACATTTGTTCAAACATATCTAAAATAGCATACTCGATACCTTAATTTTAGGTATATACAATCTTCGAGCCCAGTTGCTAATTTTGCCGCGGGCTCCGGCAGACAGCCCTTACCAATAGATGATGTACGTTTCGCATTAGGAAGACAAGAATATGGAAACCCCTGATTTGGCTGACCACACGAATGTGGCGGCAGCACTATTGTCAGCCATGGCCAACCCCAAAAGATTGCTGATCCTGTGCAGCCTGGTGAAGGGCGAAGTCGCCGTCGGCGTACTTGCCACACAAGTCGGCCTCAGCCAGTCGGCGCTTTCACAGCACCTTTCGAAACTGCGCGCGCAGAAGCTTGTCAAGACCCGCCGCGACGCCCAGACCATCTACTATTCGAGCACATCCGAGCCTGTCATGAAGATCTTGGCGACGCTCGAAGACATCTACCTCGTTCCGAGCCGAAATAGATCCGCAGCCTGATGATAGCGCTGACATAACAGTCGGCCGGTGCCGCGCCGCATGGGAATACCCCTGGGAGCATCGGCAACGTATTTCAGCACCTAAACCTTAAAGACACGACCGGCAAATCACGCGATTTGCCGGTCGTTTTTTTCAGGATTCTGTGTGACCTTCGTCTGATGCCTGTCATCAGCCCAACCGCCGACTTCTTGCCGGCGACGCAACATCGGATGCTGAACAGAAGGGAAGCGTTGGGACTTTTCTCGTTGACGCGTTGGGAAGCGCTGATAATTTGACCGGGCAGTAAAAATTCGGACGAAAAACCCCTCGGGAACGGGCCGCCAACGGCCAGGAGAACAGCATGTCCAACCGCCTCAATGCACCGAATGATCTTCGTGCCTTCTGGATGCCCTTTACGGCCAATCGCCAGTTCAAGAAGGAGCCGCGGTTATTCGTCGGCGCCAAGGACATGTATTATACCACCCATGACGGTCGTGAGGTGTTGGACGGCACGGCTGGCCTCTGGTGCGTCAACGCCGGCCACTGCCGCCCGAAGATCACCGAAGCGATCCGCCAGCAGGCGGGCGAACTCGATTACGCGCCGGCTTTCCAGCTCGGCCATCCCAAGGCGTTCGAACTGGCGAACCGCCTGGTCGATATCGCTCCGGAAGGCATGAACCACGTCCTCTACACCAATTCCGGTTCCGAATCCGTCGAGACTGCCCTCAAAGTCGCGCTTGCCTATCACCGCGTGAAGGGTAACGGTTCGCGTTTCCGCCTGATCGGCCGCGAGCGCGGCTATCACGGCGTCAATTTCGGCGGCATCTCCGTCGGCGGCATCGTCGCCAACCGAAAGATGTTCGGCACGCTCCTGACCGGTGTCGATCACATGCCGCACACCCACCAGCCCGGCAAGAACAACTTCACCCGCGGCGAACCTGAGCATGGCGGCGACATCGCCACTGAACTCGAGCGCATCGTTACGCTGCATGATGCCTCCACCATCGCGGCCGTCATCGTCGAGCCGGTGGCCGGCTCCACGGGCGTCCTGATTCCGCCGAAGGGCTACCTGCAGAAGCTGCGCGAAATCTGCACCAAACACGGCATCCTTCTGATCTTCGACGAAGTCATCACCGGCTTCGGCCGTCTCGGCGCCCCCTTCGCCGCGCAATATTACGACGTCAGGCCCGACATGATCACCACCGCCAAGGGGCTGACCAACGGCGTCATTCCGATGGGCGCCGTCTTCGTCACCTCCGAAATCCATGACGCCTTCATGAACGGCCCGGAGCACATGATTGAGTTCTTCCACGGCTATACCTATTCCGGGAACCCGATCGCTTCCGCCGCAGCCCTCGCCACGCTCGACACCTACAAGGAAGAAGGTCTGCTCACCCGCGCCGCTGAGCTTTCCGATTATTGGGCCGATGCACTGCATTCGCTCAGGGACTGCCCCAACGTCATCGACATCAGGAACACCGGTCTGATCGGCGCAATCGAACTTGACCCGATCGCCGGCGAGCCGACGAAGCGCGCCTTCACCGCCTTCCTGAAGGCCTATGAGAGCGGGCTTCTGATCCGCACCACCGGTGACATCATCGCGCTCTCACCACCGCTGATCATCGAGAAGCAGCATATCGACGAGCTCTTCGGCAAGCTGAGGACCATCCTTCAGAACAACATCTGAAGAGGTTCACGAAGGTCAGTGCCAAAGACCCGCGATGGACAATGTTCTCGCGGGTCTTTTCGTCTGAAAATGCAGACCTCAGCTCACAGAGGCGACGGAGAGGCAGAGGGCGAACTTTTTCAGGAGCTGGCGATCGAAATGCCCCTCGGCACCGAACATCCATTTCAGTGCCTGGCTGGCACTCCACGGCGCCTTGTATGGCCGCACAGAGGTAATGGCGTCATAAACATCGCAGATCGTGGCCATCCGCGCGTGGAGGCTCACCTCGCTGGCGGGCAAGCTGCGCGGATAGCCCTTGCCGTCGATGCGTTCGTGATGATTGAGGCAAACGTCGAGAACGATGTCCGACATGCCCTCCTGCCGCGACAGGATCGCGTGCCCCTTCTCCGGATGGCCCCGAAGCAAGCCGATCTCATCCTTTTCCAGAGGCCCTGCCTTGTTCAGCACCTCAATTGGAACTTCAAGCTTACCGACATCGTGCAGCAAACCCGCAGTGCCGAGCATCCGAATCGTATGCTCGTCGAGTGCGAGATGGCGGCCGAAAAGGATCATCAGCGCGCTCACCGAAATGGAATGCAGGAAGGTTACCTCGTCCTTTGATTTCAGGCGCGTGACGCTCAGGAACACCGCAGGGTTCTCATCCATCGACTTGGAGACGGACGAGATCACCGGCGCCACATGATCTATGCTGACGCCATCGCCGTTCCGCAGCTTTGCGAAAGCCTGTTCCAACAACGGCATGGATCTCTGGACGGTGTCGCGCGCGGCCTGAATGTCGATCTCGACGTCACGGCCCGGCAGGCCGTTGGTATCGAGCCCCTTGCTGGTATTGATGACGACGCCGGCAGTGCCGCATTGACGAATTTTTGCAGCATCAACTTCGCGTCGCAGGGAAAATCTGCGCTTGGACAAAAAAGGATCCTGCCACAGGCCCTCGACAACCTCCACAAACATTCCGATACACACCTGACCGGCGTCGATACGCTTGAGCATCAGATCTCTGTTTCCCGATAGCTAATTCTTTGTACAGGACTCTTTTTCAATGCGGCGGTATTCGGGGTCTCCTGGATACTACTGCCCTTGGCCAAACTAACGGTTAATAGGAAAGCTAAAGACAACCTTATGGAGGTGATTTTGTCCGGAGGCAGGTCGTGACCATTCGCCGCCTCGCCTCTGAAAATCATGGAAAATCGAAGGAAATGATCGGTTTCGACTGAATTCTCGGCCGGATGGGCCGAATTTTCTTTCCATTTTGTTATGAACTTGCGCAATCTCATCAAAATTTCTAGAAATCTCGCCATGAGCCCTCACCGAGTCAAACATGGCCGGCGGGTTCGCTGATCGCACCGTTACCGGTCGTCCTTGGCACAGCCTCTGAAGGCTGTTGAATGATCGGGAAAGCCGGCGCGGCACATCATCGCGGGTCGACGACCCCATCCAAGGAGACAGACAATGACCCTCAAGACATTGACGGCGACCCTCGTCGCGTCACTCGCCTTTGCGCCGCTTGCGCATGCCGATATCACCATCGGTCTGATCGCGCCATTGACCGGTCCTGTCGCCGCCTATGGCGATCAGGTGAAGAACGGCGCTCAGACTGCTGTCGATGAAATCAACAAGAAGGGCGGCATTCTCGGTGAGAAAGTCGTGTTGGAGCTGGCCGATGATGCCGGCGAACCGAAGCAGGGCGTTTCCGCGGCCAACAAGGTCGTCGGCGACGGCATCCGATTCGTCGTCGGTCCGGTTACGTCGGGCGTTGCAATCCCCGTGTCGGATGTTTTGGCTGAAAATGGCGTGCTGATGGTCACCCCGACGGCGACCGCCCCCGACCTCACCAAGCGCGGCCTCACCAACGTGCTGCGCACCTGCGGCCGCGACGATCAGCAGGCCGAAGTCGCCGCCAAATACGTGCTGAAGAATTTCAAGGACAAGCGCATCGCCATCGTCAACGACAAGGGTGCCTACGGCAAGGGTCTTGCCGACGCCTTCAAGGCGACGCTGAATGGCGGCGGCGTCACCGAAGTCGTCAATGACGCAATCACACCAGGCGATAAGGATTTCAGCGCCCTCACCACCCGCATCAAGGCCGAAAAGGTCGACATCGTCTATTTTGGCGGCTACCACCCGGAAGGCGGCCTGCTCGCCCGCCAACTGCATGACCTCTCCGCCAACGCGATGATCATCGGCGGCGACGGCCTCTCCAATACGGAATTCTGGGCGATCGGAACCGATGCGGCGGGAGGCACGCTGTTCACCAACGCTTCCGACGCCACCAAGAACCCGGACTCAAAGGCTGCCGCCGAAGCGCTTACCGCTAAGAACATTCCGGCCGAGGCGTTTACGCTCAATGCCTACGCCGCGGTCGAAGTCTTGAAAGCCGGTATCGAAAAGGCCGGCAGCGCTGAGGATGCGGAAGCCGTCGCGGCTGCACTGAAGGGCGGCATGGAGGTTCCGACCGCCATCGGCAAGCTCACCTACGGCGAGACCGGCGACCTGACCTCGCAGAGCTTCTCGCTCTATAAGTGGGAAGGCGGGAAGATCGTCGCTGCGGAATAATCCCAGATTTGCAGATTGCGACCGGGCGCTATAAGCGCCCGGTTTGGTTTGTGGCATCGCATGTCGCGGCAGATCGGTTATAAGTTCCGGAATCGGTTTGCAATGTGAGCGGTGCCATGACCAACAGACTCGAACGTCTCATCGACCAGGGTGTGGGCCGTATCCCCGCCGACATCGTGCTGAAGGGCGGCAGCTTCTTCGATCTCGTCACCGGCGAAATCGTCCGCTCGGACATCGCCATCGGCGCTGACCGCATTGTTGCCACTGCGGGCGATTATGCGGGCGAGACCGAGATCGACATCTCGGGCAGAATAGTCGTTCCGGGCTTCATCGACACGCATCTGCACATCGAATCCTCGCTGGTGACGCCGCATGAATTCGACCGCTGCGTCCTGCCCTATGGCGTCACGACCGCTATCTGCGATCCGCACGAGATCGCTAATGTGCTCGGCGCCGAGGGCATCGAATTCTTCCTTAAATCCGCGCTGGAGACGATCATGGACATCCGCGTCCAGCTCTCCTCCTGCGTGCCGGCCACGCATCTTGAAACTGCGGGCGCCGACCTGCCGATCGAAAGCCTGCTGCCATTCCGCGAACATCCGAAAGTCATCGGCCTTGCCGAATTCATGAATTTCCCCGGCGTGATCCACAAGGATCCCGTCTGCATGTCTAAGCTCGACGCCTTCCAGGGCGGCCATATCGATGGCCACGCGCCGCTTCTCTCCGGCAACGACCTCAATGGCTATCTCGCGGCCGGCATCCGCACCGAGCATGAGTGCACGAGCGCCGCCGAGGCGCTGGAAAAGATTCGCAAGGGCATGCACATCCTGGTGCGCGAGGGCTCTGTCTCCAAAGACCTCGCCGCGCTGATCCCCATCATCACCGAGCGGCTTTCACCCTACCTCGCGCTCTGCACCGACGACCGCAATCCGCTCGATATCGCCGAACAGGGCCATCTCGATCATATGATCCGCACGGCGATCGCGAGTGGCGTCGAGCCGCTCGCCATCTATCGCGCCGCCTCGATCTCTGCCGCACAAGCCTTCGGCCTTAGAGACCGCGGCCTGGTGGCCCCGGGCTGGCGCGCCGATCTCGTGGTTCTCGACAGCCTGCAAAGCTGCCGTGCAGAGATGGTTTTTTCCGCCGGTCGCCGCGTCACCGACGAGCTTTTTGCCACGCGCAAACCGGTCGCCCCGATCGGCCTCGACAGCGTCAAGGCCCGGCGGGTCAATGCCGCCCATTTTGGAGTACCGGTCACCGAGGGCGAAACATCGGTCATCGGCGTCATGCCGGGCAAGATCATCACTGAGCATCGCCGCTACCGCCTGCCGGCCAAGGGCAACGAGGCGACGGTCGATCTAACCAACGACATCATCAAGGTCGCCGTCATCGAGCGCCACGGCAAGAACGGAAATCATGCCAATGGCTTCGTCCAGGGCTTCGGCCTGAAGAAGGGTGCGATCGCCTCCACTGTCGGCCATGACAGCCACAATATCTGCGTCGTCGGGGTCGATGAGGACGACATGGCGCTCGCCGCAAATCGCCTCGGAGAGATCAAGGGCGGCTTCGTCGTTGTTGAGGATGGCAAGATCACCGGCGAAATCGCGCTGCCCGTCGCCGGCCTGATGAGCATCGAGCCTTACGAGACAGTGCGCGACACGCTGCACCATCTGCGCCAGGCCGCCTTGGCACTCGGCGCCACGCTGGAAGAGCCCTTCCTCCAGCTGGCCTTCCTGCCGCTGCCCGTCATCCCGCATCTGAAGATTTCCGACCGTGGCATGGTCGACGTGGACAAGTTCGCGCTGATCGGGTGAGTAGCGCCGGGTTGGGTGGGCTTACTGCCAGGCCTCCGGCAATTCACCCTCGACAGGTTTCGCAACGGGCACCTTCCCGAGCAGCTTCGAGAGGCCGCCAACCCGCGCACAAAATCCGTCCAGTGCCGCAAGCGCCACCGTCCCGGCACCGTCCACAGCCTCGTAGCCCGGCATGGCCAAGGGCTCTCCGAATACCATGCCGTCAGGCAGGCGGAATTCCGCCGGTTTGCGCGTCAGGTTGAAAACGAACAGCAGTTTCTCTCCGTCCTTTTCGCGGGTGAAGGCGAGCAGGTCCTGATTTGTGCCGATGAAGGTCATCTCGCCGTCAACAAGCGCAGGATGGCTCTTCCGGAAGGCGAGCGTCCGGCGGTAGTGGTGCAGCACCGAGTTGTCGCTGTCCTCCTGTGTATCCACGGAAAGCGCCGCCTGCTCGTAAGGCACCGGCAGCCAGCTCTTCTCGGCCGAGGTGAAGCCCGCATGCGCCTTTCCGGCTTCCCAGGGCATCGGCGTGCGGCATCCATCGCGGCCCTTGAAGGCCGGCCAGAAGCGGATGCCGTAGGGATCGCGCAGATCCTCGAAGGCAAGCTCCGCCTCCGGCAATCCGAGCTCCTCGCCTTGATAAAGGCAAATCGAACCGCGCAGCGCCGCAAGTACAGAGATCGCAAGCTTGGCGATAACAGGCCGCTCCTCCTCCGTCAGCGCGAACCGGCTGACATGGCGCATGACGTCATGATTTGAGAAGGCCCAGCAGACCCAACCGTCGGTCACCGATTTCTGGAAGGCTTCGACGCAGCCGCGGATATGCGCGGCGGTGAAATCAGGCCCCAGCAGATCGAAGGTGTAGCACATGTGCAGCTTGTCGTCGCCACTCGTATAGGCGGCCACCGTCTTCAGCGAGCGAGCGCCGTCGCCGACTTCGCCGACGGTCGTGCGATCTTCATAGCGGTCGAGCAGCGCCCGAAAGCGCTTGAGAAAGCTGATATTTTCCGGCTGCGTCTTGTCGTAGAGGTGGTTCTGCATGCCGTAAGGATTGGTGTCGGGCGCATCGAGGCCCCCGTCACTGGTATCGGGCTCATGCGGCGGATTGCTTCGGAGCTGCTTATCGCAGAAATAATAGTTGACCGTGTCCAGCCGGAAGCCGTCGAGGCCGCGGTCGAGCCAGAACTTCACCGTCTCCAGCACCGCCTCCTGCACTTCTTCGCTGTGGAAATTGAGGTCAGGCTGCGAAGTCAGGAAATTGTGTTGGTAATATTGCCGGCGCACGCCGTCCCATTCCCAGCCCGGGCCGCCGAAGATCGACAGCCAGTTGTTCGGCGCCGTCCCATCGGGCTTCGGATCGGCCCAGACATACCAGTCCGCCTTCGGATTGCTCCGGCTCGCCCGGCTCTCGACGAACCAGGGATGTCGGTCGGAGGTGTGCGAGATCACCTGGTCGATGATCACTTTGATGCCTAGCCTGTGCGCCTCGGCCATCATCTCGTCGAAATCGGCGAGCGTGCCGAAGATCGGGTCGACGTCGCAATAATCGGAAACGTCGTAACCCATGTCGGCCATCGGCGACTTGAAGAAGGGCGAAAGCCAGATCGCATCGACACCGAGGCTGGCGATATGCGGCAGCCGGCGGGTGATCCCCTTGAGATCGCCGAGCCCATCGCTGTTGGTGTCCTGAAACGAGCGCGGGTAGACCTGATAGATCACCGCTCCGCGCCACCAGTCCGCATTCCCGCCTGCCTGCAATGCCATCGGCTACGTCTCCTGCCTTGTTCGCGCTCGCCACACTAAAGCGGACGAAACAAAAGACAACCATGTGAAGCCGTTATGAATGGAGCCGAAACCGCCGCGACGCTTCGTCGCGATCCCGCAAGAGGGAGACGTATATAGGCTTGTCCACAACCGCAAACCAGCCTCTGGATTTGGGGTTGCAACGCAAAGCCTTTGCGATAAGGTGCGCACTGACCTGCACGTAAGAGGTCGAAAACCGGGAACAGATGTCTAATAAAGGCGCAAAGCCTAGAAAGGTGGACCCATGATGAACAAGTTCACGAAAAAATTTATCGCCTCCGCAATGCTTGGCACATTGCTGGCGTTTTCGGCGCACGCGGCGACGCTCAACATCCACAATGGTGGCGATCCGCAGTCGCTCGATCCGCAGAAACTTTCCGGCGACTGGGAGAATCGTATTGCCGGCGACATTTTCGAAGGCCTCGTCACCGAAGACGCCAAGGACAATCCGGTCCCTGGCCAGGCCGAAAGCTGGACCATTTCGCCTGACGGCAAGGTCTACACCTTCAAGCTCCGCGACGGCATCAAGTGGTCCGATGGCCAGCCGGTAACGGCAGGAGACTTCGTCTTCGCCTTCCAGCGCCTCGTCGATCCGAAGAACGCCGCCGACTACGCCTATTTGCAGTTCACCATCAAGAACGCCGAAAAGATCAATAAGGGCGAGATCACCGATCTCAGCCAGCTTGGCGTCAAGGCGATCGACGACAAGACACTCGAAATCACCCTGGAAAATCCGACTCCCTATTTCCTCAATGCGCTGATGCACTACACGGCCTATCCGCTGCCGAAGCATGTCGTCGAGGCGAAGGGCCAGGATTGGGTTAAGATCGGCAACATCGTCACCAACGGCCCATATAAGCCGGTCGAATGGGTTCCCGGCTCGCACGTCACAACAGTCAAGAACGACCAGTGGTATGGCACCAAAGACCTGAAGATCGACGGCGCCAAGTTCTTCGTGCTCGAAGACCAGGAAGCGGCGCTGAAACGCTACCGCGCCGGCGAATTCGACATCCTCACCGACTTTCCCACAGACCAGTACGAATGGATGAAGAAGAACCTGCCGGGCCAGGCGCATGTCGCCCCCTTCTCCGGCCTCTATTATTACGTCGTCAACTCGCAGAAGCCTCCTTTCAGCGACAAGCGCGTCCGCCAGGCTCTCTCCATGGCGATCAACCGCGAAGTGATCGGCCCGCAGATCCTCGGCACGGGCGAGCTTCCGGCCTATTCCTGGGTTCCGCCAGGCACTGCCAATTACGGCGAGCCGGCCTATGTCAGCTGGAAGGACCTGCCTTACAAGGACAAGGTCGCCGAGGCCAAGAAGCTGCTTGCCGACGCCGGATTCGGCCCAGATAAGCCGCTCCACGCGGTCCTCAGCTACAATACCAATGACAACCACAAGCGCATCGCCGTCGCGATCGCTTCGATGTGGAAGCCGCTGGGCGTTGATGTCGAGCTCGTCAACGCCGAAACCAAGGTGCATTACGACCAGATGCAGCGCGGCCAGGTGGAAATCGGCCGTGCGGGCTGGCTTGCCGATTACAACGACCCGGACAATTTCCTGAACCTCCTGGTGACGGGCGTGCAGATGAATTACGGCCGCTGGTCCAATCCTGAATATGACAAGCTGATCAAGGACGGCAATGCTCAGACGGACCTCACCAAGCGCGCCGAAATCTTCAAGAAGGCCGAGCAACTGGCGCTTGATGAATCCGCCGCCCTGCCGATCTACTATTACGTCTCGAAGAATGTCGTTTCGCCAAAGATCGAAGGCTTCGTCGACAACATCCAGGACATCCACCGCACGCGCTGGCTGTCGATGAAAGAGTAAGGGAAAACGGTCCTTCCCGCACACTGCGGGAAGGACCGGCCCACGACCATGATCAAATACGCTCTCCGTCGCCTGCTGTCGACGATCCCCGTCATGTGGATCGCCGTGACAGCCTCGTTTTTCGTCCTGCGCCTTGCTCCCGGCGGCCCCTTCGATGGCGAAAGGCCATTGCCGCCGGTCATCCTCAAGAATCTTGCGGCCCACTACAATCTCGACAAGCCGCTGATCCAGCAATACCTGCTCTACGTCGGAGATCTGCTCAAGGGCGATCTCGGCCCCTCCTTCTCCAGTGAGGATTTCAGCGTCGCTCAGCAGATCATGATCGGTCTGCCCTATACCTTCACGATCGGCACGGCTGCTTTCCTGCTCGCCATCCTCGTCGGCGTGACCGTCGGCTGTCTCGGGGCGCTTTATCAGAACAAGACGCCGGACTACATTCTCGGTAGCCTGATCCTGATCGGCGTCGTGCTGCCGAACTTCCTGATCGCGCCGATTCTGCAATTGATCTTCGGCATCCATCTTGCCTGGTTTCCGGTCGGCGGCTGGGGTGACGGCTCGCTCAAATTCCTTGTCCTGCCGATCGTCGTTCTAGCCCTTCCCCATGCCGGGCGTATCTCGCGCATAACCCGCGGCTCGATGATCGAAGTGATGAACCAGAACTTCATCCGCACCGCCAAGGCCAAGGGCATCGGCCCGCGGCTGACGGTGATGCGCCACGCGCTGAAGCCCGCCATGATGCCGGTCGTCTCCTATCTCGGACCGGCGGCAAGCTACCTTCTCACCGGCTCGCTGGTTGTCGAGAGCATCTTCGGATTGCCCGGCATCGGCCGCTACTTCGTCAATGCGGCGTTGAACCGCGACTACGGCATGGTTCTCGGAACGGTCATCTTCTACATGGTGCTGATCGTGTTCCTGAACCTTCTCGTCGATATCGCCTATGCGTGGCTCGATCCGAAAGTGAGAAACCGATGATCCTCAATCCCGCAAAACGCGAGCTGCTCGCAGAGGAGCTTCTGCAGGCCGAAGGCCTGGCGCCCGAAGGCCGTTCGCTCACCAGGGATGCGCTTCGCCGCCTCGGGCGCAACAAGGCGGCCGTTCTGTCGATCGCCGTCCTCGGCCTCCTGATCCTCGCCGCCTTCCTCGGTCCCTGGTTCATTCCCTTCAACTACGAGGACCCGGATTGGGCCGCGTTCCGCATCCCGCCCTCGATCGAGACCGGCCATTATTTCGGCACCGACCCGAACGGCCGCGACCTTCTCGCCCGCGTGCTCTACGGCACCCGCGTCTCCCTGGCCGTGGCGCTGACGGCGACTGTCGTCTCGGTCGTCATCGGCGTACTCTATGGCGCGATATCGGGCTATATCGGCGGGAGGCTGGATGCAATCATGATGCGCTTCGTCGATATTATGTACGCGCTTCCCTACATCCTCTTCGTCATCCTGCTGATGGTGATCTTCGGCCGCAACGTCTACCTGCTCTTTGCCGCGATCGGCGCGCTGGAATGGCTGACCATGGCCCGCATCGTGCGCGGCCAGACGCTGTCGATCAAGCATCGCGAATTCATCGAAGCGGCCCGCGCATCCGGGCAGCGGCCGTTCAAGATCATCGTCAAGCACATCATCCCGAACCTCGTCGGGCCGGTGGTCATTTTTGCGGCTCTGACAGTGCCTGAGATCATCGCCACGGAAAGCTTCCTTTCCTATCTCGGCTTCGGCGTGCAGGAACCGCTGACCTCGCTCGGCACGCTGATCGCGGAAGGGACCGATGCGATGGAAAGCATGCCCTGGCTGCTGATCTTCCCGGCAAGCTTCCTCGTCGCCCTGCTGCTCAGCCTGCTCTTCATCGGAGACGGCCTGCGCGACGCGTTCGACCCGAAGGATCGATAGAATGCTCCAAGAAAAAGACATCCTGCTCGAACTCAAGGATTACTCGATCACCTTCGCAACGCCCGACGGCGAGGTGAAGGCGGTCTCCAACATGAACCTCACGGTGCGGCGCGGCGAGCGCATCGCCATCGTCGGCGAGTCCGGCTCCGGCAAGAGCCAGACCTTCCTCGGCATCATGGGCCTGCTTGCCAAGAACGGCAAGACGGCGGGACAGGCGCTGCTCGAAGGCAAGGACGTGCTGTCGCTGAAACCGCGCGAGCTCGACCAGATCCGCGGCAAGGACATGGCCATGGTCTTTCAGGACCCGATGACAGCGCTGAACCCGTCGCTGAAGATTTCGCGGCAGCTGACGGAACAGTTGGAGGTTCACCGCGGCCTGACGTCGCGCGCCGCTTCGGACGCTGCCCTCGACATGCTGAAACGCGTCGGCATCCCCGACCCGACGCGGCGCTTCCACCTCTATCCGCACGAACTGTCAGGCGGCATGCGTCAGCGCATCGTCATCGCCATGGCGCTGCTCACCAAGCCGAAGCTCCTGATCGCCGACGAGCCGACGACGGCGCTCGACGTGACCATCCAGGCGCAGATCCTCGACCTTTTCAACGATCTGACGGCGGAGATGAACACGGCGCTTGTCATGATCACCCACGATCTTGGCGTCGTTGCCGGTCTCGCCGACCGCGTCGCCGTCATGTATGCCGGCCGCATCGTCGAGGAGGCGCCGGTCGACGAACTCTTCGATAGTCCCGCCCATCCTTATACGGCCGCGCTGCATGCCTCGATCCCGCGCCCGGACCAGGATGTCGATGATCTCGTCGTCATCCCCGGCCGCCCACCGAACCTGCAGCACCTGCCGAAGGGCTGCAATTTTTCGCCGCGCTGTTCGCAGGTCCAGGATGATTGCATCGACCGTCCGCCTTCCCTCGAACCGTTGGCGCCGCGCCACTGTGCGGCCTGTTACCATCCGTTTCCGCGCCGTGAGGAGTTGCTGAACCATGGCTGATCGCTCGCTGCTCAGGGTCGAGAACCTCACCACCCAGTTCGAACTGCCGGCGAAAGGCCTCTTCAAACCGCCGGTCTTCCTCACCGCCGTCAACAATGTCAGCTTCGATCTCGCCGAAGGCCGCACGCTCGGTGTTGTCGGCGAATCCGGCTGCGGCAAATCCACACTCGGCCGGTCCATTCTGCGGCTCTTGAAATCGCAGAAGGGCCGCATCCTCTGGCAGGGCCGCAATCTTCTCGACCTCACGGAGGAGGAAATGCGTGCCGCTCGCCGCGACATGCAGATCATCTTCCAGGATCCGATCGCCTCGCTCGACCCGCGCATGACGGTTGGAGACATCATCGCCGAACCGCTCACTGTCTTCGAACCGAAGCTTTCGAAGGCCGAGCGTACCCAGCGCGTGCGCGAAATCATGGGCGCCGTCGGCCTGGTGCCGGAGATGATCAACCGCTATCCGCACGAATTCTCCGGCGGCCAGGCGCAACGCATCGGCATTGCGCGTGCGATCATCACCAAACCGAAGCTCATTGTCTGTGACGAGCCCGTTTCGGCCCTCGACGTTTCAATCCAGGGCCAGGTCATCACGCTTCTGCGCAGGCTGCGTAGGGAGTTCGGCCTGACGCTGATCTTCATCAGCCACGACCTCTCGGTCGTGCGCCTGATCTCCGATGATGTGCTGGTACTCTATCTCGGCCGCGTGGTGGAATCAGGCGACTGCGCCACTGTCTTCGATCATCCCGCTCACCCCTATACACAGGCGCTGTTTTCCGCCGCACCGATCCCGGATCCGAAGCTTGCGCGCCTGCGCACCCGCATCCGCCTGCAGGGCGATCCGCCCTCGCCGCTCAACCCGCCGAAAGGCTGCGTCTTCTCTCCCCGCTGCTGGAAGGCGACCGACATCTGCCGCACGGAAATGCCGCCGACCGAAGAGGTTCGTCCCGGTCAGAAGGCGGCCTGCTATCATATGGACCGGCCGTGAGTGGAGGCCGCATGAAGCGGCCTTCGCTCGTAACACTTGTCACGTCCCCTTCGCGGTGAATCGGCCAAAACACACATGCGTCGGAATCTATAATCTCCGATAACAAAGATTTAGATGCGCGCATGTTATCCCTGCCTCCGCCCAATCATGGGCTTGGGGAACGCAATATGAAATCGAAACTATCAGGATTGATCGCGCTTGCCGCTGCGATCATCGCCACCTCCGCCGTATCGTCACATGCCGAAGATCTGAAATTCCAGCTCACCAACGGGACCAAGTCCGTCCTGACACGCTTCTACAGTTCGCCGACAGGCGTCAACAGCTGGGAAGAAGACGTGTTCGGCGAGGATGTCCTCAATCCAGGCGAGACCGTGAACATCACCATCGCCGACGGCCGTACCGTCTGCAAATACGACATGCGCTTCGAATTCGACGAAGACTCGGACCTCGACACCACCGAAGACACGCAGGATCTTTGCGCGCTCGGCAGCTACACCATCCACGAATAAACACCTTTCGCGCTTGCCGCCTTCGCTTGCCCGCGAAGGCGGCTTTCGGTTCCTTGTCGCAATGGCGCTTGCAATATCGACGCTTGTCACTCCGCCCGGCTCCGCGTATCAGCGGATGAAGCGTTAATTCGAAGTGATAGAGCGGCCTGTTGCATCAACGGCGCTCCGATGCCGGGAGGACAAGGTGAACGGAAGACGGTTTCTGTCGATCGGTGAATGCATGGTGGAGCTCTCGCAGGCCGGCGACGGCCTGCTGCGCAAGGGTTTTGCCGGCGATACCTTCAATACCGCATGGTATGCCCGCGCTTGCCTCGGCCCCGATTGGTCGGTCGATTATTTCACCGCGCTCGGAGACGACGCCATGTCGGACGAGATGGCTGCTTTTATCGCCGGAGCGGGTATCGGCACGAACCTCATCCGCCGCGTCAAGGGCAAGACGCCGGGCCTCTACATGATCAATCTGAAGAACGGCGAACGCTCCTTCAGCTATTGGCGCGACAGTTCGGCCGCCCGCAGCCTGGCTGCCGATCCGGATCATCTACGCGAGGCGGTGGAAAGCGCTGACGTCGTTTATTTCTCCGGCATCACCCTTGCCATCCTGCCGCAGGAGGATGCCGCAACGCTGCTCGCCGAAATCCGTCGCGCCAAGGCAGCCGGCAAGCTCGTGGTTTTCGACCCCAACATCCGTCCACGCCTCTGGTCGAGCTACGACGTGATGCATGCGACGATTAGCGAAGGCGCCCGCTCCTCCGTGTTCGTCATGCCGAGCTTTGACGACGAGGCCGCCCATTTCGGCGACGATTCCATCGAGGCGACCATCCATCGCTACCGCGCGCTGGGCGCTCTCGATGTCGTGGTCAAAAATGGCGCAGACGGCGTTACCTTGAATTTCGGCGGCGAGGAGACCTTCGTGCCGGCCGAAAAGGTCGAGAACGTCGTCGACACCACCAGCGCCGGCGACAGTTTCAATGGTGCCTTTCTCGCACGATATCTCGAGAGTCAAGACGCGCCGGCCGCTGCGCGCTTCGCCGCAGGCGTTGCGGCTCGCGTCGTCAGTGAGCATGGGGCGTTGATTGCAAGAGAGAAGCTCGGGTTGAGCGGCGCCTGAAGCCCGCGCATGACGACCGTACATATGCCATGGGCGGGCGCTCCCCGCCTTGTCGGCATGCCTCCCCGGTTAAGGGCATAAAATCAGGACTTCGTCGGCCGATCTGTCTCGCGAACGGCCTCGTCATGATACCAGCAGCTATCGAGCGCGGCGTCGCAGACATCAGCCGCCTCGCGCTCCATCAGCCTGGCGCGTTCGAACCGGCTTGCGGCCCGCGTCGGCTTGACGGGAAACTGGTAGATCGTCGCGGATTCACGATGGAAACCGGTGGGCATGAGACTCGCCTCCATTCCGTTCGGCGCATCGGCATCAGGACCGCGACCATAGCATGATGCACATCCTTTATGCAAATTGCACAAAATAAATGCATGATCTAACTAATGATTGATCCATATGCTGTTTATGGCTGAAGCTTCCGCCTATTTGTTCAACACTTCACCGTTTCAGACTAACGCCCAATTTTTCATCCGGTTCCGAGGCAGAAAACCTCTCTATCCTCCTGATGAATCAATCTTCGATCGTCCAAACGGGCTTCCTTCGAGAAAGGAAAAGCGCGGATTGACCGGCTGATTTACAATTTTTCTTTCGCCCGCGATCAAACTGGCACGCTACGTGCTTAAATAGGTGCATCCCCTGGCGGTCGGATGCGTTTGCGCGCCCAGATCGTCTCCGGGTTTGCTCACCTTCGTCGTATTGAGAGAGTCACGATGACAAAATATAAGCTCGAGTATATTTGGCTCGATGGGTACACCCCGGTACCGAACCTGCGTGGCAAGACGCAGATCAAGGAATTCGACGCCTTCCCGACGCTGGAACAGCTTCCGCTCTGGGGCTTTGACGGATCGTCGACGATGCAGGCCGAAGGCCGCAGCTCCGATTGCGTGCTGAAGCCCGTCGCCATCTATCCCGACCCGGCCCGCACCAACGGCGTTCTCGTCATGTGCGAAGTCATGATGCCCGATGGCGTCACGCCGCACCCGAGCAACGCCCGTGCCACCATCCTCGACGACGAAGATGCCTGGTTCGGCTTCGAGCAGGAATATTTCTTCTACCAGAACGGCCGCCCGCTCGGCTTCCCCGAGCAGGGCTATCCGGCTCCGCAGGGCCCCTACTACACCGGCGTCGGCTATTCGAATGTCGGCGACGTCGCCCGTGAAATCGTCGAAGAGCATCTCGATCTCTGCCTCGCTGCCGGCATCAACCACGAAGGCATCAACGCCGAAGTGGCCAAGGGCCAGTGGGAATTCCAGATTTTCGGCAAGGGCTCCAAGAAGGCTGCCGACCAGATCTGGATGGCACGCTACCTGCTGCAGCGTCTGACCGAAAAATACGGCATCGACATCGAGTATCACTGCAAGCCCCTCGGCGACACCGACTGGAATGGCTCGGGCATGCATTGCAACTTCTCGACTAAGTACATGCGCGAAGTCGGCGGCAAGGCCTACTTCGAAGCGCTGATGGCGCAGTTCGAAAAGAACCTGATGGACCACATCAACGTTTACGGTCCTGACAACGACAAGCGCCTGACCGGCAAGCACGAGACGGCTCCGTGGAACAAGTTCTCCTACGGCGTTGCCGATCGTGGCGCTTCGATCCGCGTGCCGCACTCCTTCATCAAGAACGACTACAAGGGCTATCTAGAAGATCGCCGCCCGAACTCGCAGGGCTGCCCCTACCAGATCGCTTCCCAGGTTCTGAAGACGATCTCGGAAGTTCCGCTCGCCGGTTCGGCTTCCGCTGCCGCCTAACCTCCCAAGCGGCGTCGGTCCTCGACCGGCGCCGTCATTCTTCTGCCTGAAATGATGATCGGCCGCTGACATATTCGCGCCGATCGGACCGCTAAACGCCTCAAAAGACTGGCAAGCGGCTGTAATATTTCCATCATGGTCATGCCTCAAAATAGGCAAGCGGGAATCGCCGTTCCGGAACCCCGCTTTGGGGTTGAGCGTTGACAGATCACTGCAACGCGGATGGAAATCGCGATATGCTGCAACGTCCGGCAAACACTTACAGCGGCGAGAGCTGGGCCAATGCCACCTCGGCCGGCAAACTGCCGGAACGGCTGGTGATCGTCACCGATGCCTGGCATCCGCAGGTCAACGGCGTGGTGCGCTCGATCGAGAACACCAATCGCGAACTGGCAAAGATGGGCGTCGAGGTTGGGATGGTGACGCCGGAGCGTTTCAACAGCATCCCCTGCCCCACCTATCCCGAGATCCGTCTGTCGATCGCCAGTTATCGCCGCATTGCCCGCGAGATCGCAAAGCACAATCCCTCCTACGTGCATATCGCCACCGAAGGGCCGCTCGGTCTCACCGCCCGCCGCTGGTGCCTGAAGAACCGCATGCCGTTTTCGACGAGCTACCACACCCGCTTCCCGGAATATGTCGCGGCCCGCCTGCCGATCCCGAAGAGCTGGCTCTATTCCTTCATCCGCTGGTTCCACAATGGCGGCGCCGGCTGCATGGTGGCGACACCGAGCCTTGCGCGTGAACTGTCGGAAAAAGGCATCCGTAATCTCATGCCCTGGAGCCGCGGCATCGACGCCGCGCAGTTCCGCCCTATGGCGCTCGAGGAAAAGCCGTTCGGCCTGGCGCGCCCGGTCTTCATGACCGTCGGCCGCGTGGCATTAGAAAAGAATCTGCCGGCCTTCCTTGAGCTCGATCTGCCGGGCTCGAAGGTCGTCGTCGGCGATGGGCCGGCGCGCGCCGAGCTCGAAAAGCAATATCCCGATGTTTTCTTCGCCGGCGTGAAGTTCGGCGAGGAGCTGGCGCAAGCCTATGCCCAGGCCGACGTCTTCGTCTTCCCCTCGCTCACCGACACCTTCGGCAACACCATTCTCGAAGCGTTGGCCTCGGGCGTGCCGGTCGCCGCCTACCCGGTGACCGGCCCTCTCGACATCATCGGTGAAGACAGCGAAGTCGGCGCGCTCGACACGGACCTGCGCGCCGCCTGCCTTGCTGCCCTCTCGGCTTCGCGCGAGAAGGCGCATGCGCTCGCCATGCAATATTCCTGGGAAGCGGCGACGCAGCAGTTCATCAACAACATTCGCGCCGCCAACGGCGTGATCACGCCGAAATGGAAGAAGGCGTGGCAATTTGCCAAGTCGCTTCCAAGAAGCAGAAAGCCCGGCGAAAACGCCGGGCCTCTCCCTTCTGGAGATTGATCGTTCCCATTTTGTGCAGGTCTAGAAGCGTATCGTTCGCGACCACAATCGTGCTGCGGACGGGCGGCGTCAGGGTCGCGCTGTGAGGCGAGGACGGCCAGAGCGTCGGCAGCCTCTGCGAAAAGCTCTTACTGGAATCACATCCGGGCCCCATTGCTCGAACGCCTGGAAAAGTGCCGGCTACATGAGGCGCGAGGATGACCAACGCGTGGTCGCGCTTCGGCCGACGGGGAAGGCAAGCACCAACAAGAAAGAGCCGTCATCTCCGACTGCATCGCCGCCGAGATCGGCCGTGATGCAGTCGATCTCAGCGGGCTGCTATCCGAGATCTTAGCGCTGAGCGAGGCGCTGAATAGAAGCGCGGCTTGGCACCTGCAGATGGCTGCCGCATGGCGCAGGCCTAATGGGCCACCAATCATTGCAAGCGCGCCCTACGTCCGCCTCTTCTTCGACTCGTACGGATTATCAGGCGAACGGAAATGGATGCGGATCGGCACGCTCGGCATGTCGAAATCGGCGCGTAACCCATTGATCAGGTAGCGCGTATAGGATTCCGGCAGCGCGTCCGAGCGGGTGCAGGAAATCATGAAGGCCGGCGGACGGGCCTTGACCTGTGTCATGTATTTCAGCTTGATGCGGCGGCCGGAAACAGCCGGTGGCGGATGCTGGATCTGCTGCGTCTCCAGCCAGCGATTGAGCCGCGCCGTCGAAATACGCTTGTTCCAGACCCTGTCCGTATCAATGATCGACTGCATCAGCTTGTCGAGTCCCCAGCCGGTCTGGCCGGAGATCGGCACGGCGCGAATGCCGCGCGCCTGCGGCAGCAACCGGTCGGTCTTTTCGCGCAGATCCGCAAGCACCGCCTGGCGGTCCTCGATCATGTCCCATTTGTTGAAGGCAAGCACGGCCGCGCGGCCCTCACGCAGCACCAGGTCGACAATCTGCAGGTCCTGCTTCTCGAACGGGATTGTCGCATCGAAAACGATGACGACGGTTTCGGCAAAACGGATGGCGCGCAGCGCATCGGCGACCGAAAGTTTTTCCAGCTTCTCCGTCACCCGCGCTTTGCGGCGCATGCCAGCCGTATCGAACATCTTGATGGTGCGGCCGCGCCAGTCCCATTCGACCGAGATGGAATCGCGGGTGATGCCTGCTTCCGGGCCGGTCAAAAGCCGATCCTCGCCGAGAAAGCGATTGATCAGCGTCGATTTGCCCGCATTTGGCCGGCCGACGATTGCCACTCGCAGCGGCTTGGTCTCGTCATAAGCTGGCTCTTCGTCCTCGTCCTCACCCTCATCAGCCGAGTGGGGAATATCGACGTCCGTGACGGCAACATCCTCCTTGGCATAGGCCCTGTCCTTGCCAATCGCCTCGACGATCGCGTCGCGCAGATCGAGCATGCCTTGCCCGTGTTCGGCCGAAATCGGCGTCGGCTCGCCCAGCCCCAGTGTATAGGCGTCATAGAAGCCGCTGTCGGAGCCGCGCGCTTCGGATTTGTTGGCGACGAGCACGACCGGCTTGCCGCGCCGGCGCAGCATTTCGGCAAGCGCCTTATCGACCGGTGTCAGCCCGTTCTTGGCGTCGACGACGAAAAGCGAAAGATCGGCCTCGTCGATTGCCGCTTCGGTCTGCGCGCGCATGCGGCCCTGCAGGCTTTCCTCGTCGGCTTCTTCCAGACCGGCCGTGTCAATAATCGTAAAGGTCAGCCCCATCAGCCGCGCATCACCCGGCCGGCGGTCGCGGGTCACGCCGGGTGTATCATCGACGAGCGCAAGCTTCTTGCCCACCAGACGGTTGAAAAGCGTCGACTTGCCGACATTCGGACGACCGACGATGGCGACCGTGAAACTCATTCTTTTTCCTTAAAACTCAGCCCTGCGCGGCGGGCGCCTTGCCGGATGCGGTAATGAGATCAAGCATCATCTGAGCCCGATTGGCAACAGGACGTGGGCTGCCGGTGTCGTCGATAATCGATTGGAACCATTGCCGCGCTTGCGCCATGTTGCCGGCCTTGTAGGCGGCCAGACCGAGTGCTTCGCGCGCCGAATGACGGAAGGCGTTACTCGGCACGGCCATTTCTTCGATCGCGGCTGAAACCTGCTCATAGGAACCGTTCTCGATCAGCAGCCAGCCCGCACGCATTTTGGCGACATCGCGCACGGCAGCCGGCACGCCGTTGTCTTTGCCGATCTCGTTGAAGGCGGCGATTGCAGCAGCAGCATCGCCCTTCTGCGCCTGGACGGTCGCAGCCCGCATGCGCGCCAGCACCGGATAGGCGCCATGGCCTTCCTTTTCCAGCTTTTCAAGCGCGGCCAGCGCCTCGTCGTTCTTGTTCTCGTCGGCAAGCTTCATCGCCGCCAGAAACTGGTCGCCGGCGCCGGAGGAGCGGGTATCGTCCCAATATTCATAGAGAACCTTGCCGGCGGTGCCGGCGACGATCAGGATGGCGACGACAATAATATAGCGGCCGAACCGGCGCCAGGCGCCCTTCATCTGGTCGGACCGCAATTCCTCATTGACCTCACGGATGAAGCTGTCGTCGTTAAATGCCATTCTCGTCTCCGGCCGCGGAAATACCCATAACTTTGCGCAAAATGCGCATTGCCCGGCCTTCTACTCCATTTTGCCGCCGTTGTAAGGGGGATGTGAAAGATTCGTCACGTAGCGAGCGGTGAAACGCCGATCAGCCATTCGTGCAGCTTCCAGATGATCAGCGCCCAGACGAGGATACCGATGACGGCAGCATAGAGGTCGTACTTGGCCGAGACGAAGGGCCGAAGCGTGATTTCGCCCGCCCGCTCGCGGCGCTTGAGCGATATGCGCACGATCACGCCCCAGGCAAGAAACGCCCCAAACAGCAGGACCGACGACGTCTCGCCATTGGCGAGCAGATGCGCCAGCGCCCAGATCTTCACCGACAGCACCATCGGATGTTTGGTCTTGGTAGCTATATGCCCCGCCGGCAGCAGCGAGGCGACGAGACAGATCATCGCGATCAGCATCAGCGCGACGGCGATATGCGCCGTCCACACCGGCGGATTGTAAAGCATGCCGGTCACCTGCCGCGCCTGGCCGAAACCGTAGATCAGGAGGATCAGCGTGAGAATGCTCGCGATCGAATACCCGGCCCGCCAACCCTTGTCGCCGAGGCTTGCGATCATCGAGCGGCGCAGGCCAGGAGCCACCACCCGCACCAGATGCACACCGAGAAAAAGTATGATGCCGATGATAAGCAGTGCCATTGCGGTCCCTTCCGTGCAGTTTGACATTGCTTAGCGGCTGGCGGGAAAAAATGCCAGTTGTGATCGCAGCTTCGCCGCAATTCTATCGGAGGGAAACCGCGAACAAATTGTCGCGGTGCCCATGTCTCGTCCTCTCCTCGCCACCTGTCTGGTCGCCTCCCTCGTTCTTCCCGCGGCGGCAAAGGCGGCCGACCGGCCGAAGCAGCTCGTCATCATCTCCTTCGACGGCGCCCACGACAACGCGCTCTGGCTGAAGAGCCGCGAGATGGCGGCGAAGAACAGCGCCCACTTCACCTATTTCCTTTCCTGCACCTTCCTGATGAACGACGCGGCGAAAAGGGCCTACCAGGCGCCGCACCAGAAACGCGGAAAATCCAATGTCGGTTTTGCCCAGAGTGACGACGAGATCCGCGAGCGGCTCGGCAATATCTGGCATGCACATCTTGAAGGGCACGACATAGCAAGCCATGCCTGCGGCCATTTTGACGGCCGCCTCTGGAGCGCAGCCGACTGGTCAGCCGAATACGCGACCTTCCATGCTACGTTGAAAAATGCCTGGAAGAGCGTCGGCCTCGAAGAACCCGCCGGCTGGCAGGATCTGGTCGACCATGGCATCAAAGGCTTTCGCGCCCCCTATCTCTCGGCGACGGCGGGCGCCGACATGATCGCCGCCGAAAAGAAGGCGGGCTTCACCTATGACGCAAGCCTCGTGACCAAAGGCCCGGCGATGCCTGTCGAGGAAAACGGCATCCTCCGCTTCGGCCTCCCCCTGATTCCCGAAGGCCCCAGCCAAAAGCCGATCATCGGCATGGACTACAACCTCTTCGTTCGCCATTCCAAGGGTCAGGAGGATAGTGCGGATACGAAGGCATTCGAGGACCGCGCCTACGCCGCCTTCTCCCAGGTTTTCGACCGCCAGTATAACGGCGACCGCATCCCCCTCCAGCTCGGCTTCCATTTCGTCGAAATGAACGGCGGCGCCTACTGGCGCGCGCTTGACCGCCTGGTCAGCGACGTCTGCCACCGGGCGGATGTGGCTTGCGTCAGTTACTCCGAAGCGATTCCGATGATCGAGGCGCGCGGGAAGCTGGAGCGGACGTCGGGGCTCTGACGCTTTGAGAACGAGGGGTGGTGCCGTGTGGCCCCCTCATCCGCCCTGACGGGCACCTTCTCCCCTCTGGGGAGAAGGGGGAATCGCAAAGTCGACCAAAATTCTCTAAGGCGATGGATAAAGGCGAGGCATCGCCACGAGTCTCTTCTCCCCTCGGGGAGCTGGCTGCGGCAGCCGGATGAGGGGGCCACAAAGCACCACCTCGCCCGCTCCGGCCAAACCCTATCCATCAACCATCCGCGTGCACGACACCCGCCTCACGCTCCAGATAGCGTCGATCGATCGCAGGCAGCGGCTCGTCATCAATGGCCGCTTCGAAAGCCCTGAGGCGCTTGTGAATGGACAGCAGCTCGATGATCGTCGTCCAGGAATTGACCAGATACTGGAACGAGTTGCTGACCTGTCCGAAGGCGGTCGAGATCTGCTGGAAGATACCGTAGGTGATAGCACCCGCCACGATCGTCGGCACCAGCATGAAGATCACGAAGAGCGCGTCCGCCTGAATGTAGAAATAGCGGGCGACATTGAAATACATGTAGTGGAAATACATGCGGAAATAGTTGCGCCGTACGTTGTTGAAAAGCTCCCTCACCGTCAGCGGCTGCGCCCGGTCCGCATGATCCTCGCCGTAGACGAGTTCCTTGCGATAGGCGGCTTCGACGCGCTGATTGCGGAAGTTCAGGCCCGGCAGCTTGATACCGGCGACCGCCAGAAGCAACGTGCCGAATGCCGACCAGAAGAGCGCCAACCAGAAGAGCGAATTCGCCAGCGGTCCGATGACCGGTAGTTCGGTCACATAATGCGACAGCGCCAGAAGGATCGGAAGGAAGACCACAAGCGTCATCACCGAATTGATGAGGCTGATGCCGAGACCTTCGAGCGTACTCGAAAAACGCATAGTGTCTTCCTGCACGCGCTGTGAAGCGCCTTCGATGTGCCGCAGCTTTTCCCACTTCGACATATAGAAATCGTTCATCGCGGCGCGCCAGCGGAAGATGTAGTGGCTCGTGAAGAAGTCGGTCATGATCGACACGAACATGCTGAGGAACGCGATCTGACAAAAGACCCACATCAGGCTGTAGAAATTATCCACTGAAATGCCCGGCTGCTTCGACAAGGCGTTCTGCAGAAGATCGCCGAACGGCCGGCGCCAATTGTTGATCACGACCGTGATCTGCACGCCGAAATAGGTCACGAAAATAATGAGCGCCGAACCCCAGATCGACCAGAGCTTCCAGGGATGATTGCGCGCTATCAGATGCCAGGCGCCGCAGAAGATCAGCGCTGAGAGAAAGAAATAGCTGTAGAACCAGACATTTTCGGGCAGCAAGAAGAAGGAAAGATCGATCGGCTGCTGCTCTTCGGGAACCGGCGCAAAGCCGAGCGACGCGCCGAGACCGGCCGCGAAGAAATACCAGCCCAATATTGAAATCAGCGTCCAGACGACAAGCGAAATGAAGAAAGGTTTCGGCTGGGGAAAGAAGGAATGAAACACGGGGGGCTTTGCTTTCCTGAACTGTGAGTCTCGGGAGTGTCGGAACACTGATTGTGCCGGAAACTACGGCAGTTCGAAGGAAGCAGCAATGGGTTTGGCCGATTGTTACGCAGATGTAACCGGTTAGGCGATTTTCCTGACGACGGGCATTACGAGCGCCGCGCAGACAAGAAGTGCTGCGGCAGCGATCACCGTCGGCAGGGTAAAGCTGCCCGAGCGTTCGGCAATCCGGCCGGCAACAATCGGCCCGACGATCTGGCCGACGCCGAAGGCAGCCGTCATCATCGCCAGGATCCGCCGCGGACTCTCCGGGGAAAGCTTGCGGCCGATCTGCAGCCCGTAGGCAGTGATCGCAAGGAACGTCGCCCCGAACAGCGCCCCGCCGATCAGCGGCGCGACCGAGGGCGGCAACGCCACGGTGGCGAGCACGCCGACAGCCTCGACCACAAGGGCCGCAACATAAACGCCGCCGAGCCCAAGCGGCCTCACCAGCGGCTTCCAGGCGAAGAGAGCAACCGCCGACGTCACCCCGGCGATAAACCAGCAGAGAAACTCGATGAAAGGTCCCGTCGCAGATAGCCGCGCGATGGTGACGAGAAACGTTGCCGTAATCACGTAGCCGAAGCCGAACAGGCCGTAGGACAGCGTCACCAGTACCGTCGGCCGGCCCCAGGTGAGCGCCGGCTCCCTGCCTGTCCGCGCCGATTGCGCCGGCGCTGAAGGCAGGAGCCACCAGACGACGACGAGGCTCGCCGCGCAATAGAGCGCTCCGCCGATCCAATCGGCGCGCCAGCCGCCGGGTCCGTCGTGAAAACCGAGACCGACCAGGAGCACCATCACCGAGGAAAGCGCAACCCCGGCACCCGGCCCGCCGAAATGCGCCGCCTGCACATGGTCGTTTCCGGCGGCAGCCCCGTGGCTGAGCACGATCGACGAGGTGAAGACCATTGCAAAGGCGCTGGCGAGACCGGCGAGGAACCGGATGACCGCAAAGACCGCAACGGAATCGGTGGCGGCCATGGCAGCGAGCAGGATCGCGGTGGCCAGCAATGCCGAAAGCGCCACCAGCCGCTCGCGTCCCGCCGCCCAGCCATAGGCCGCAAGCACGGCGCCAACGAGATAGCCGACGAAATTCGCAGACGCGATAAAACCGGCATCGGCTGCCGAAAGTGGCACGCCGCTCATCATGCCGGGCAAGATCGGCGTGTAGGAGAAGCGCCCAAAACCCATGGCCGCCGCCATCGCGACGGCGCCGGCGGCGGCGGTCGAAACGAGATCAGGCGCGGAGCGAGGTGGGCGGGAAAGCATGCAGTGCTTATCGCGCCGCAGCGCCGGTGCCACAAACGACTATTTCTGATCGATCGATCAATTCCACGAAAGATCGGAATCTTGCCGCCGCCCTTGGAATATCTTACGATATATGTTTTACGACATAGCGAACGATATATCCAATGATGAAGGGGAAGGCCATGAGAGGTTTCAAAGGCGGCATGTTTGGCGGAGGTTTCCGCATGGGTCGTAAATTCGCAGCCGGCGACCTGCAGCTCGTCATTCTGGCCCTGCTCGACGAGCGGCCGTGCCATGGCTATGAGCTGATCAAGATCCTCGAAGAGCGCTCCGGCGGCTTCTACGTGCCGAGCCCCGGAGTCATCTATCCCGCGCTGACTTATCTCGAGGAAACCGGCCTTGCCGAAGTGGAAAACGAGGGCGCCAAGAAACTCTACCGCATCACCGAGGCCGGCCGCCGCCGCGTCGCCGAAAACCGCGAGATGATCCTGCACACGCTCGCCAAGCTCGAACGCATCGGCGAGAAGATGGCCTATGTGAAGCGTGTCTTCGAATCCGAACGTCACGGCGCCGATGATGATAACGACAGTGACTTCATGCAGGACGGCGGCGATATCCGCGCCGCTCGCATGCTGCTGCGCTCGGCGCTCAGGATGCGTTATCCCTGGTCCAAACCCGAAGCCGCCCGCATCGCCGGCATTTTGGAACGCGCGGCGACGGAGATACTGCAGGGCGGCCGGCCGGAAACGCGGGGGTGAAGACGAAGAATTGCGGACAAGTCCGTAAGTTGATGGTGCGCTAACTCCTCCTCCCTCATTCCCGTGCTCGTCACTGGAACGATGGGGAAGAAGTGGGTGCGCGCCCACAAAACGTCATGGAGATACCAACCTCGAACGGCGAGGCGCGCGCCTTAGCCTCTACACCCGCCCATCCGGCAGCGTCAAAATCACCGGCCCATTCCGCGTCGCAACCACCGTGTGCTCGAATTGCACAGTCGGCGCCTTCGGATCGGCATAAAGCGTCCACGCATCGTCGCCGCCTTCGGCCCAGGTCGCGCCGAGCGAAAGAAACGGCTCGACGGTGAAGACGAGGCCATCTGTCGTCACTCGCTTTTCCGACGGATCCGGCCAGGTCGAGAGCTCGGCCGGCTCCTCGTGCAGCGAGCGGCCGACGCCGTGGCTCGCCAGATTGGCGACCAGCGTATAGCGGTTCTTCTGCGCGAAAGCGCCGACGGCGGTGCCGATCTTTGCCAGAGGTTCGCCCGCTTTCACCTGATTGAGCCCCACCCAGAGCGCCCGCTTGCCGTCGCGGCAGAGGCGTTCGATCTTCGGCTTGACCGGCGGCATCGCAAAGGAAGCGCCGGTATCTGCGAAGAAGCCGTCCTTTTCCGCCGAGACGTCGATATTGATCAGGTCGCCGGCTTGGATGACACGCGCACCTGGAATGCCGTGGGCGATTTCTTCGTTGACGCTGATGCAGGTGGCACCGGGAAACTGGTAACAGAACTCCGGCGCCGAGCGCGCGCCGGAATCCTCGAGCACCTTGCGGCCGATCCGGTCGAGCTCCAGCGTCGTCATGCCCGGCTCCATCGCCGCCGCCATCACCTGGATGGCGTTGGCGCAGATCCGGCCGATCTCTTTGAGCTTTGTCAGTTCATCGTCGTTTGCGATTACCATTCGTCTCATCCGGCCTGCACGCGACGGCCGCGGCCGCCTTAGAGCACGCGTCCGGCAGGACGCGCTGAGGAATTGCGCTAATCAAGCCGTGGCTTTCGCCCCTTCGCCCCTTTCAGTCAATGCCTTTCTGACGATCGGCGCGACTTTTGTCCCGTAGAGCTCGATGCCGCGCATGATCTGATCATGCGGCATCAAGCCGATCGCCATCTGCAGCAGGAAGCGGTCGTTCTTGAATATCGCGTGATGGGCGATAATCTTTTCCGCAACCGCTTCGGGACCGCCGACGAAGAGCGCGCCGTTCGGCCCGCGCGACAGATCGAAATGCGCACGGCTCGTCGGTCCCCAGCCGCGCTCGCGGCCGATACGGTTCATTACCTCGGCCTGTGGGCCGTAGAACTGGTCAGCCGCTCTCTCGGTCGTGTCGGCGATGAAGCCATGGACATTGATGCTGGTCTTCAGTTTCGCCTGATCCTGCCCCGCCCGGCGCGCCGCCTCACGGTAGAGATCGAACAGCGGCGCAAACCGGCGCGGCTCGCCGCCGATGATCGCGAGCGCGACCGGCAGTCCGAGCGCGCCGGCGCGCGCCACCGACTGCGGTGTGCCGCCAACCGCGATCCACAGCGGCAGCGGATCCTGCAGCGGCCTCGGATAGACACCGCGTCCGTTGATCGCCGCGCGAAGCTCCCCCTTCCACGTGACAGTCTCGTCGTCGCGCAACGCCAGCAGCAGATCGAGCTTCTCCTCGAACAGCTGGTCGTAATCCTCGAGATTGTAGCCGAACAGCGGGAAGGACTCGATGAAAGAGCCACGCCCTGCCATGATCTCGGCACGGCCGTTGGAAATGAGATCAAGTGTCGAAAACTGCTGGAACACCCGCACGGGATCGTCGGAGGAGAGCACCGTCACGGCGCTGGTCAGCCGGATGTTTTTGGTTTTGACGGCCGCAGCCGCCAACGCCACGGCGGGGGCCGATACCGCATAATCCGGCCGATGATGTTCGCCGAGTCCGAAGACGTCGAGCCCCACTTGATCGGCAAGCTCGATCTCCTCGATCAGATGCTTCAGCCGCTCGGCCCCCTCAGCTCCCTTGCTGCGGGAGGGATTAGGATTGACATCGGCGAATGTGTAAAGCCCCAGTTCCATCATCGGCATCCTGTTGAACTCGATCCGGAGATAAGGATGGCGGTGATGCAGCGCAAACACAAATTGTGGAACGGATCGTTCGAGAATCTTGATAGGCGTTAGTTTTCACGGGCTCGACGGGCACCAACTGCGCGGTATGATTGGGTGAAGACAGGACGATTTAAAGAGTCTTTGGCCGTAGACACGGCGCTGCTGGATTCCTGTGCTTGTCACAGGAATCCAGCAGTCGCGCGTCCGCGCGACAGGAGACTCATCCTCTCACAAGCCCAAGAGATGAAACGAAATGTCCTCCCATTCGGGATTCTCCCGCTCGATCAGATTGAGCTTCCACAGTCGCGGCCATTTCTTAATCGTCTTTTCACGCGTGATCGCTGTCGTCAGCAGATCATGTTCTTCGAACCACACCAGCGTCTTGACACCATCCTCCGACGTAAAACCCGGCGTCAGCTCATTCTGATGCTCGTATAGCCAGCCGGCAACGCGTCACGCAGGTATAGAGCGTGCCGTTGCGTGCGGATGCGAGGATATAGACGTGCCCTTTCATAACAGCAGATTGGCACAGGATAGATCCCACGTCGACAGAGACACCGACGCGCCCGAATCCCCAATTCGAATCTGAATTCAACGACTTCTAAGCCCCAGCGGAATCATCTTCCAAGCAACCTCACGCCGCACTTGAAGCGTCGGAAAGGCGAGGCCTACCCCTCGCCGTCCGCAGCAATCACATCGTCGCCAGCAGTTCCGCCAGTTGGTCCGCGGCCTTGCCCCATCCCTCATGGAAGCCCATCTTCTCGTGCGCTTCCTTGTCCTCGGCGCGCCAGTGCAGCGCCCTGGCCGTATATTTCGTCCTGCCGTTGCCGAGGTCTTCCAGCAGGATGACGCCGGTGAAGAAAGGCTTGTCAGCCGGCACCCAGGCGCTGCTATAGGCGTCGGTGAAGACGATCTTCTCGTTCTCGACCACCTCCAGATAGACGCCGCGGTTCGGATACTGATTGCCCTCGGGATCCTGCATGACGACGACGCTGGAGCCGCCGGGCCGCACGTCGAGCGTTGCTTCCGCCACACCCCAGGGGCGCGGCACGAACCATTGCTTCAGCAGGTCCGGATCGGTCCAGGCTTTGTAAATCTTCTCGCGCGAAGCGTCGAATTCGCGAACAAGGACGAGTTCATGTTGCGTGCTGGCGGTCATTTCAACATCTCTCCTTTTGAGTGAAACCCGTTTCGTATCAGGTTGTTATAAGGACGTGTCAAACTTCGCCGTTCCGACAGCACGCCGAAATTAATTTGCAATCGGCTGCGCCGCCTCTTCCTGCATCTTGTCGATCTGCCGGCGGATATGGGCGGCTTCCGCCGCCGAATGGGCAAGCGCGATGGCATGGTCGAAGGCTTCGCGCGCTTGGCTGGTCAAGCCAAGCTGCTTCAGCAGCCCGCCCCGCAGACCGTGATAATAGAAATAGCCCCCGAGCTTCTCACCGAGCGGATCGATGAGATCCAGCGCCGCCTGCGGCCCGTTCAGCTTGGAAACGACGACCGCGCGATTAAGCGTTACGACAGGCGACGGCTGAACACGCTCCAGCGCGCGGTAAAGCAGATCGATTTCCGTCCAGTCGGTGTCTTCGGCCCGTTTCGCGCGGGAATGGATGGCGGCGATGGCAGCCTGAAGCTGGTAGGGGCCAGGTTGGCGATGGCGCAGCGCCTTGTCGAGGAGCGCCAGGGCCTCACTGATGAAAAGCTGGTTCCAGAGAGAGCGGTCCTGATCCTCGAGCAGCACGATCTCGCCTTCGGAACTGAAGCGCGCCGGGCGGCGCGATATCTGCAGAAGCATGAGCGCAAGCAAACCCATCAACTCCGGTTCGGACGGAAAGATGCGCAGCATCAGCCGTCCCAACCGGATCGCCTCGTCGCTGAAGGCGGCCGCCTCATGTTCGGGATCCGCCTGACTGTAGCCCTCGTTGAAGATGAGATAGATCATCGTGCTGACGATCGAAAGACGCTCGGCCCTCTCCTCAGGGCTCGGCGTTTCGAAAGGCACGCCGGCCTTCGCGACACGCGCCTTGGCCCGGGTGATGCGCTGCTCCATGGCGCTTTCGGAGACAAGGAATGCGCGCGCGATCTGTGTCACCGAAAGGCCGGAGACGATGCGCAGCGCCAGCGCGATCTGCTGCGTCGCCGGCAGATCGGGATGGCAGCAGATGAAGAGAAGCCGCAGGATATCGTCGCGATAATTGGCATCATCCAGCCGCTCGACAATGTCGCTTTCGGCATCCTCGGTATCGGAAATGACGTCCTCGTCCGGCAGCGCCTGCAGCTTCGAGCGTTTGCGCACCGCATCGATACCGCTGTTGCGCCCGACGAAGATGAGCCAGGCCGTCGGATCGCGCGGCGGCCCTTTCTCCGGCCAGGTCCGGATCGCCCTCAGGCACGCCTCCTGGAACGCCTCTTCCGCGGTGTCGAGATCGCGGAAATAGCGTAGCAGCGCGCCGAGCGCCTTCGGCCGGGCAGAGGCAAGCGCGAGGTCGATCCAGGCAATGTCGGTCATGATGCAGCATCTCCCGGCCGGAACACGTAGAAAGGCCGAATTTCGTAAGAGGTGGAGCCGGGATTGACCGAGGATAGCTGTTTCGAGAAGGCGACCGCCTCGTCGAGCGTATCGAAGTCAACCACGTAAAAGCCGAGGAGCGCCTCTTTCGTTTCCGCGAACGGCCCGTCAATCACCAGAGCTTCGTCCTTGCCCTTGCGCACGGTCGTCGCCGCCGTCGTCGGCATGAGCCGGCCGACGGGGCCCAGCTTGCCGGCTTTGGCAAGCGGCTCCTGCACAGCGTAAAGCTTCTCCATGACGGCAGCCTCTTCCTCCTTGCTCCAGGCGAAGACGGTTTCCTCATGGGCGTAACAAAGGATTGCATAAAGCATCGGTCACTCCTCTTTCCGAATGACGAAGGAGTAACCGCTTACCCGACAGGCCGCATCAAAAAATTATCCAGCTCAGCGGCGATTGCAGGAACCACGGCTCTTACCGAAGGCTAGCCTTCGCTCAATGTCCGCCTGACTGCATTCTTCCAGCCCTTGATCTTTGCCGTCCGCACCTTCTCGTCCATGTCGGGCTCGAACCGCCGGTCGCGTTTCCAAGTTGCCGAAAACCCATCCCTATCCGGCCACACCCCCGCCCGGCTGCCGGCGAGCCAGGCCGCACCCAAGGCGGTGGTCTCCAGGATCACCGGGCGGTCGACAGGAGCGTCGAGCAGGTCGGCGAGGCGCTGCATCGTCCAATCGGAGGCGACCATGCCGCCGTCGACGCGGAGCACCGTATCCTCAGCACCATTCTTCCAGTCCTTCTGCATGGCATCGAGCAGGTCCCGGGTCTGGTAACAGACGGCTTCGAGCGCCGCCCGGGAAAGCTCCGCAGGGCCGCTGTTGCGCGTCAGCCCGAAAATCGCGCCGCGCGCCTGGGCATCCCAATATGGCGCGCCAAGCCCGGTGAAGGCCGGGACGAGATAGACCTCCTGCGTGGGATCGGCCTTTTCGGCAAGCGCATTGGTCTCGGCAGCACTATCGATGATGCGAAGCCCGTCCCGCAGCCATTGCACGGCAGCACCCGCGATGAAGATCGAACCTTCGAGCGCATAGGTCGTCTCGCCGTTCAGGCGGTAGGCAATGGTGGTCAGCAGCCGGTTTTTCGAACGCACCATATCGGCGCCGGTATTGAGCAGCGCGAAACAGCCGGTGCCGTAGGTCGATTTCAGCATGCCGGGCGCAAAGCAGGCCTGACCGATAGTTGCCGCCTGCTGATCACCGGCGACGCCGAGGATCGGGATAGCCGCGCCGAAAATCTCCGGATCGACCGTGCCGAAATCGGCAGCGCAGTCCTTGACCTCCGGCAGCATAGCGGCCGGCACTCTCAGAATGTCGAGCAGATCCTCGTCCCATGCATTTTCGGCAATGTTGTACATCAGTGTGCGTGAAGCGTTGGTGGCGTCGGTCACGAAGCTCTTGCCGCCGGTCAGCCGCCAGATCAGGAAGGTGTCGATCGTACCGAAGCAGAGATCGCCTCTGGCCGCGCGCGTCCGCGCCCCCTTCACATTGGCGAGCATCCAGGAGAGCTTGGTGCCTGAGAAATAGGGATCGAGGATGAGTCCGGTCCTTTTTGTGAAAACCCGCTCCAGATCCTGCCGTTTCAGGTTGTCGCAATAATTTGCCGTGCGCCGGTCCTGCCAGACGATGGCGTTCTGGATCGGCCGGCCGGTCTCGCGCTCCCAGACCACCACGGTCTCGCGCTGGTTCGTGATGCCAAGCGCGGCGATGTCCTTCGCCGTCAGCTTGGCTTCGCTCAGCGCCATCGTGACGGTGGTGACGACCGAGTCCCAGATCTCCTCGGGATCATGCTCCACCCAGCCGGATCGCGGATAGATCTGAGTGAATTCCTTCTGGCCCTTGCCGACGACCTGCATGTCGCCATCAAAAACGATAGCCCGTGTCGACGTCGTTCCCTGATCAATCGCCAGAACATATCCGCTCATGAAATCCTTCTCCCTAGAGCAATTCCAGCAAAAGTGCGCAGCGGTTTTGCGCCCGGAATTGCGTGGAACAATGAAATAGAGCATTTCCGCGATTCGGAGAAAACGGAACTGCTCCAGGCTGATTATCATGACAAGGAGACGGATGCGGGCGAGAAAAGCCAATAAAGCGGAATTGCCAGCCAGCCGGCTTTGGGAATAACCTCGCGGCTAACGCTGCGACGCAGCATCGGCATTCAGGGAGAAACAGCATGAGCAGATCAGTCGTCGTCACCGGTTCCACCAGCGGCATCGGCCTTGCGATCGCCACCGCCTTCGCCGAAACCGGCGACAACGTCGTCATCAACGGGTTTGGAAATGCCGATGAAATCAAGGCGATCGTCGAGCGACTTGAATCGGTATCGAAAGGCCGGGCGATCTATCATCCGGCCGACATGACCAAGCCCCCCGAGATCGCCGACCTGATCGAAACGGCCGCAAAAACCTTCGGCAGCGTCGATGTCCTCGTCAACAATGCAGGCATTCAGCATGTCGAGAAGATCGAGGATTTCCCGATCGAAAAATGGGACCAGATCATCGCCATCAACCTGTCGAGCTCCTTTCACACCATGCGCGCCGCCATTCCGCTGATGAAGGCAAAGAAGTTTGGCCGCATCATCAACATCGCCTCGGCTCACGGCCTCGTCGCCTCCCCGTTCAAATCCGCCTATGTGGCGGCAAAACATGGTATATTAGGACTGACGAAGACAGCGGCGCTGGAACTTGCCGAATTCGGCGTGACGGTCAACGCCATCTGCCCGGGCTATGTGCTGACGCCGCTCGTCGAAAAGCAGATACCCGATACCGCCAAGGCCCGCGGCATAACCGAGGAGCAGGTGAAAAGCGAAGTCATCCTCAAGGCGCAGCCGACGCGTGAATTCGTCAAGGCCGAGGAGATCGGCGCGCTGTCGCTCTACCTCGCCAGTGACGCCGCCCGCCAGGTGACGGGAACCCACATCTCGATTGACGGTGGCTGGACGGCGGCCTAACCATTTGGAAAAGACAACCGGGAATACCATGAACGACAGCATTCGCTTCATCCTGAATGGCGAGGACATCGAACTCACCGATGTCGGGCCGACCGAGACGCTTCTCGATTTTCTGCGGTTGAAGCGGCGCCTCACCGGCACCAAGGAGGGATGCGCGGAAGGCGACTGCGGCGCCTGCACCGTGCTCGTCGGCCGGCTCGTCGACGGCAAGCTTGCCTATGAATCCGTCAATGCCTGCATCCGTTTCACCGGCTCGCTGCACGCCACGCACGTGGTGACGGTCGAGCATCTGGCCGGTCGGGACGGCGCGTTGCATCCGGTGCAGCAGGCGCTGGTCGATTGCCACGGCTCGCAATGCGGCTTCTGCACCCCGGGCTTCGTCATGTCGCTCTACGGGTTATGGCTGACCAAGGAAAAACCAAGCCGCCGCGAGATCGAAAAGGCATTGCAAGGCAATCTCTGTCGCTGCACTGGCTATGAGCCGATCGTCAAGGCCGCCGAGCAGGTGAGCCTGATGCGGCCGAGCGCGCTGTTCGATCCGCTGGAGCGCGCGCGTTCGGAAATCATCGCGCGGCTCTGGGCCATGCAGGCGAGCGACACCGTCCGCATTGCCAAGGGCGAAGACCGGTTGATCGTACCTGCTTCGGTCCAGGCGCTGGCTGAAGTTCTCTCGCAGGAACCGGATGCGATCCTGGTCGCCGGCTCGACCGATGTCGGCCTCTGGGTGACCAAGCAGATGCGCCGGCTGAGCCCCGTCGTTTTCATCAATCACTTGAGCGAATTGCAGTCGGTCACGGAAAACGAGGACGGTGTCACCATCGGCGCCGGCGTCAGCTATACCGGCGCCTTTGCGGCGATCGCGAAAAAGATCCCGGCGCTCGGACGGCTGATCGACCGTATCGGTGGCGAGCAGGTGCGCAACATGGGCACGATCGGCGGCAACATCGCCAACGGCTCGCCGATCGGCGACAGCCCGCCGCCGCTGATCGCGCTCGGTGCGACGCTGACGCTGCGCTCCCTGGAAGGCCAGCGCAAAATGCCGATCGAGGATTTCTTTATCGCCTATGGCAAACAAGACCGCAGGCCAGGCGAGTTCGTCGAAAGCGTCTTCGTGCCCTATCCCAAGGCCAGCCGCTTTGCGGCTTACAAGATCACCAAGCGCCGCGACGAGGACATCACCGCCGTGCTCGGCGCCTTCCTGCTGACCCTTGACGATGCCGAGACGGTCACCGACATCCGTGTCGCCTTCGGTGGCATGGCTGCAACGCCGAAACGCGCTCGTACGGTGGAGGGAGAACTGATCGGCAAACCTTGGACGGAAGCAACGATCGAGGCGACCCGCCCCGCCTTCGACGCCGATTTCCAGCCGCTCACCGACTGGCGCGCCACGGCGGAATATCGCCAGCTGACGGCGAAGAATTTGTTGACGCGGTTCTATCTGGAAACGGTAGGGGCGCCGGCCGAACTGAAGCGGTTCGAGGAGGTGGCATGATGGGTTGTTTCGCAAATTGGCCCCTCGCCCTAACCCTCTCCCCGCTTGCGGGGAGAGGGAACGTGCCTCGCGCAATGTTTGCGAGAGCAAGAGGCGGTGCGGCATATCCCTTCTCCCCGTCAGAACGGGGAGAAGGTGGCGGCAGCCGGATAAGGGGCCACCGCGCGAACAGGGCTGGTCACGGAGGACTGATCTAATGGACAAGTCCACCTTCGAGGACCCTAAAGTCGTCATCTCCGGCCCCATGCACGGCTCGCTGCGCCATGATTCCTCGCACAAACACGTCACCGGAACCGCCGACTACATCGACGATATTCCCGAACCCGCCGGCCTGCTGCACGGCGCGCTCGGCCTCTCCGACCGGGCGCATGCCGAAATCCTCAGCATCGATCTTTCCGCGGTCGCCGCCTATCCCGGCGTCGTCTGGGTCTTCACCGGCAAGGAAGTGCCCGGCGTCAACGACACCAGCTCCAACGGCAGCCATGATGAACCGCTGCTGGCCGAAACTTTGGTTCAGTTCCACGGCCAGCCGATCTTTGCCGTCATCGCCGAAACGCGCGACGCCGCCCGCCGCGCCGCGCGGCTCGCCAAGATCGACTATCGTGACCTGCCGCACTGGCACGATATCGACGGCGCGCTTGCCAATGGCAGCCCGCTGGTCACCACGCCGATGACGCTGCAGCGCGGCGAGCCGGAAACGGAAATGTCGAACGCCGCGATGCGGCTAAAGGGCCAGATGCGCATCGGCGGCCAGGAGCATTTTTATCTCGAAGGCCATATCGCCGTGGCGATCCCCGGCGAAGATGACGAGGTCACCGTCTGGTCCTCGACACAGCATCCGAGCGAGATCCAACACATCGTTGGCCATGTGCTGGATATCCCGTCTAACGCCGTTACCGTCAATGTGCGCCGCATGGGCGGCGGCTTCGGCGGCAAGGAAACCCAAGGCAACCAGTTCGCCGCACTCGCGGCGATCGCCGCCAAGAAGCTCGGTCGCGCCGTCAAATTCCGTCCGGATCGCGACGAAGATATGAGCGCCACCGGCAAGCGCCACGATTTCCTCGTTGATTACGAGGTGGGCTTCGACGCCGAAGGTCGTATCCACGCCGTCGATGCGACTTATGCGGCCCGCTGCGGCTTTTCCTCCGATCTCTCGGGCCCGGTGACCGACAGAGCTCTTTTCCACGCCGATTCCAGCTATTTCTATCCGCATGTGCATCTGCAGTCGAAACCCTTGAAGACGCACACTGTCTCCAACACCGCCTTCCGCGGGTTCGGCGGGCCACAGGGCATGCTCGGCGCCGAACGCATCATCGAGGAGGTAGCCTATGCCCTCGGCAAGGATCCGCTCGATATCCGCAAGCTGAATTTCTACGGACAGCCGGGTTCCGGGCGCACGCTGACCCCCTACCATCAGGAGGTCGAGGACAATATCATCGCCCGCGTCGTCGAAGAGCTGGAGGAAACGGCCGACTACCGGGCGCGGCGCAACGCCATCATCGGCTTCAACCGCGACAGCCGCTACATCAGAAAAGGCATCGCGCTGACGCCGGTCAAATTCGGCATCTCCTTTACGATGACCGCCTTCAACCAGGCCGGCGCCCTCGTCCATGTCTATCAGGACGGCTCGATCCACCTGAACCATGGCGGGACCGAAATGGGCCAGGGCCTCTATACCAAGGTGGCGCAGGTGCTGGCCGACAGTTTCCAGGTCGACATCGACCGCGTCAAGATCACCGCGACGACAACGGCGAAAGTGCCGAACACCTCGGCCACCGCCGCCTCATCAGGTTCGGATTTGAACGGCATGGCCGCTTACGACGCCGCCCGCCAGATCAAGGAACGTCTGGTAGCCTTCGCTGCCGAGAAATGGGAAGTGGCGCCTTCCGAGATCGTCTTCCTGCCTAACCGCGTGCGCATCGGCGAGAGCGAGATCCCCTTCCCCGATTTCATCAAGCAGGCCTATTTCGCCCGTGTCCAGCTGTCGGCCACCGGCTTCTACAAGACGCCGAAGATCCACTGGGACCGCAAGGCCGGCCGCGGCACCCCCTTCTACTATTTCGCCTATGGCGCCGCCTGCACCGAGGTCTCGATCGATACGCTGACCGGCGAATATCTGATCGACCGCACCGACATTCTCCACGATGTCGGCCGTTCGCTGAACCCGGCGATCGACATGGGCCAAGTCGAGGGCGGCTTCGTGCAGGGCCTGGGCTGGCTGACGACAGAAGAACTTTGGTGGGACGATAAGGGCCGGCTGCGCACCCATGCCCCGTCGACCTATAAGATCCCGCTCGCCTCCGACCGCCCGAAGATCTTCAACGTGCGGCTTGCCGAATGGTCGGAGAATGCCGAAGCGACGATCGGCCGCTCTAAGGCCGTCGGCGAACCGCCCTTCATGCTGGCGATCTCGGCGCTGGAAGCCCTGTCGATGGCGGTCGCTAGCGTCGCCGATTATAAGGTCTGCCCGAGACTCGATGCGCCGGCGACACCGGAACGGGTGCTGATGGCGGTGGAGCGGATGAAGCGAGTGTAGGATGCGTCCGGCTGATTTGTTGTTTGGGCAGGACGGGCGGACAGGCTGGAACGAGTTGCACCCCCCTCTGTCCTGCCGGACATCTCCCCCACAAGGGGGGAGATCGGCAAGACGAAAGCCCTTGCTCCTTATTGCCCTGACATCAGACTATGAAAATCCGGTTTTAAGCTATCGATCCGTTATCATGGGGAGGCATTGCCTCTTGCCGATCTCCCCCCTTGTGGGGGAGATGTCCGGCAGGACAGAGGGGGGTGCCACGCCCACATACCCATCGGTTGTCTTTCCATGAAAGACCTCCAAACCTTCCTCGCCGCCCACCCAGAGAGCGTCCTCGTCGACATCACCGGCACGCAAGGCTCCACTCCGCGCGAGGCCGGCGCTTTCATGCTCGTTTCGGCGAACGCCCTCTGGGGCACGATCGGCGGCGGGCAGTTCGAGTTCATGGCAATTGCAAATGCGCGTGAGATTCTGGCTGGAACCGGCGGAGCCCTTACCATGGACATCCCGCTCGGCCCCGAAATCGGCCAATGTTGCGGCGGGCGCACGCAACTGCGGTTTCGGCGCTTGACGCAGGCGCTGAAGGATGAGCTCGAGGCAAGGCTTGCCGGCGAGATCGACAGGCTGCCGGAGGTCTTTCTCTTCGGCGCCGGCCATGTCGGCCGGGCGCTGGCGTCGGCCCTTGCGCCGCTGCCGCTGTCCGTGACGGTCGTCGAAACGAGGCAGGAAGAGCTTGCTAACCTTCCGGATGAAATCAACACCCGGCTCGTGCCAATGCCGGAAGCGTTGGTGAAGGATATTTCCGCCGGCGGAGCGGTCGTCATCCTCACCCACGACCACGCGCTGGATTTCCTCATCGCCCGCGAGGCGCTTGAGAGAACCGACCTCGCCTATATCGGCATGATCGGCTCGGCGACCAAACGCGCCACCTTCGCAAGCTGGCTTTCCCGTGAGGCCGGCGGCGACCGCGCCTGGATAGAGCGGCTGACGCTGCCGATCGGCGGTTCGGCCGTCAGGGATAAGCGCCCGGAAGTGATCGCCGCGATGACGGCTGCCGAAATCCTGACGGCACTCGCAGCCTACCGCATGCGCTCGTCTTCATAATAAGGATCGCGGCCGTCGAGGAAACCGAGGTCGCGCTTGACGCGGTCCGGCGTGGCGGAAAGGTCGAGCCGCGGCAAACGGCAGAAGCGATTGGCGCTTCCCGCCAGCCAGCCGGCAAGACGCAGGAAAACACTGCTATTCCGTTGCGGCCGGCTCTCTTCGATAGCTTGGCAATCCATGACGTCACCTCATCAGATTGATGGTATGAGTTGCAGCTTGCCGCTAAAAATGCTGCTATTCCAATCGAACGATCGTCTGCCTGCATCAAGAGAACTTATCCATGAAACTGTCGAAGCAATTTCCGCTGAATGCGCTGCGCGTCTTCGAAGCCGCAGCCCGGCTCGGCAGCTTCACCAGGGCAGGTGATGAGCTCGGCATGACGCAGACGGCCGTCAGCTATCAGATCAAGCTCCTGGAGGAGAATGTCGGCGAGCCGCTCTTCCTGCGCCGTCCCCGCCAGATCGCGCTGACGGAGACCGGCGAGCGGCTGGCCCCGAAGGTGACCGAGGCCTTTGCCATGCTGCATGATGCGATGGCAACGGCGCGCGACAGCGTCGAAGGCACGCTCGCCATCAGCTCGACCCATACCTTCGCCTCGAAATGGCTGGCGCCCCGCCTCGGCTCCTTCCATTTGAAGCATCCGGCGATCGCGGTGCGGTTTCAGGCGACCTCCGACATCATCGACTTCGCCCGCGAACAGATCGACGTCGGCATCCGCTGGGGCGACGGCAACTGGCCGGGGCTCGCGCTGCACCGGTTGATGGGCCTGGAGTTCACGCCGATGCTGAGCCCGAAGCTGGCGGAATCGGCAGGCGGCATTAAGGAGCCGCGCGATCTCCTGAAATTCGACCTTTTCGACGCCGGCGACATCTGGTGGAAGCAATGGTTCGAAGCTGCCGGCGTTACCGATACGGATCTCGATCGGCGCCCGCGCAATCAGTTGGGCTCTCAGGCGATGGAAGCCGACGCGGCGATCGCCGGTCACGGCGTCGCCATCCTCCACCCCGCCTTCTATGAGGCGGAGATCGCGCTCGGCCGGCTCTATCAGCCTTTCGACCTGACCCGCAGCGACGGCAAGGCCTACTGGCTCGCCTATCCCGAAAATCGCCGCAACGTGCCGAAGATCAAGGCCTTCCGCAACTGGATCCTGGAAGAGATGAAAGCCGCCGGAAACTGATCCGGCAAACAGATCAGATCCAATCAGGCTGAATAGGCCTTGCTAAGTTCGGCTTCAAAACCCCATTTCCGGCGCATAGAAGCAGCGCGGCGTGTTCTCGTTGGGAAACAGACAGAGGTGATAATCACCATCGCCGGACTGCATTGCCTTCGTCATCGGCAGCAGAAAGACGTGAGCATGCGTGACCAGGCGGTGGTCGCCCGGCATCAGCGTCACACGATATCCGTTTGGTGTCACCGCCACGCTTTTCGACGGAATCATCTGGCAATCGCCATTATGACTGTCGCCATTGCAACAATAGGGGTCATAACTCCACCCCGAAGGTGCGTCGTGAGCCGTCGCCAACGATGCGTATGCCATCATCACACACGTCAGAATGCTGCGCATGGGCATCTCTCCGTCGATGAATGCGCCGCCGATATCTAACGTTTCTTTTTATTTCATGCCGGCGGCCTGCAAACCTAACTGTATCTGCTCATCATAGTTTCAAGATCGGCAAATCTTTGCCAATCCAGTATGAGACAGTCATAATGCATGGCCTTCTCGGCAGCTTTTAGGCACGGACGACAGATCGGCGATGCGTTAGCGGTCGCCGACATAGGCGAAACCAATGGCGACTGCCAGCGCCCCGCCCCGGCCCGCCGCCTTGCGAAGGGCCTGTGCGGTTCATCATTCTCCTCTTTCCTCCCCGCCAAAATTTCCGCAATGTCGCGAGTCGGAGGAAGATAGGGGAACTCGATGTATGAATATGCCATAGCATGGGAATGGCTCGCCTTCGCGGCCCGCTGGTTCCATGTCGTCACCGCGATCGCCTGGATTGGATCATCCTTCTATTTCATCGCACTCGATCTGGGACTGGTGAAACGCCCGCATCTGCCGCCCGGCGCCTATGGCGAGGAATGGCAGGTTCATGGCGGCGGCTTCTATCATATCCAGAAATATCTGGTGGCGCCCGCTCAGATGCCGGAGCACCTGACATGGTTCAAATATGAGAGCTATTTCACCTGGATCTCCGGCTTCCTCATGCTCTGCATCGTCTATTATGGCGGCGCCGACCTGTTTCTCATCGATCGCCACGTCCTCGATATCAGTCCGCCCGTCGCGATCCTGATCTCCTTGACGTCGCTGGCCTTCGGCTGGATCGTCTATGACCTGCTGTGCAAATCCCCGCTTGGCCGCAACACCTGGGGGCTGATGGCAGTGCTATATGTGGTGCTGGTCTTCATGGCCTGGGGTTATACGCAGCTCTTCACGGGGCGCGCCGCCTTCCTGCATCTCGGCGCCTTTACCGCGACGATCATGTCGGCGAACGTGTTCATGATCATCATCCCGAACCAGAAGATCGTCGTCGCCGACCTCATCGCCGGGCGCACGCCCGATCCGAAATACGGGCAGATCGCCAAGCAGCGCTCGCTCCACAACAACTACCTGACGCTGCCCGTCATCTTCTTCATGCTGTCGAACCATTATCCGCTGGCCTTCGGCACGGCGTTCAACTGGGTGATTGCGGCGCTGGTCTTCCTGATGGGCGTCACCATCCGCCACTGGTTCAACACCACCCATGCGAGGAAAGGCCGCCCGACCTGGACCTGGATCGTTACCGTCATCCTCTTCATCCTGATCATGTGGCTTTCGACGGCACCAAAGCTGCTGACCGGCGAGACAGATGCGCATGCGACGGCAGTGGCGCGGGCCTTCCAGAAATTTGCCGGAAATCCGCATTTTCCGGCCGTCAAGCAACTGGTCTCGACACGCTGTTCCATGTGCCATGCGGCCGAGCCCGCCTATGAAGGCGTCGTGCGGCCGCCGAAAGGCGTGATGCTCGAAAACGACGCGGAAATTGCCGCCCATGCCCGAGAAATCTATATACAGGCAGGCCGCAGCCATGCCATGCCGCCCGGCAACGTGACCGATATTACCCCGGACGAACGCAGACTGCTCGTCGCCTGGTTCGAAAGCGCAGTCGAAGGCAAGAAACAATGACGACGACACTTCTCCGCGGCCGCCTCCTCTCTTTCCATCGCGCGCCGCTGAGTCTCGCCGACAGCCAGAGTTATCTCTACGAGGAAGACGGTGGCCTGCTGGTCGAGGACGGGCTGATCGCCGCAGTCGGCCCCTATGCCGACGTCAAGGCGAAAGCCGCCGAAGGCACGACCGAGATCGACCATCGCCCGCATCTGATCCTGCCCGGCTTCATCGACATGCACCTGCATTTTCCACAGATGCAGGTGATCGCCTCCTATGCAGCCAACCTGCTCGAATGGCTGAATACCTACACTTTCCCCGAGGAATGCCGCTTCGTCGAAAGCGCGCATGCGCAAAGGATCGCCACACATTTCTACGACGAGCTGATCCGCCACGGCACGACGACGGCGGTCGCCTATTGCTCCGTGCACAAGACCTCGGCCGACGCCTTCTTCGCCGAGGCGATGAAGCGCAATATGCGCATGGTCGGCGGCAAGGTGATGATGGACCGCAACGCTCCCCAGGGCCTGCTCGACACGCCGGAGATGGGTTATGACGAGACCCGCCAGGTGATAGCGGACTGGCACGGCAAAGGCCGCAACCATGTCGCAATCACCCCGCGCTTCGCCATCACGTCGACGCCGGCGCAGATGGAGGCTACGTCGGCGCTCGCCCGCGAATTTCCCGATCTTCACATCCAGACGCATCTTTCGGAAAACCACGATGAGATCAAATTCACCTGCGAGCTCTATCACGAGGCGATCGACTATACCGACATTTACGCCCGCTACGGTCTGCTCGGGCCGAAGAGCCTCTTCGGCCACGCCATCCACCTGTCCGAACGCGAGGCCGATGTCATGAGCGAGGCCGGCGCCGTCGCCGTCCATTGCCCGACCTCAAACCTCTTCCTCGGCTCCGGTCTCTTTCCGCTGAAGGCGCTGACGCGGCGCCAAAACTCGGTCCGCATCGGTGTCGCAACCGATATCGGCGGCGGCTCCAGCTATTCGATGCTGAAAACAATGGACGAGGCCTACAAGATCCAGCAGCTGCTCGGCGAGCGGCTGAACCCGCTGGAAAGCTATTACCTGATGACGCGCGGCAATGCCGAGGCGCTGTCGCTCGCCGACCGGATCGGCACGCTGGACCCCGGCACCGAAGCGGACCTCGTCGTCCTCGACGCGGCCGCGACCCCGGCCATGGCGCTGAAGATGGAAACGGTAAAGACCCTGCCCGAGGAACTCTTCCTGCTTCAGACGATGGGCGACGACAGAGCGATTGCCGAGACCTACGTTTCCGGCATTGCCTTGAAAACAGGGCTTTGACGATATCGGTTCCCCCCAACGAGGTACAGTGAAGACCGTCTGAGGCGGACGTTTCCCGTAACCCTTCTTTTGGGATTCATGTTATGGGCGATGGTCGCATTTAAACCTGTAGAAGGTTCGATTCATGGCAACTCCGCTCACCATCGACGATCTGAAAAAACTCGCGCAGCGCCGCGTGCCGAAAATGTTTTTCGACTATGCGGATTCAGGCGCCTGGACGGAATCCACCTATCGGGCGAATGAAAGCGATTTCGGTCAGATCAAGCTGCGCCAGCGCGTGCTGGTCGACATGAGCGACCGCACGCTCGAAACGACGATGATCGGCCAGAAAGTATCGATGCCGGTAGCGCTCGCACCGACCGGCATGACCGGGATGCAGCACGCCGATGGCGAAATGCTGGCGGCGCGGGCGGCGGAAGAATTCGGCGTTCCCTTTACCCTGTCGACGATGAGCATCTGCTCGATCGAGGATGTTGCCTCAGTGACCACACGTCCCTTCTGGTTCCAGCTCTACGTGATGAGGGACAAGGATTTCGTCCTCGACCTCATCCGTCGCGCCAAGGCGGCGAAATGCTCCGCGCTGGTGCTGACCGCCGACCTGCAGATCCTCGGCCAGCGCCATAAGGACCTGCGCAACGGTCTCTCGGCCCCACCGAAATTGACCGCGAAACATATCTGGCAGATGGCAACCCGGCCCCTCTGGTGCCTTGATATGCTGCAGACAAAGCGCCGGTACTTCGGCAATATCGTCGGCCATGCCAAGAACGTCGCCAATGTCGCCTCTGTGCCCAAGTTTTCGCACGAGCAGTTCGACCCACGGCTGTCCTGGGCCGATATCGCCTGGATCAAGGAGCAATGGGGCGGCCCGCTGATCATCAAAGGCATCCTCGATCCCGAAGACGCGAAGGCCGCCGCCGATACCGGCGCCGATGCGATCATCGTTTCCAATCATGGCGGCCGTCAGCTCGACGGCGCCCCCTCCTCGATCAGCATGCTGCCTTCGATCGTCGACGCCGTCGGCGACCGCATCGAAGTCCACCTCGACGGCGGCATCCGCTCCGGCCAGGATGTGCTGAAGGCCGTGGCGCTCGGCGCCAAGGGCACCTATATCGGCCGCCCCTTCCTCTACGGGCTTGGCGCCATGGGCAAGGAAGGCGTCACGCTGGCGCTCGACATCATCCGCAAGGAGATGGACATCACGATGGCCCTCTGCGGCAAGCGCGACATCAATGACGTGGATGCGTCGATCATATCGGGGCGCGGCTGAGAGAAGTCGGCACTGGCTGAACGCCCCGATGGGTCGGCAATATCTTCGACCTGCGCAACGGCATGCGATTCAGCACAGCGACCGGCCGTCACCCGCGGTGAACAGCAGGATCGCAAAAATCGCGAGACAGATGGCGAGCGCCAAACGCTGCCGCCACACGATGCGGCGCGATCCGGCAATCCGCCTCTCGAGGCCAGGCGATGTCCCGTCAGGCTTGCGAAGCTGCATTCGGGAGAGCAGGTCGTCGACGGCGGCAAGACCGGCGGCCTCTGTCTCATGGCTCGACGCGAGGCGAAACAACAGCGCATCGAAAAGGAGATGGATCGCCAGCGCGAGCACGATCCCGCAGAAGACGAGCATCAAGAGCCAGCCGAATGCTGGAGCGAAACCTCGATATCCCTGAGTGATCGGGCCGATAATCAGCGGCAACAGCGCTGTCAGCCCACAGACGATTGAATTGCGACCCAGATTTCGCGCAGCCGCCGAGGCCTTGGCATTCCATTGCGTCATTGCAAGCCCTCCGTCACGGCATGGATGCTTTCCTCGGGCAGATGAACACGCCGCCCTGCCCTTTCGATCAGCCGCAGCGCTTCTGCTGGAGTTTCGCAACGTCGGCTGACGAGCAGCCACCGCACGATGACGCCGGCGCTCCGCTGGAAACCGAGCGCACAGCAGACGAGGACCGGTCCCTGGTGGCGCGCAATCTCGATGAGGTTCGCCGCGGCTCGCGTCTGGATCTCGTCGGGGCCTGTCAGATCGAGGGTGGGAAAACTGCACCAGCGCCTTGATGTCCCGCTTGGGCGCTGAAACTCGCCGGTGATGTCGATCACCGTGGCGAAATGGTCGGCCTCGTGGCGGCGCGGAAAACGGCCGAGATGGACACCGTCAACGATCATCACGGATGCCGGTATTTTGCGTGTCCAGAGCCAAACATTGACGACGGCGCCGAGCCGGTAGGGCGCCAGTAGCCAGCGGCTGGCAAGTGCGGCCCGGCCATCGGCGCGTTTCAGGAATATCTGCGGGCCGGCGCCGAGATATCCGGCTGCGACGATCGCCAGCGCAACCGCCGGCCAGAGCAACAGAAGCGCTGCGGCCGACAGAGGAGTAAAGAGCGCTGCAAGGCCGAGAAATGCGAGAGCACCGCACAGATAATAGATGCCGAGACGGCGCGACTTCGGGTCGTCGCTCAACGCAAAATTGGCAAGAGGCGAACCGGCATCGCGTGGGAAAAGCCAGGCGGCAAACAGACCGAGCAGCACGCCGGTCGGTATGTCCATGACGTGATGCTGCCACGTCGTCAGCACGGAGGCGCCGATGAGGAAGCACCAGCAGTGCCAGAGAAGCCGGGCCCTGCGCGGCAGCCGGCCGCGCAGATGGTCCCAGATCACCACCAGCAGCGCGATATGCAGCGACGGCACCTGGTTGAACGGCTTGTCGAAGCCACCGAGGACAGCAAACATGAAACCGGGCAGGCCGCTCGTGGCCGGCCGCACGAAGATTGCTTCGAGCGGAAACGCGATAAAACAGGCGACTGCGATTAACTGGATCGTCAGATAACGCCTTGCCAGCATATCCACATCGCGCGGCGTCGTGTTGATGAACAGGCAGAGCCCGTAGAACAGATTGATCGACCAATATGGAATGATCGTCCATCCCAAGAACGGAATGGCGCTTTCCCATGCGAAGGCAATGTTCGGCACATCAGCGCGTTGCGACGCCAGCCAGTTGGCGCCGCCATAGGTCAGATAGAAGAACGGCGCCAGGAAGGCGAGCCAGCACGCCGCCCGCTTCATGACCGGCGCTGTTCGGGAAAGTGGAGAATGTGCCTGCCCCAACGGCGTTGCCCTCAAACTCTCTCCGCCAGCGAGACGGTGAAAATGCCCCACTGGTCAATGCGCTGTTCGATCTTGCGGAAACCGGCTGCGGCGACCAGCTGGTCCATTTCCTCTTGCGTGCGCCGCCGCATCACCCATGCCTGACCGCCGCGATGAGAGGTGAGCGCGCGAGCAATCATCTCCAGCTGTGGATGCCATGGCTGGTTGGTGTAGACGAGCAGACCGCCGGGCTGCATCGCGCGGGCGATCCCTTCGAGCGATGCGGCGATCATCTGATTGTCGGAAAACAGCTCATACAGGCCGGAGACGATCGCGAGGTCCGGAGCCGGCGTGATTGCGGCCAGCCCCTCGCCGTCAAAGGCATCCTGCTGGCGGAAGCTCACAAAATCACTGAGGCCGCGCGCGGCGATGCTGTTGCGGCCGGCCTCGACGTTGATGAGGGAATAATCCTGCAGCCGCACGCTATCGGGACGCACTGCAGCGGTCTCGATAGCATCAAGGACATATCGCCCGTGCCCGGCCGCTATGTCGAGCATATGAGTGCTGCGGCCGGCGGCTTTCAGGCGCTGCAGCCCGTGGTCGATCAGTTCCTGCAAATGCAGCTTGCGCTGCCTGATACCGCGCCAGCCGACCGCCTCGAGGAACACCCGGTCGATCAACCGCCCGCCGGGACCGAGCCCGCGGGGCTTGTTTTCGTAGACGTAATCGAGCGTCGAGCCGGAATCGAAACCGGTCTTCGCCCCGGTCCTTATGCCTGCGGACACCAGCGCCCCGATCCGGATGTTGAGGCGGCTGAGCGCCCAGTAGATGCCGCGTGCGGATGTCGCATCCAACGGGCTCGCGAGCCGGTCGGCTTCGTCCTTGGTATAGCCCTGGACATGGGCGGTGCGCAGGTCGGCAGGCGCCCGCGGCTCAGCGAAACGCGCATCGATAAAACGGCGGATTTCGGCGAGCGCAATCGCGCGATCCTTTTCGCCGAGCGTGTCATGGTAGAAGCCGGCAAACACGTGCCGTTCCTTGATGCGGCTGCCGAGGTTTTCGTAAAACCGATGCTGCGGCGCGTGCCGTACCACCCAGTCGCTGCCGGAGATCAGCAGCTGGGTCGGCACGGTGATGGCGCGGGCGTCGTTGACGACGCGGGCCGCCGCCTCGTAGAGCTGCAGCAGAATGTTGGAGGCAATCGGCCGCGTGATCAACGGATCGGATTCAAAAGAGGCAATGCGCTCGGGATCATGCGTCAGAAACTTCGCCTTGACGTAAGAATTGACGAAGAATGTCCCCTTGAACTTTTCCCAGAGCGCAATGCCTTCCTTGGCGAAAGGCACATAGAGCTTGACGCTGAAGGCCGGTGAGGCCAGCACCAGCGCGCGGATCGGCGGCGCATAGTCGTGCACCCAGGTGGCGGCAAGGACGGCGCCGACGCTCTGCGCAATGACGGCGATGTCTTCGACCGCAGTACCGCTGATCTCGCTGACATGGCGGACGAAGCAATCGAGATCACGCGCCGAGGCAGCGAAGGATGGCGAATAACCGCGCTCTCCCGGCGAACGTCCGTGACCGCGCGCGTCCCAGGCGTAGAAGGCAAAATCATCGAGGCCGAGCTCGGTGGCGAGATGGGCGACGCGGCCGCTATGCTCGTGGCCGCGATGGAGAAGAATGATGGCGCCCTTCGGTGAAGCACCGGTCGCAGGCCACGTCCGATAAAACAGTCGAGTCCCGTCATTCGATGCGAATTCGGATTCATGCATGGGTCTGGTCGTCGAGGACGGTTGCTCGCTGTCGGTAGTCTGCAGCACGGTCGTCTCCAATTCTGATCAGTGGATAGGTTGCATCTATTGCCGGCAACAGTGAGTTGCTTTCATTGCAAAAGTCTAGCTGCAAATGATAAGTCCTTTGGGTGAGCCGATTTGAAGTGCGGGCTTTCCCACAGCTACGATGATCCGCACGGACCCAGCCGGGATAGACTGTTCAATTGCCGCGAAATTCCACTGAGGTACCATGTCTGTTTATCAATTGAAGTCCCGGTTTCAGAATATTCTTCGCCCCCTGGTGCGCTCGCTTGCGGCGCGAGGCGTCACCGCCAATCAGGTGACTTCAGTTGCTGCCGCCGTCTCGGTTGCACTTGGGCTTTTCCTCAGCGTCGCCCCGCTTCCGCATTGGTTCGTGCTGGTGCCTGTATGGTTTCTACTGCGAATGGGCCTCAATGCCATTGACGGCATGCTCGCGCGCGAACATGGGCAAAAGAGCATTTTGGGCGCCTATCTCAACGAGATCGGTGACGTCGTGTCGGATGCCGCCCTTTATTTCCCGTTTGCGCTCATCGATCCGAACGATCTGATGCCGGTCATGGCTGTCATATTCCTCTCGGCGCTGACGGAATTTGCCGGCGTCCTGGGTCAAACGGTTGGGGCAAGCCGGCGTTATGACGGGCCGCTGGGCAAGAGCGACCGTGCGGTGCTTTTCGGCGCGCTCGGCACCTATGTCGGAGTTGGCGGTGGGTTTGCGGGATGGACCTCGTGGTTTTGGGCGGTGGTGGCCCTGCTTCTCGTATGGACCACCACCAACCGTATCAGCGCCGGTATTCGGGAGTCGCAGACGGCCACCCGATAGAAAGCGAGGAGCCGATCGGCCGCCCGTTCTTTCACTGGCACTGTATTTCGAAACTAGTGTTGAACGCTGCTTCTTACTAGTTGCTTGGTTGGCGCTTCTTCCAAGCCACTCTCCTCCTAACGACCTGTTAAACGCAGCCTCTATTTTTTTCCGCTCTCCTTGAAAGCACAAAAGCGGTGCTTTATGTCTTACTCATGGCAAACGTGAGCAGGACACAGCATCCATCGCAGTTGCGCTACGTGCTGGCACCGGATGATCATGCCCGCCAGGCGCTTGATGACACCATCGCCGCCTACCGCAGGATGATCGACATCCTCGCTGAAATCATCGACGACAAGGCAGGCGCCAATCTCGTCGTCCTGCACGACCTTGCCTATGAAACCGTGCGCGAACAAACGGGCCTGCCGGCGCGGCTGGTCACACTCGGCCTTCGCGATTTCGCCGCCAATCGCGGCGTGATCGCCAATCCGCCGCAGCTGCCGCTCGACGATAAGCTCTTCGCCATCAAAGGACCTGCAGACCTGACGATCGCCACGGTGCACGGACGCGTTGCCGTGCCCTTCGATGTCGCCGGCTATTCCAGGGGATGGGAGAGTATTTTCCCGGCCTATCTCGTTGCCGGCCCGGATCACTACGAGATTCACATCGGCGTCACGCCGAATTCCTTTCGGATGGAGGAAAACATGACGAATGAAGGCATTCTTTCCCGCATGGGCCGCCTGATCGCGGGCATCGCGAATGCAGCGGTCGACAAGGCGGAAGGCGTCAACAAGATCGCCGTCATCGAACAGGCGATCCGCGAGATCGACGCGGCGGCTGATGAGGCCCGCACCGATCTCGGCAAGGCGCGCGCCGAGGAATATCGCATCCAGAGCCGCAGGGACGAGATCGTCGGAGATATGAACGCGCTCGACGGAAAGATCCGCCTCGCCGTCTCTTCCGGGCGCGCTGATCTGGCAAAGGCCGGCGTCGCCCGCCAGATCGATCTCGAATCCCAGATCGCCGCGCTCGACAAGGCGCTGGCCGATGCCAGGCAGCAGCTGGACGAAGGCCAGAAAGCCCTACAGGCCGTGCTCGCCACGCGCCGCGAGGCCGACGCCCGCCTTGCCGATTTCAAGCGCAGCATCGCCAGACATCCCGAGGACGCCGCTACAGGCCATAGCCGGCCCGCGCCGGGCGCCGATGCTGCCCGGGCTGCGGCGGCGGTGTCGCGGCTGACCGGCGTTCCATCAGGCGACCATATCAACAGCTCCGAACTGGATGAACTCGACCGGCTGCATCGCGAACAAGCGATCGAAGCACGCCTCGCACGCTTCAAGGCGGATAACCGGTAACGCCGATGGCACTTCTTTTCGCCCCTGAATGTGCCCCCTTCGCCATCGCCGCCGCCGTGCTCGCAGGCCTGACCGCGATCGAGATGCTCGCGACCGTCATGGGTTTTTCGATCATGGAATTTCTGGGAAAACCGGATTTTCATGGCCATGACGGGTTTTCGGGCTATCTGTCCTGGCTCAACGTCGGCGGCGTTCCCCTGCTCATCCTCATCATGCTGGCGCTCGGCTTCTTCGCCATGACGGGCTTTGCCATACAGGCCGTCGCCAACGCCTTCTGGGCGCCGCTTCCCGCCGCCGTCGCCGCCGTTCCCGCCATCTTGATCGCCGTGCCCATGGTCAGGGCCTCGAGCAGAACCGTGGCGCGGCTCGTTCCACACGACGAGACCTATGCCGTCGATCTCGACACGTTGATCGGCCGGACCGCCGAAGTATCGCTCGGCCCGCTTGATCAGGGACTGCCGGGGCGCGTCCGCGTCAAGGACCAGCATGGAAACTGGCACGTGCTGAGAGCCAAGGCCGCCAGAGATCAGGAGCCTCTCAAGGTTGGCACGGAGGTTCTCCTCGTCGATCGTACGGCAGATGTATTTATCGCCATTCCCGCACTGGCGGACCCCGCCGCAGCGGACAATCAATCTTTCAGGGAGCAGCCATGATGTATGACATTATTCTACCGGCCGGCATTGGCATCGTTCTGATCTTCGGCATCGGTTTTGTTCTCGCCTCTCTCTATACGCGCTCCAGCCGCGACGAGGCTTATGTGCGCACCGGCCTCGGCGGCCAGAAGGTCGTGCTCGACGGCGGCTCCGTCGTCCTGCCGATCTTCCACTCCATCGCCAGGGTCAATCTGAAGACACTCCGCCTCGAGGTTCGCCGCGGCGAAGGCGATGCGCTGATCACCAAGGACCGCATGCGCGTCGATATCGGCGCCGAATTCTACGTCCGCGTCAAACCCGACGGCTCCTCGATTGCGCTGGCTGCCCAGACGCTCGGCAGCCGCACCAATGACGCCGAGGCGCTCCGCATCCTGATCGAGGCGAAGTTCGTCGACGGCCTTCGCTCGGTGGCGGCGACCATGAATCTCGACGCGCTGCAGGAACAGCGCATGGATTTCGTCAAGGCCGTGCAGGAAGCCGTCGGCGCCGACCTCCAGTCGAACGGCCTCGAGCTTGAATCCGTGTCGCTGACACGGCTCGACCAGACCGACATCAAGCATTTCAACGCCAACAATTTCTTCGACGCGCAGGGGCTGGCGGCGCTGACCCGCATAACCGAAGGCCGCAAGAAGGAGCGCAACGAAATCGTCCGCGACACCGAAGTCGCCATCGCCCAGAAGGACCTGGAGGCCCGCCAGCAATCGCTGGCCATCGAGCGGACCAAGCGCGAAGCCGAACTCAACCAGGAACGCGACATCGCCAACAAATCCGCGGCGACCCGCGCCGAAACCGCACAACAGGAACAGGCGGCCAAACGCGCCGAGGAGGAAGCCCGCATCGCCGCCGAACAGGCGATCGCCGAGCGCGAGGCAGCCGCCAAGCAGGCCCGCGAAAGCGCAAACATCGATGCCGCCCGCGCCGTCCAGCAGCGCGATACCGAAGCCAAGCGCGACCTTCAGATCGTGGCGCAGGAAAGCGCCATCGCTGTCGCCAACAAGAGCCGAGAAGAATCCGAGGCGAAGGCGACCGCCGAAATGGCCCGCGCCCGGGCGATCGCGGCAGAGGAAAAGGTCGGCACCGCCAAGGCGATCGAAATCGCCGAACGTGAAAAGCAGATCGCCGTGATCGACGCCCGCAAGACCGCCGAAACCGAGGCCACCGCCGTCACCGTCGGCGCGGAGGCCGAAAAACAGGCCGCGATCGACCAGGCGGAAGCCATCAAGACGCTCGCGACCGCCGAGGCGGATGCCGCAATCATCAAGGCCAAAGGCATCCTCGAAACCGGCCGGGCTCAGGCCGAAAGCGAGGCGCTCCTCAATGAGGCGCGCAACAAACTCAGCCAGACCATCATCGAGTTCGAGATCACCCGCGAGCGTATCCGCATCATTCCCGAGGCGCTCGCCGAGGCGGTCAAGCCGATCGAGAAGATCTCCGATATCCGCATCTTCGACACCGGCGGCATGCTCGGCCGCGGAAACGGCGCGAACGGTGAAGGCGGCATCGGACTAGGCGACGGGCTGGCCGGGCAATTGCTCTCCTATCAGGCGAACAAGCCGATCCTCGACAAGCTATTGAAGGAAGCCGGATTCGACGGCGACAACGCCATCTCATCCCTGCTTGGCAATCTCGATGGCGCAAAACCGGCAAAGCCGGCGGCACCCCCGGCAAGGCCTGCAATTCCGCCCGCCACTCCGGTAAAGCCCGTAGCATCGGCCGCGGCTCCCGTACAAACGATCGCTCCTCACGCGCCCGAGAAGGATTGATCGCAGCGCAGGTAGGGCCGGGCTATCTCACCCAGCCCGTTGCAAGCGCACTGGCCCAGTCGGCACGGCCCCTTTCGGCGGCCAGTGCCGACTGGGCCATGTGGTCGTAGGCGACAGTTCGGAACTGCCACATCCATCCGGCCGCCGTCTTTTCCAGGATAGCATAGCTCGCCAGCGGATGGCCGGCTTCGACCTTGTGATAATAGGGCAGCACATCGTCATAGGCGGGGCAGCCGACACTGCCGGGATTGACGATCAGCCGGCCGTCCGAGAGTCGGGCGGCATGGGGAATGTGGCTGTGGCCGCAGAGGATCAGCGGCAGGTCGATGCCTTCGGCGAGCGCCTCGATCGCTTCGAACGGCTTCAAGAAGACTTGCCCCTGCGGCGAAACGGACTCCAGCCAGTAGAGATTGTCGTCTTTCGGCGTCGCATGGCAGAGATAGGCCTCCCCGCGATATACGGCATCGAACGGTAGACCCCGCAGCCACTCGAGGTGGGACGGCGTCAGCTGCCGGTAGGCGGCAGCATCCGAGGCATGCATAGAGGCGGGATCCTGCTCGATCAGATAGCGGTCGTGATTGCCCCGAACCGAGGTCAGCCCGAGAGGCGTCAGCAGGTCAGCCGTTCGGCCTGCCTCCAGCGGCCCGCTGAAGAAATCGCCGAGATTGACGACGTCCTCGATGCCCTGAGCCCGGATATCGGCAAGCACCGCCTCGAGTGCAAGATGGTTGCCGTGAATATCGGCGATCGCAGCAAACCTCATTTAGCTGCCGCGATAGGTTGAATAGCCGTAAGGCGAAAGCAGGAGCGGCACATGGTAATGCGCCGTGACATCGGCGATGCCGAAGCGGATCGGCACGAGATCCAGGAAGGCCGGATGCGGCAGCGGCGTGCCGCAGGCCCTGAGATACTCGCCGGCGTGGAAGACCAGCTCGTAGATGCCTACGTGAAAATTTTCGCCCGCAAGGATCGGGCCACCGTCGACTCGGCCGTCCGCATTGGTCTCCACCGTTTTCAGATGTCTGCGGATCTCGCCGTCGAGCTGGAAAAGATCGATCCTGAGCCCATTGGCGGGCTTGCCAAGGGCGGTGTCGAGCACATGTGTCGTCAGTCCGGTCATGGGCCTGGCTCTTTGATGACATAGGGGGGGTCGAAGAAGAATTCCTCCAGATTATTGCCAGGGCCGTCGCGGTCGACGACCAGGAAATCGGAGGTTTGGCCGAGCGCCATCAGCGGATGATGCCAGACATTGCGGCGGTAGTTCACACCCTGGTCTCCGCGCGCGAAAAACACCTGCGGCCTGCCCGGACGTCCGCCCTCGTCCTCGGAGACGACGACGAGGAATGGGCGGCCGGAGATCGGCGAGAAACTCTGACTGCCGAAGGGATGGCGTTCCATCATGTCGACGTGATAAGGGAAGCTGCGCGGTTGGCCGCGAAAGAGATTGATGATCACGCGCGCGCCCTCGCCCGCCGCCTCCGCCGCGGCCAGCGCATGGAAGCGTTCGGTCGTGCCGCCGTTGATGAGCCGCATCGAGGCTGGATCGGCTTCGATCACTTCGCCGAAAGGAGCAAAGGCCGATCTGGTAAGCGGGCGGATATCGAGAAAATCAGCCAACGGGTTCACTCACCTTCGGCGTGCCAGTGACGAATAGCGTCGATCTCGACGAGAAGTTCCGGCAGCGTGCGATAGGTTGCATCCCAGATGTCCGAGGGATCGAGAGCGAAGACGTCTTCCAGGATACGGTTGCCGGTTCCGCAGATTTTCGTCCACGGCAGAGTGGGATGCTCGGTTGCGAATTCCGGATGGGCTACGAGCAGTCGGGAAGCAGCCGCGCCGATAGTGAAGTGGCAGAAGGCGACCGCCTTGAAGGTGAGATTATCCTCGGCGAAGGCCGCCTCATCCATTCCGCCCACGAAGTATAGTGCTTCGGCTGCCGCCTTCTGCATTTCATTGAGATAGTCGATAGCACGAGGCTCGCTCATTTGCCCTCCGGCAACATCGATGTCAGGCGCAGCAGCGCGATCCGTTCGACCTGTGTCGTGGCGGTCGCGAATTCTTCATCCAGGTCATTGCCGATCCGCCTTTCGAAGGCCGAAAGGATATCGTCCTTGTCGAGCCCTCTGACGGCGATGATGAAGGGAAAGCCGAATTTTTCGACATAGGCTGCATTAAGTTCGGTGAAGCGGGCATGTTCGGCCGGGCTCAACCGATCGAGACCGGCGCCGGCCTGCTCCTTGCGGCTGTCCTCCGTGAGTTCGCCCGCTATCGCCAGACGCCCGGCAAGATCGGGATGGGCACGCAGCACGCCGAGACGCTCCTCCCGGCTTGCTGCACGGAAGACGGCGGCAAGAGCCGCATGCACGCCTGATGCCGTCAAAGGCTCCCTCAGACCCCCGGCGTCATAGGCGCGTTCGGCGATGAAAGGCGAATGCTCGAAGACGCCGCCGAAGCGGGAAACGAAATCCTCGCGCGACAACATCAGAGCGCATCCGGCTGATGATTCTTGTGCCAGTGCTCGGCGATTTCGATGCGGCGCGGAATCCAGACCTTGTCATGCTTCAACACATATTCGATGAAGCGCTTCAGAGAGGCTGCCCGGCCCGGACGCCCGACGAGGCGGCAATGCAGGCCGACCGACATCATCTTCGGGCTGCCGTCCTTGCCTTCCTCGTAAAGCGTGTCGAAAGCGTCCTTGAGATAGGTGAAGAACTGGTCGCCGGCATTGAAACCCTGCGGTGTGGCAAAACGCATGTCATTGGTTTCGAGCGTATAGGGGATGATCAGGAAGGGTTTCCCGTCGACGCCCTTCACCCAATAAGGCAGGTCGTCGGCATAGGAATCGGAGGAATAGAGGAAACCGCCCTCTTCCTGCACCAGTCGCAGCGTGTTGTCGGAAGGCTTTCCCTGATACATCCCGAAAGGCCGCTCGCCGGTGAGTTCGGTGTGCAGGCGCACGGCTTCGAGGATATGCTTGCGCTCGAGATCCTCGGGGAAATCCTTGTATTCCAGCCAGCGATAACCGTGGCTGGCGATCTCCCAACCGGCCTCCTTCATGGCCGCGACGGCTTCGGGGTTGCGCGCCATCGCCAGCGTCACGCCATAGACGGTCGCCTGCACCTTGAGACCCGTGAACATCCGCCAGAGCCGCCAGAACCCGGCGCGCGAACCATACTCGTAGATCGATTCCATGTTGAGATTGCGCTGCCCCGGCCAGGCCGCCGCACCGACAATCTCCGACAGCAGGTTTTCGGAAGCCGGATCGCCTTCGAGGATGCAGCTTTCGCCGCCCTCCTCGTAATTGATGACGAACTGCACGGCGACGCGGGCGTCGCCCGGCCACTTCGGATCGGGCGTCTGACGCCCGTAGCCGACGAGATTGCGCGGGTAGGTCTCGGAAACCATCAAATCACCTTCTGAAAAGACGAAGGAACGGTATCATCCGCAGCCGGAATGTCGAGACGGAAACTGCACAGGAGAATTTTTCTTTTTAAAACAACCGGTTAGATCGACATCTGCTCAGGCGATCCTGCGCGCGCTGACCTTGCCCATCGGGTGGAGCGAGTGAACGCGGAAGGGACCGCCAGTGCCCTCCTCGATCATCAAAGCCACATTCGAAACGATCACCGGCTCCCTCAAGACGGGCTCGAAGATCGTTCCCAGCGCTGGCTCGATGCGGGGCATGTCGATCGTGTGGATGGGGCCTGTCACCGGCATATGGAAGCGGAACTCCTCCATCACATAGGGATTGCCCCAACGATGCAGATTGGCGAATTGCGCCGCCGACAATCCGTCGGGATCGCTGCGTTCGATATCGGCTTCACTCAGCGGCGCCCGGAAACGATCGAACTCCTGAACGATCGCCGAAGCCAGATACTGGATCCGCTCACAGGGGGCGCTCGGCACCAGGCTGTAGAAATTGCCGAGCCGGGCGATTTCGAGACCTGGGATCTGGAAGGGAGCATATGTTCCGGCAAAACGCATGAGATCGCGCAGGAGTTGCGATTCGGACGTCTCGGCGGAGAGGTGAAAAGGCGCTTTCAGAACGCCGTGAAAACCATAGCGTCGCGGCACCGCAGTATAAAAGGCGATCTCATGAATGCCGAGGCCGCGGACGGCCGGAGGCTCCACCATATCGCCTGAAAACACGTTTCGGCCAAGCCAATTAGCGGCCACGAGCGACAAGGGGTCGCTCGCCGGAGGCGTAAAGCAAATGGCATAGCGCATGCAATTTCCTCCGTGAAGGAAGTGAGCGCCGGGAAAATCCGGCGCTGCCGATGCGCAAGCAGATAGGTGATTTGCATGACAGAATAACGAAACGCAGCTGTATCTAATTCACGTTTAACGTGAAGCGACAGCGATATGGCTTGATATCGCGAAGCTTTCCGGCAGCGAAAATTCGCAATCTGTGTCGCCTGCCATACAAACCGCAGCCTCCGCCAGCCGATGGGCCAGCCCGAAGCTGACCTTGAAACCGCCGGTCAGTGCGATCAGTCGGGGATGGATGGGATGGCGGCCGACCATTGGATCGCGGTCGATGGCTTTCGGGCGAAGCCCCGCCCAACGTTCGATGACAGGGGCGCTGCGGAGCGCCGGCACGATCGCCCGCGCCGCCGCGATTAACGCGTCGAGCTGTGCATCGGTCGAGAGGGGGTCGTCGAAACGGTTCTCGCTGGTGCTGCCGACCGCCGCATGCCCCCCCTCATGCGCGACGATATAGAGTCCATCGAGGAAGATCGTCGGCAACGCCGGGTCGACATCTGCTTTCAACAGCGCCGCCTGCCCTTTCACCGGCTGGCCGAGCGGCTGCTTCAAGCCCGGCGTCAGCCGCTGCAGCGCGGGAAAGGACTGATGGCCGGCGGCCAGGATGCAGCGGCCGTACGTGATGATTTCGCCGCCGATCTCGGCCGTCCCGCGATCGGGATTGAGATCGGAGACAACAGCATTTTCCATGATGCGCACATGTTTTGCCCGCCGCAGCAATGCGATGAGCGCTGAGATCAAGGAGCGGGGCGCAACACGGGCGGCGAGCGTATCGTGCACGAAGCCACTTTCGCCGGCAGATGCGTCAGGCCAACCATCGACCGGCGGCCTGTCGATGACATGCCAGTGGAAGCGGCGTTCGCCGGTCCGCCAATGGCGCTCCGCATCTTCGGAATGGCCGCGGGCGATGCGCTTGAGATGCGGTTTCGGCAACGGGATCAGCCGCCCCGACCTGTTGTAGCCGGCCGACAGCCCGGTTTCTGCTTCAAGCGCCACAATTTCGGTTTCGAGCGAGACCAGCGCATCGAACTGGAATTGCTTTTTCTCCGACCACCGGTCCGGCATATGCGGCATCAGCGCGCCTAGCAGTCCGCCGCTCGCGCCTCCGCCCAATCTGCCGCCGTCGGCGAGGACGGTGCTGATACCGCGGCGTTCGGCATGAATGGCCGCCCAGAGACCCATGATGCCGCCGCCGACGATCAGCAAGTCGCAAGAAGATTGACCGGACGTCGGCTGAGGACTATCGGCTTTTTCCATGAGAGACGTGAACCCCGATCAGATTGGCGCGGGCGCGCCGCAGCCGCTCGAATGGCGCGACGGCGATATGCCCTATTCCACTGTCTTTGGCGATCATTTTTATTGCCAGACCGACGGCCGGCTGGAATGCGGCCATGTCTTCCTCGCCGGCAACGGCCTGCCGGAGCGCTGGGCCGGCAGGCAGGAATTCATGATCGGCGAACTCGGCTTCGGCACCGGCCTGAATTTCGCCGAGACCTGGCGGCAATGGAAGCTTCACCGTGAACACGGCCAGCACCTGCATTTCATCTCCTTCGAACTCCATCCGATGCGCGGCGAAGAGATCGGCCGGGCGCTGTCGCATTGGCCGGAGATCGACGCGGAATGCGAGGCGCTGACGGCGGCCTGGCCGCAAACGCCAGCCGGAACTGTCTCGCTCGATCTCGATGCCCAAACGCGGCTCAGCGTCGTCTGCGGTGCGGCACTCGACGGCGTCGCCGCGGCAAAGCCCGGCTTCGACGCCTGGTATCTCGACGGTTTCGCGCCCTCGCGCAACGGCGACATGTGGTCGGAGGAACTGCTGCGTGAGGTCAACGAAAAGACTGTGGCCAGAGGCACCTTCGCAACTTACGCCGCGGCCGGCTTCGTTCGCCGCAACCTCATCGCCGCCGGCTTTGCAGTCGAACGCCGCCGGGGCTTCGCCGGCAAGCGCGAAATGCTCTGCGGCATTAAGGCACCTGCTCGGTAAGCCCTACGACTGCTACTCGATGGAGATCAGTAACTCGTGCGCTCCGGCTGCAGCTCATCCTTGCCGAGCCATTGCCGGATCTTCTCCTCCAGAAGTTCCGGGCTGATCGGCTTCGACATGTAATCGTCCATGCCGGCGTCGAGGCAGGCTTCGCGGTCGCTTTCAAGGGCATGGGCGGTAACGCCGATAATCGGCACGCGGTGGCCCTGCCCCTTTTCCCTTTCGCGGATCGTCCGGGTCGCTTCATGGCCGTTCATGACGGGCATCGAGACGTCCATCATGATGATGCGCGGCGTGTGGCTTTCCCAGGCGGCGACAGCCTCCTGCCCGTTGTCGACGACCAGGAAGGAAAGCCGCGTCGACTGCAGGATCTGGGTGAAGACGATCTGGTTGACCTCGTTGTCTTCGGCAACCAGCACGTCGACGAACTCGGCCGCCCGCTCTTGCGGCTCGGGCGCAGTTGCAAGTGCAGGCGCCGGTCCGACCGCTTCCGCCCGCAGCCGGGCGATATCGGCTTCAGAGGCCTGTTTGACGCGGCGGGCGCGGACGACCTCGACGACAGTATTGCGCAGCACGTTCGCGCGTGCCGGCTTCATCAGATGCGCATGGCCGTTCAGCGCGGCGAATTCCTTTTCCGTGCCCGAAATATCCATCGACGTCAGGAAGATGATCGGCAGCTCGACGAAGCGGGGATCGGCGCGCAGCCGGCGCGCGACGTCGGCGCCGTTCATGTCGGGCATGTGATAGTCGAGCACGACGGCGTCGACGGTGACACCGAGATCGGCCGCTGCCTCGAGGATCGCCAGACCGGTGCCGCCACCTTCGGCAGCCACTCCGTCGAAGCCCCAGAGCGAGAGCTGCTCAGTCAGGATGCGCCGGTTCACTTCATTGTCGTCGACGACGAGGATGCGCGCGCCCTGCACATTGATCGGCAGCGGCTTCGGTTCAAGGTGGGCGGCCGCCACCGCAAAAGGCAGGTTCAGGGTGAAGACCGAGCCCTTGCCCCATTCGCTCTCGACATTGATATAGCCGCCGAAGAGATCGACGAGGCCGGCGGTGATCGCGAGGCCGAGCCCCGTTCCCTCATGCCGGCGCGTCGACGAGGTGTCGACCTGCGAAAACTTGTCGAAGACCGATTCGAGCTTTTCTCGGGGAATGCCAATACCGGTATCCTCGATGCGGATGATCGCCATGATCTCCCCGCCGGCGATCGTCTCGAAGCCGACATCGACGAAGACATGGCCGCGCTCGGTGAACTTGACGGCGTTGCCGACGAGATTGGTGACGATCTGGCGGAAACGCCCGGCGTCTCCGATCACCGCGGCCGGCAGATCGGGTGCAGCCCGCACCAGCAGTTCAATGTTCTTCTCGGCGGCATGCGAGGAGAGGAGTGTCGCCACGTCCTCCACCGCTTCGGTGATATCGAAGGCGGCTTTGCGCAGTTTCATCTGTCCGGCATCGATCTTCGAAAAGTCGAGGATGTCGTTGATAATAGTCAGCAGCGCATTTCCCGACTTGACGATAATGTCGATGAAGGTTTTCTGGCGCGTGTCGAGATTGGTCTTGGCCAGCAGTTCTGCCATGCCGAGCACACCGTTCATCGGCGTGCGGATCTCGTGGCTCATATTGGCAAGGAATTCGGATTTGGCGCGGTCGGCGGCTTCGGCGCGCGACAGGAGCTGGCGCAGTTCCTCCTCGCGGCGCTTGAGCTCGGTGACGTCGGTGAACAGCGCCACCCAATGCTGTCCCCGGCTGACGGTCGCATCCATATTCACCCAGCGCTCGCCGCCGACATGGAAGACGGTGGAAATTGGCTGCCTGGCTGCGATATTCGCCCGCCACTCCTGCAGGATCTCATCCACCGCATCGTGGAAATCGCCGCGTGCCGCGCAGAATTCGAACATGCCGAGCCAGCCCTGGCCGGCCTCGATATAGTGCGGCGGGATCTGCAGGATCTCGGCCATCGCCTCATTGGACATTTTGATGATGCCGTCCTGGACGATGGCAATGCCCTGCGACATGGCATGCGTCGCATCCCGCATCATTTCGCCGAGCCGCTCGAGGGCTGCGCGCGTCTCGTGGATTTCCTTTTCCCGTTCGCGCACCGCCGAAATATCGGCATAGGTGAGCAGAATGCGCTCGTTGGAGATGCGGCGGCTGTCGAAGATCACGGATTTGCCGCCCGCCCAGCCAAGCTCGATCGGCTCGGGCTCCTCGGCTTCGAACAGATGTTTGCGGAAGGCGTAGATCTCTTCCGGCGTCTTCGTCCCGTCATAGCGGCCGAGCTCGTCATTACGGCGGATGACGTCGATGAACGGGCGGCCATCGAAGCGATCGTCGAGCGGCAGTTCCCAGATGCTGTAGAATTCGTCGTTGACGTAGAGAATCCGGTGGTCGTTATCGAGGATCAGCACGCCGATTGGCAGCGATCGCAGAATGCTCTCGATGTCCCGATGTAGTATTTCTTGCTGTTTGCGCGATTCAATCAGCGCCTTCTCGCGTTCCTTGAGCGGCGAGATGTCGGAAAAGGAGCCGACGACATAGGTTCGCCCATCCGCCGTCACCACGCGATTGACGCGCGAAATGACGGGATAGACATGGCCGCTATTGCTCGGCATCTCGCTTTCGAGCTCCACCGAAATGCCGTCCCTGAGCGCCAGCAGGTTTTCCTGGTAGATCGCCTCAGCACCTTCTGGCCCGAACATTTCGTGTTCGGTCATTCCCAGATATTCGGAGCGGGCGCGGCCGCTGAAGGTTTCATAATATTTGTTGGCATAGACCAGGCGATGCTTGTCGTCGCGGACGAAGACCGCCACAGGCAGATCCTCCAGGACGGTGCGGAGTACGTCGAGTTCATTGACACTCTCTCCCCAGGCCGATTCCCCGGCGGCCACAGGCGTCGCGCCGTTGCGATAGGCTGCGTTGACGACCAGCGGGCGTCCGTCGGCTGCAAAGATGCCGATCGGGTGATCGAGGTTCTCCAGTGCCTCGCGCACTTGGGCGAGATCGGCGGCACTTCCGAAATCGTTTACAGTCTTAGAGCTGCCGGCAATCCCGGGCTTGCCCGCAATCCCCCCAAGGGCAACGGCGCGGCGCTCGCGGGCTTCGAAGATGCCGAGCACATAGATCCGGTCCGGCGACGGCGAGAAGCTTTCGATCTGGACGCGCTCGTGGCCCTGGCCTGCGGCATCGAAGCAGATGGCGTTTTCCTCGGTGCCGAACACCAGCGCGCGGCGTTCCCTATCCTCACGATCCTCTTCCTCGGGGCGGTCAAAGAGTTCGCGGCTGCGCCTGCCGATGAAATCGGAAATCTCGCGGCCCAGGAAATTGGCATAGGCCTCGTTGACGGCGACATAGCGCAGCTCGCTATTCTTGACATAGGCGGGGGTGTCCAGATCGGCGATCCGGCGGCAAGCCAATTCCAGAATGTCCCCGGCTGATTTCAAGAAATTGTCGCTCCCGCAATGAATGGAATATCAACGACAAAGACTATAACGCCAAGGCTTTTAACAAGGTTTTAACCATAAATTTCGAGGGCGGAATTTTACAATCGGCGTACCAGGCTGAAGAGGCCCCGTTCCTGCGTGAAATCCAGAGCACGCCGTTATCGGCAGCAAATCCTGTCGGCCGCGATCCGCCTTTACTCTTGGCTAGCTATTGAAATCATGGACGAAATTTAATCTGGAGAGCCCTTGTGCGGCCATCGCTCCGCCGCGATCCGGGCGGAGTCTGGGCATGGCTTTAACAGAAGCCAGTCTAGATAAGGAAGATACCATGTCCGTTCTTCATAAGACCATGGCGACGGGCCTGATCGCGCTGACCTTTGCCGGCGCCTCGCTCGCCACTGCCACCACTGCCGATGCCCATCCGCGCGATGCCTTCTGGGGCGGCCTTGCCGCCGGCGTCGTCGGCGGCGCCCTGCTGTCGGAGGCCGCCCGCCCCGCCTATCCCGTCTATCCGGCTTACCCTGTCTACCGTCCCTACCCCGTCTATCGGACCTATTACCGGCCGCACTATTGCCACCTCGAATGGCGTTACGACCGCTGGGGCGAGCCCTACCGCGTGAAAGTCTGCCCGGAATAGCAAGACCGCATCCGGCGCCGCTTGACCTCCCGGCGGCGCTGGTCCAATCCCCCCGCAGGAGGATCAGCATGCCGGAACCGCTCAAGAAACTGCTGCATGTAGAGCTCGTCGGTGATATGGCCGATCACATTGCGGCCCGTGCGCCCGCCTTCGACCGGGAACGTTTCGCAACTCTGGCGACCGATGGCCTCGCAGCCCTGGAACTGATGGAGCGCTCCGCATTGATCCGTGACGCGCTGCTTGCCACGCTTCCCGGAGATTTTCCTGAAGCAGCCTCTATCCTCAAGGCAAGCCTGCCGGCCGCCGACACGCCGGGACTCTCCGGCTGGATGCTGCTGCCGGTCAATCAGTTCATCGCCGCCCGCGGCACCGATCATTTCGATCTCGGCCTCGACCTCCTCAAGGCGCTGACGCCGCATTTCACCGGCGAATTCGGCATCCGGCAATTCATCCATCGCGACCAGCAACGTGCGCTCGCCATCATTTCCACCTGGGTCGGCGATCCCAACCGGCATGTGCGCCGGCTGGCGAGCGAGGGAACGCGGCCGCGCCTGCCTTGGGCCATGCGCCTGCCGCAACTTGTGAAAGACCCCGCACCGATCCTGCCGATCCTGACCGCGCTGATGGATGATCCGGAGGATTATGTGCGCCGCTCCGTCGCCAACAGCTTGAACGACATCGCCAAGGATCATCCAGATCTGGTCGCCGCCTTTATCGCCGGCCATATCGACGGCGCGTCCGCCGAGCGCCGCCGGCTGCTGAAACACGCCTCTCGCACGATGCTTAAGAAAGGCCATGCGCAGGCGCTTGCCAATTTCGGTTTCGACGCGGCAACCGCGCTGACATGCGAGCTGCGCCTTCAGAACGGCGAAGTGGTGTTCGGCGAAGGGCTGGATTTTGAAATCCGCCTGACCAATTCAGGCGAAACCGCGCACTCACTAATGATCGACTACGCCATTCACCACATGAAGGCCGACGGCTCGCTCTCGCCCAAAGTCTTCAAATGCAAGACGGTCACGCTCGCGCCGGGGCAGAGCCACGCAATCGAGCGCCGCCATGCCATGCGGCCGATCACGACGCGGCGCTATTATCCCGGCGAGCATCGCATCGCCGTGCTCGTCAATGGCGCCGAAAGCGCATCGGAAAGTTTCGTCCTCAGAATGCCGTCGCCTGACCCGGGCTAATGCCTTTTTGTGCGCTGCACTTGACTTTCCACGCAAACTAGCCCAAATGCGGCTCAGCTTTCACCCTTCCGGCCGCCGCGTGAGCGTGCCCCTGCTGGAAAATACGAAACGCAGGAAGAAGGGACAAAAGCGCATTTCGACAGAGCGCCGCACTCTCAAGAGCGGCCAGAAGCGCTGGAAAGCTTTTTCCAACTTGCAAGTTCCCACTTCACGCGGGGTTCTTGACGCCAGAATGAAACCGGATCGCATGGTGCGTTCCGGCGCTAGTCGTTGTGGCGCCCCGAAAGGTTATGCCTTGACTAATTTTGAATCGCTTGGTGTCTCCAAGCCGATCGTCGCCACCTTGTTCCAGCTCGGCATCGAAACGCCGACGCCGATCCAGGAACAGGCCATTCCCCTCCTCATTTCAGGCCGCGATCTGATCGGCCTTGCCCAGACCGGCACCGGCAAAACCGCCGCCTTCGGCCTGCCGCTCATCGAAAAGCTGCTCGCTGACGAGCGCCGCCCCGACAACCGCACGACGCGGACGTTGATCCTGGCGCCGACCCGCGAGCTGGTGAACCAGATCGCCGAGAACCTGAAGAAGTTCATCCGCAAGTCGCCGCTGCGCATCAACGTCGTCGTCGGCGGTGTGTCGATCAACAAGCAGCAGCTGCAGCTCGAAAAGGGAACCGACATCCTGGTCGCGACCCCAGGCCGCCTGCTCGATCTCGTCAACCGCCGCGCCATCACGCTGACGACGGTGCGCTATCTCGTGCTCGACGAGGCCGACCAGATGCTCGACCTCGGCTTCGTGCACGACCTGCGCAAGATCGCCAAACTGGTGCCGAAGAAGCGTCAGACCATGCTGTTTTCGGCCACCATGCCGAAGGCGATCGCCGATCTCGCCGGCGACTATCTCGTCGATCCCGTCAAGGTCGAAGTCACGCCTCCCGGCAAGGCTGCCGACAAGGTCGAGCAGTATGTCCATTTCGTCGGCGGCAAGAACGACAAGACGGAACTGCTACGCAAATCGCTGACCGAAAATCCGGACGGCCGCGCCATCGTCTTCCTGCGCACCAAGCATGGTGCGGAGAAGCTGATGAAGCACCTCGACAATATCGGTTATTCCGTCGCCTCGATCCACGGCAACAAGAGCCAGGGTCAGCGCGAGCGGGCGCTGAAGGCCTTCCGCGAGGGCAGCATCAAGACGCTGATCGCGACAGACGTCGCCGCCCGCGGCATCGACATCCCGGCCGTCAGCCACGTCTACAACTACGACCTGCCCGAAGTGCCGGATGCCTATGTCCATCGCATCGGCCGCACGGCGCGCGCAGGCCGCGACGGCATTGCCATCGCTTTCTGCGCCCCTGACGAAGCAAAGCTGCTGCGAGATATCGAGCGCCTGATGGGCATCGACATATCAGTTGCCAGCGGTGAACCGCCGGCACATATCAGCGCCGGCGGCCCGCGCCGAGGCAACGGCAATGGCAACAACCGCAATCGGGGCGGCACCCAGGGTCGCGGCGAAGGCCGCGGCGATGCCAACCGCTCGGAGCATCGCGGCAGCCGCCAGGAACGCCGCCCGCGCCGCGAAGGCGAAGGCGGCGAAATCCGCGCCGGCGGCGAGGAGCGCCGCGAGCGCCGTCCTCGTCCCGAACGCTCAGGCCGTAACGAGGACTTCCGCGGTCAGCGCCGCGGCGAAGCAGCCCCGGATTTCGGCCCCGACAACGATCTGGCCTCGACCTTCGATTTCCGCCCGGCAAAGCCGCAGCGCCCTGCGCATAACGGCCCCAATGGCCATCATGCCAATGGCGAACCGAGCGGCCATCACCGCGGCAACGGCCGCCACGCTCACGGCCGCCCGGCCCGCAAGCACGGCGAAGACCGTGGACCGCATCAGGCTCAGGGCGGCGAACAGCGCCGCGACGGCAATGGCGGCAACCGCCGCGGCGGCTCGGGCTCTCGCAATGGCGGCGGCCAGCGCCGCGAACGCGCCTGAGCGCCGATTGATTCAAAGGAGAAAAGGCCGGACCTTCGGCCTTGAATATTGGGAGGCCGGAGCATCCAGTGGGATGTCCGGCCTTTTTCTCATTGTAGTGACGACAACACTGCGACGGCAGTACTCGGTCACGTTTCCCGGTTTCTGAACTCACCCAGTTGACGAGATCGAAGCCCTTCGCAGCGCCGGCGGGAGCCTTGCGGTATCAATGCGCTGTGAACCCGCGTCGACGGGCAGCGTGACGCCGCAAAGAACCGCGCCGCGAAGCCGGACCGCTTGCGTCCCGGACGTTTGAGACCTAAATTAGCTCCATGCTTGACCATTCGTCCCGGCCATTGTCGCCGCCAACTATCCCAATGGATGCCCTGAGCGAAGTCCTGCAAGACTTTCGCTTGAGTGGAGTCAATTATGGACGCTGCGAGCTCAGGCATCCATGGAGCATCGCCTTTCCGCAACAACAGCTGCTTCGTTTTCACTTCGTCAGCCAGGGTCCATGCTGGATCCATACCGAAACCCACGGATGGCAGGCGTTGAACGATGGCGATCTGGTGCTGCTGCCGCAAGGTAACGCACACCGGTTGGCGAGCGCGCCTGATGTTGAGGGCGACTCGCTTAAAAGTTGCCAGATTACAAAATTGGGCAGCAACGTCTGCGACGTCGTGCGGGAAGGAACGGGCGCCACCAGCACCCTTTTCTGCGGCTCCATGGCTTTGGGCGCCCATGCGCTTAATCCCTTAATCGCCTTGATGCCCCCAATCATCAAGGGCTGCGATGTGGCCGGCAACGACCCGATCGTGGGCCCCCTGCTGGCCGCTATGTCGGCGGAGGCGACACAACCCCAGATGGGAAGTGCGACGGTCTTGTCGCGTATGGCGGACTTGCTCGCTGCGCGGCTTATCCGTTGCTGGGTCAATTGCAGCGGAGCCTCGACCACCGGCTGGCTCGCTGCCATCCGCGATCCCCAGATCGGTCGTGTGCTGGCGGCCATGCACCGAGATCCCGGCCATAACTGGACCCTTGAAAGCCTCGCTGGTGTGGCAGGCCAGTCGCGCTCGATCTTCGCCGAGCGCTTCAGCGCTATCTTGGGAGAAGGCGCGGCACATTATCTCGCCCGTCTGCGTATGCAGCTTGCCCGCGATTTGTTGGCGCAGAACGGTATGTCGGTCGCCGAGGTAGCCTCACGATTGGGCTATGAGTCCGAGGCGTCTTTCGCGCGTGCCTTCAAGCGCGTCACCAACCTTTCACCGGGGATTGTGCGTCGCACAAATTCCGGACGAACGGACATGGATTTCGGATTTTAAGACACATATCATCCTGAAAACTTCGTCTATGAAATCTCCGAACACAGGAGATCCATCTATGACGGACACAACATCACAATTCGACGAGGCTGCAATTGGTCTGGAGACGGCTGAACCATCCGCGTGGAGCGCGGCGACTTGGTTTGCCGTTGTTTCGATGGCGGCCACCAGCTTTGCACTGGTATCTGCTGAGTTCCTGCCGGCGGGACTGTTGACGCCAATGGCGCGCGATCTCGGCATTTCCGAGGGAACGGCCGGACAGGTCGTCACCGCCACCGCTTCCGTCGGCGCTGTGACGGCCCTTTTGAGCAATGTTCTTATCGGCAGACTGAACCGCAAGGTGGTGCTGGTCGGTCTCAGTGCGTTGGCGGTCGGCTCCAATATACTCGCATCTTTAGCGACCGATTTTTGGCTGTTGTTGTTGGGCCGGGCTGGGCTGGGCATCGCGTTGAGCGGCTTTTGGGCGCTTTCCGTGGCGGTCGTGGCGAGGCTGGTCGGCGCCAACGCGACAGGTCGGGGCATGGCTATCGTCACCCTCGGCGTTTCGCTCGCCACGATAGCTGCGCCATCAATGGGTGCTTTGATCAGCGATTGGCTGGGATGGCGCAGCGCCATGGCGATGACAGCCGGGCTTGCCGCGCTTGCCATGCTGCTGCAGGTGCTCAGCTTGCCGACGCTCCCGGCAAGCACAAGCAACAGTCTCGCTGATGTTTTCCGGCTGACACGACGGCGCGGTGTTCAACTGGGAATGCTTGCTATCCTTTTGCTGATGACCGGACATTTTGCCGGATCGGTTTATGTGCGTCCCTTCCTCGAACAAGTGACGCTCCTTGAAACCAGATCGATCGCCCTGGCACTACTCGGGTTTGGCATCGCCTCGGTGATCGGCAATCTTGCCGGTGGCCGGATGGCCGACGCGAGCATCCGCATAGCGCTCGCAGTCACGGCGGTGTTGATGGCTTTTGCCGCACTCGCTCTGTTGCTTTGGGGCGCTCATACCGCCGTCGCGTTTGCGCTCGTCGCGCTTTGGGGCTTTGCCTTCGGCATGGCGCCGGTAGTGCTGCCGACCAATCTTTCCCGCGCGGCCGCCGACGCTCTGGAAGCGGCGGGCAGCCTGATGGTCGTCTCCTTTCAGGTGGCCATCAGTAGCGGCGCGATTTTTGGCGGCTATATCGTCGACCACTACGGCGCTGCGGGACCATTGACGCTCACCGCTCTCCTGGCGGCGTCGACGGTTGCCTTGGCGCTGCTGCAGCCCCGCAGCTGATCGTCGCTTGCTGCTCGATGGGCCGAGTAGCGCTCTAGGGCGCTCTAGACATGAGGTCGTCGGCAATCGCCGGCGACCTCGCTCAGTTGAGGTTCAAGCCATCCGATTGTTCGACCTTGGCCGAGCCATCAGCCTATACGCTCGCCTGCGCTTGCTGAACGACCCTACGGTTTGTCATATATACGCCCATCACTACGATCGCGGTGCCGATGATCAACGGCAGCGTCAGCGGTTCCCCGAAGGCAACGAAGGCCTCCAACGCCACCGCCGGCGGCATCAGGTAGATGAGCGAGGCGGCGCGCGAGACCTGTCCGCGGCGGATGAGGTAAAGCAGCAGCCCGACACCGCCCATCGAGAGGCCGAAGACCGACCAGAGAAGCGCGCCACAGGCCTGCGCGGTGCCATCGAAATGCTGGTTTTCGAAGATCAGCGACAACGGCAGGGTGAGGATTAGCGCACCGACATACTGCAGCGTCGCGATGCTTCTGAGATCACCCGACTGCAAGTGTTTCTTTTGGTAAAGCGTGCCGTAAGTGACGGAGCCCATGGCGATGAGGTTGATCGCCAACGGCAGCGCCGCATGGCTGAGATCGGCCGTCGCCGGATCGAAGAGCTTCGGCGAAATCGCGATGGCGATACCGATGAAACCGAGCCCGAGGCCGAGCTTCTGTGTCTGTTGCAACCGCTCGCCGACGAGAAAGGGCGCCGCCATTGCGGTCAGCAGCGGCTGCAGCGCCGCGATGATCCCCGATATGCCGGCCGGCACGCCATTGGCAATCGCCCACCAGAGGCCGGCGAGATAGAAACCATGCAGGAAGACGCCGGAATAGATGGCGCGCAGCCACGTCGCCCGGCTTGTCGGCCATTGCGCCCGCATCAACAGGCAGAGCACCAGGAATGCCAGGGCCGACAGCGCGTAGCGTATCGAAAGAAAGGTGAAGGGCTCGGAATGCAGCGCCGCATATTTCGCCACCACCCATCCCGTGGACCAGAGCAGAACGAAGAGAGCGGGGGCAAGGCGATCAAGGGACATGGGGGCTCGCAAGAAAGATTCGCCGTGCTGATAACGGCACCCGGGCACCGCAGTCAAAGGCGAAGCGTTGATGCTTACGTGAAATTTCGCTGATGTTGCGGGCGGCAGGCGGGGCCATGCCACCACGGCGAAGAATGACCGGCACTTTCCCAATCTCCCTCATTCCTGTGCTCGTCACAGGAATCCAGTGCGCCCAAGTCCTAGGGCGCGGGAGACTCTCATCATCGTCACAGAGTCATTCACCGCGCAGACGCGCGGTGGCTGGATTCCTGTGACAGGCACAGGAATGAGGGAGGAAGCGCATGCACCCTTTAAACCGCTTGACCGAAAAACCATCACCTGCCTGCATTTTGCGCAGCCCCGGCAGACTGACCACCCTCTCCGCCGCGCCACCTCACTCCGAATGCCCGGATTTTTACCGTTTTCTCGCAGCGCAAAATCTTTTCCCCGAACTGCGCATGGTTCTTGCATTGCAATTTGCGTTGTATTCAAATGAACAAAAAAGGGGAGCCGCACCTTTGGCATTTGATGAAATGATTACCGGGGACGAAAGCCCCCGCCCGCCTTATGAAAAATATTTCGAGTGGTACAACAGCCAAGACCGGTCGCATCTGATTGCCAAGTCCCGCGACGCGGAAAACATCTTCCGGAAGACCGGTATCACCTTCGCCGTTTACGGCCATGCCGACAGTTCCGAAAAGCTCATCCCCTTCGATATTATCCCCCGCATCATCTCCGCCCGCGAATGGCGCAAGCTGGCCCAGGGCATTGAGCAGCGGGTGATCGCGCTCAACGCCTTTCTGGATGATATCTATCACAAGCAGGAGATCATCCGTGCCGGTCGCATCCCGCGTGAACTGATCGAAAACAACGTCGCCTTCCTTTCCGAGATGATCGGCTTCCGGCCGCCTGGCGGCGTCTACACCCATATCGTCGGCACCGACATCGTACGAACAGGCGAAGACCAGTTTTACGTGCTGGAGGACAATGCCCGCACGCCTTCCGGTGTCAGCTACATGCTGGAAAACCGGGAAACCATGATGCAGATGTTCCCGGAGCTCTTCCATGAGAACAAGGTGCAGCGCGTCGAGGATTACCCCTATCTCTTGCGCCAGAGCCTTGCGTCGCTTGCGCCTCCCGGCTGTACCGGCAAGCCGCGCGTCGCTGTGCTGACCCCCGGCATCTACAATTCTGCGTACTACGAACATTCGTTCCTGGCCGACATGATGGGCGTCGAACTGGTCGAGGGCTCGGACCTGCGCGTCATTGACGGCAAGGTGAAGATGCGCACGACCCGTGGCTACGAGGCGATCGACGTGCTCTATCGCCGCGTCGACGACGATTTCCTCGACCCGCTGACATTCCGGGCCGATTCCGCCCTTGGCATTCCCGGCATCATGGATGTCTACCGCTCTGGCAACATCACCATCGCCAATGCGCCGGGCACCGGCATATCGGACGACAAGGCCATCTATTCCTACATGCCGGAGATCGTCGAATTCTATACCGGCCGCAAGGCGCTTCTGGAAAACGTCCCGACCTGGCGCTGCTCGGAAGCATCAAGCCTGAAATACGTGCTGGAGCACTTGGAGGAGCTCGTCGTCAAGGAAGTGCACGGCTCCGGCGGCTACGGTATGCTTGTGGGACCGACGGCATCGAAGAAGGAACGCGCAGATTTCGCCGAAAAGCTGAAGGCCAAACCGAACAATTACATCGCCCAGCCGACCCTGTCGCTCTCCACCGTGCCGATCCTCGTCAACAAAGGGATCGCGCCGCGCCATGTCGACCTTCGTCCCTATGTACTCGTTTCCGACAAGGTCCAGATCATTCCGGGCGGTCTCACCCGCGTGGCGTTGAAGCAGGGCTCGCTGGTGGTCAACTCCAGTCAGGGCGGCGGCACCAAAGACACCTGGGTACTGGAGGACTGATGCTCGGAAGAACTGCAAACGGCCTCTACTGGATGTTCCGTTACATCGAGCGCGCCGAAAATATCGCCCGCCTGATCGACGCCGGGCTGCGCATGTCGTTGACCCGCAGCAGCGCCGGCGACGACAACTGGGATGGCGTGCTGCAAAGTGCCGGCGTGCGCGAGGCCTATGACGAGGGCCACGCCAAGCTGACCAATGCCGATGCGATCGATTATCTCCTGCGCGATCGCTCAAACCCGTCAAGCGTCATGTCCTGCATCGACTCCGGCCGCAACAATGCCCGCATGGTGCGCACCGCGCTGACGCGGGAGACCTGGGAAGCAACCAACGAATGCTGGATCGATCTGAAATCTTTGCTCGAAAAGCGCGTGAAAGCCGCCGACATGCCGGAGGTGATCGACGTCATCAAGCGCCGCGCTGGCCTCATCCGCGGCGCCTTCCACGGCTCGACGCTACGCAACGAACTCTATAACTTTGCCCGCATCGGCACTTTCATCGAGCGGGCGGACAATACGAGCCGCATCCTCGACGTCAAATATTACGTGCTGCTGCCCTCGGTTTCCGCCGTCGGCTCATCACTCGACAACGTGCAGTGGGAATCGATCCTGCGCTCGGTCTCCGCGCACCGCGCCTATAGCTGGGCCTATGACGGCGAGTACCGGGCAATGAACATCGCCGACTTCCTCACCCTGAATGTGCAGATGCCCCGCTCCCTGGCCTATTGCTACGAGAAGATCGTCAGCAATCTCGGTTATCTCGCCCAGGATTACGAGGAACGGCTTCCCGCCCACGATACGGCGGACGCGATCCGCACCACCCTGCAGACGCGGGCGATCCGCGACATCATGGATCAAGGCCTGCATGAGTTCCTCGAGGATTTCGTCGCGCGCAACAACCAGCTCGGCATGGAAATTTCCGACGGCTACCGGTTCTACGTTTAAGCGGATCAGAATATGAGACTGAAGATCAGCCACCTCACCGAATACCGCTACGACGATCCGGCGAAATTCTCCCTGCAACGGCTGAGACTGACACCGCCGACAAACAATGGCCAGACTGTGCTCGGCTGGTCGCTGAAGGTCGAGGGTGCGACGCCCGAAGTCGAATATGACGACCAGTTCGGCAACCACGTCAACCTGGTCTCGCTGGAAGGCGAGCAGCAGGTGACGCGCATTCTCGCCGAAGGCGAGGTCGAAACCATGGATCAGAACGGCGTCACCGGGCCGCATACCGGTTTCTGTCCACTCTGGCTCTTCCTGCGCGAAACGCCGCTCACCAGGAGCGGCAAGCTGGTGAAGGAACTGATCAGAACCGTCAACGGCGATAACGAACTCGCCCGCATGCATGCGCTGATGGCAGCCATTCACGAGACCGTCATCTACAGGCCAGGAACCAGCGACGCTGCGACGACGGCCGAACAGGCGCTGGAGAAGAAGAGCGGTGTCTGTCAGGATCATGCGCATATCTTCGTTGCCGCCGCCCGCGCCCTGCAGGTGCCGGCGCGGTATGTCTCCGGCTATCTGATGATGGAAGAAAAGGTCGAACAGGCGGCGACCCATGCCTGGGCCGAAGCCCATATTCCCGGCCTCGGCTGGGTCGGCTTCGATCCGGCCAACGAGATCTGCCCGGATGAACGATATGTCCGCATCGCCTCGGGCCTCTGCTACCGCGACGCCGCCCCGATCTCAGGCATGCGCATCGGCACGCCGGGGGAAACACTGTCAGTCACCGTGAAGGTAGAGGACAGCGGCCAGATGCAAAGCCAGAGCCAGAGCTGAGCGACGCCGCCCCAGGATGCGCGGCGCCGGCGGACTGGAGCCGTCGAAGCCGGCAGCCCGCCGGCTCCGCGGGGCGGCGGTGATGGAGTGGCTGAAGATCTGTCCGCCCGACCGGGAATACCTGCCCCCTGCCTCCGATCAAGCCCGGGCGCCCCGCCCAAATCCGCCATTGGACGAAATCGTCTCACCCTGCTTGAAGCCGACAAATCACCAAGAGTGATCGAGATCTCAGCCTGCGACCGCGATGCGGGCGCGCTTGTGCACGGCGGCCAACAGGCCGCCGAGTAAGACTGTTCCCACGATGAACAGGAATGCTGCTGCGACGATGGCCGGGCTGATGTTTTCGCGGATAGAGGAGAACATCTGGCGCGCGAGCGTCAACTGGTTCGGTCCGGCAACGAAAAGAGTCAGCACCACCTCGTCCAGCGATGTGGCAAAGGCCAGCACTGCGCCCGACAGCACCCCCGGCACAGCAAGCGGAAGCGTTATTTTCCAGAAAACACGCCGGGGGGAAGCGCCTAAGCTCGCCGCCGCCCGCTCGACCCGATAATCGATGCCTTCGAGCGATGCGGTGATACTGACCAGAACGAAGGGGAGCGCGACAACAGTGTGCGCGACGATGACCGCGGCAAAGGTGTTCGCAAATCCGAGCCGGGCAAACAGGATCTGCAGCCCAACACCGAGTACGACCGCCGGAACGACCATGGGCAGGAGGAAAATCGTTCGCAATGTCGAACGGAACGCAATGCGCCTGCGCAATGCGAGGGCCGCAAGCATACCAAGCACCGTCGACAGCAGGGTGGTTCCGGTGCCGATCAGCAAGCTGTTGACGATGGATCGCCGCCAGGCGTCGGTATTTGCAAGCTCTGCAAACCAGCGGGTCGAAAAGGCTGGTATGGGATAGGCCAGGAAGCTGCTTGATGTAAATGCGATCGGTAGGATCGTCAAAAGCGGAGCCAGCAGAAAGACGACCGTTGCCGCGCCGAACACGAATTTGAGTAACCGCGCCATTCTCATGCCCCTGTCGTCTCCGTGGAAAGCCGCCCATAGATGCCATAAAGCACGACCGTCACGGCAAGCAGAACGATACCGAGCGCGCCCGCCATGCCCCAATTGGCGGAACCGGTAGCGTAGAAGGCAATGACCGAACTGATCATCTGGTCCTTCGGTCCGCCGATAAGCGCGGGCGTGATGTAGTAGCCGAGCGCTGCCATGAAAACGAGCAGGCCGCCGGAGGCGATGCCGCGCAGCGTCAAAGGCAGCAGAATATGCAGGAAGGCTCTGATTGGCCTCGCACCGAGAGAAGCGGCCGCCGGCATGAGATTTCGCGGAATGGCAATGAGAACGCTGTAGATCGGCAGAACCATGAAAGGCAGCAATACATGCGTCATGGCGATGATGACACCTGTCCTGTTGAAGAGCAGCGGCAAGGGATTGCTGACGAGGCCGAGCGACATCAGCGCCGAGTTGATGAGGCCTTTGTCCTGAAGAAGAATGTACCAGGCTGCTGTGCGCACCAGAAGCGAGGTCCATAGCGGCAGAAGCACGGCAACCAGGAGAAGCTGGCGTCGCCAGCCGTTCGAGGCGGCCGCCAGCATCGCGTATGGCAGCCCGATGAGGCAGGTCGCCAAGGTCACGACAGCAGCCACAGCGAAGGTCCTGAGAAGAATCGCCTGGTTGGCCGACTCCTCGGCCGGCATGGCCACGATCGCCCCTGCGGCATCATGTTGAAGATCGACGGCAGCAAGAAGATTGCGATCAGAATAAGGGCTGATGGCCTCCGCAATTGCCCGCCAGAACGCAATATCGTTCCATCGCGGATCGACCTCTCCAAGGACGATCGGCTGCGTGCTATCTCTCACGGCCGTGACGGTCTTCCTCATCAGAGTGCGGAAGCCAGGCTGGGCACTGTTCAATCGTCTCACCACCTCGCCCAGGCTTTGGTCGTCCTCGATCAATTTCAGATCGTCGACGAGAGCGGCATGCATGGTGTCCGAAGGCTTGGCGATACGGTCCCAGGTGGAAACAGCGGCTGTCGTGCGCGGCAGGTTTTGGCTCACGACCGGATCCGACACCGCTTGACCCAGCACGGTCAGAAGCGGCCAGATAAAAAAGACGCTCAGAAACAGGGCGAGTGGAAACACGAGGGCGAAGGTGCCGAGACGTTGACGAAAAACGCTCATGCGGCGATCACCCAGCAGTCGTCCGGTGAGAAATGCGCCACCACGTCGGATCCCGGCGGCCACTCCGCCGATCGCCTGTCGGTTCGAACCACGAAGCGAAAGGCATCTTCGTCGAGCTGCACCCGCAGGTGATCGCCCTGGTATACGCTGTCGAGTATCTTTGTCGGCAGGGCATTGGCCGGCGAGCCGTTTCCATGTGCCGCAAGAGAAATCCGCTCGGGACGGACGGAAATGTGGACGCGGCTTCCGACGGAAAGGGAGCGGCCGCCCGATACGACCACATGCCGCCCCTCGACGATCTCGACTGCCGTCCCGGTTGGATCCGTTGCCTTGACAGTTCCTTCTATGAGATTGGTTTCGCCTATGAATTCGGCGACAACGCGCGTCCGCGGGCGGTCATAGATCTCACGTGGTGAGCCGATCTGCTCGATTTTTCCATGGTTGAAGACCGCAATTCGGTCCGACATGGTCAGCGCCTCCGATTGATCGTGGGTTACGAACACCACGGTCAGTTCCAGGCGTTTGTGAAGGTCGCGAATGTCGAGTTGCATCTGTTCGCGCAAGTGTTTGTCGAGCGCCCCGAGCGGTTCGTCCATCAGCACCACGGTGGGCTCGAATACCAGTGCCCGGGCAAGTGCCACACGCTGCTGCTGACCGCCGGAAAGCTGGGCCGGTTTTCGGCTGCTCAATGCCGACAGTTGCACCATGTCGAGCGCACGCGTCACCCGATCCTCGATCTCGCTGCGTCCGATGCCGCGCATCTTGAGCGGAAAGGCAATGTTGTCGGCGATCGACATGTGGGGAAAGAGGGCGTAATTCTGGAAAACGACGCCCATTTCGCGCCGGTGCGGCGGCAGATGTTCGATACGACGGCCGTCGAGAAAGATGCCGCCGCCGGTCGGATTTTCAAATCCCGCAAGCATCATCAGCAAAGTCGTCTTGCCCGAGCCCGAGGGTCCCAGAAGGCTGACGAATTCACCCTTGTCGATATCGAGGGACAGGTCTTTGACGACTTGCAGCGGGCCGAAGGATTTGGAGATTCTTTCAAAGCGTATGCGCGGGGTAGCCATGATGGCCCTCCGTTCAGATAGTCGTTTCTTTAGGAACATGGAAAGCCCCACGTATTGCTTCTTGGAGCGATCCGTGGGGAGAAAATAGCGCTGTTATTGCGCTAGCCAGGCGTCGAACCTCTTCGTCAGCGCTTCCGAATTGTCGATCCAGAAGTCCGTATCGAGGCTGAGTGCTCCCGTCATGTTGGCGGTCGCAGTCGGCAGGTCTGCGAGCTGGTCCGGTGGCAGGTCCTTGTCCGCGGCCTTGTTCGTGAGGCCGTAGGCGATATATTGCGGCAGTTTCGCCTGGCTTTCCGGCTTGCTGGCGAAGGCGACGAAGTCGAAGGCCGCATCCTTGTTTTCAGCGCCCTTCAGGACGACCCAGCTGTCCACCGCGTAGATGCTGCCTGGCCAGACGACCTTGAACGCCTTGCCTTCGGAGCGGTTGATGCCCGTGATGCGGCCGTTATAGGCGCTGGTCATGGCCACCTCGCCGGAAGCAAGCAATTGCAGCGGCTGAGCGCCTGATGTCCACCAGACGAGGTTCGGTTTCAGGGCATCGAGTTTGGCGAAGGCACGATCGACGCCATCCGGCGTCGCCAGGACTTCATAAACCTTGTCGGCCGGAACGCCGTCGGCAATCAGCGCGAATTCGAGCGTGTATTTCGGCCCCTTGCGAAGGGCGCGCTTGCCCGGAAATTTCTTCACATCCCAAAAATCGGCCCAGGACTTGGGACCATCGGCAATCTTGGCGCCGTCATAGGCGATCGCGGTCGACCAGACGATGGCGCCGACGCCACAATCGCTGACGGCCGAAGGCAAAAATGCGTCCTTGCCGCCAAGCTTGTTCCAGTCCACTTTTTCGAAAAGCCCGTCGGCACAGCCGAGCGCCAGTTCATCGGCTTCGACCTCCACGACATCCCAGGAAGGGCTGCCTGCCTTGACCTTCGCCTGGAGAACACCGATGCCGCCATCCCATCCTTCATCCAGCAGCGGCCGGCCGGCCTGTTGGGAGAAAGGTTTGAAGTAAATTTCCCGCTGGGCATCCTGAAAATTCCCACCCCAGGATGCCACGGTGAGATCCCGGGCCATGCCCGGCCCGGCGGCAAGCGTCAGCGACAACAAGCCCAGAGCTGCAATCGTTGAGGTTTTGTTGAGGTTCATTCTTTTTCCCCTGTTTGTTAGTGATGCAGCAATGCTGTCCTATGTCCCGGGAGGCGAGAAGGCGCTTTTTCTTGGCCGCGGTGGGACCATGGATGCACCACTCCAGACCAGCCGCCGCCAGTTTCAACCGGCCCTGCCCGGAATCCGCCTGCTTGTGATCGAAAATTGCGAATTCCATTCGAGGAATCAGTGGTGCATAATATGCACCACGGTGCACCACTCTTCATTACACAGGATCTTCGGGTTCTGTGGCATAACGGGTCGTGCACAGCAGTCTGACTTTGGTTCGATCGCAGCCCATTTCATTGGGGATACGCTTGCGCAGAGGGAAATCAGTGGCAACCGAGCTGGACGGCGATCCGCCACGCGGGCGTTTGCCGCCCCTGTCCATGGTTCGCGCCTTCGAAGCAGTCAGTCGATTGGGCTCGATGCGCAAGGCCGCAGACGATCTCAATCTCAGCCATACCGTCATATCCCGGCATGTCCGAAATCTGGAAGCCTGGCTTGGCACGCGGCTTGTCGATGCCGGCCCGCGCGGCATCCGGCTGACGGTGGAAGGCAGGGTTTTTGCCGAGACTGTGGGAACGGCCTTCGACCTTATCGCCAAATCGACCGCTGAGCTGCGGCCCGCCGTCAGCCGCACCGTCCTGCGCGTCTGGTGCGTGCCCGGTCTTGCAACGCGCTGGCTGACGCCGCGCTTCAACCAGCTTCAGCTCGCCTTGCCCGGGATCGACTTTGTCATGCGTGCGACCGACCTCGAGCCGGATTTCACCCGCTATGAGGCCGATGTCGACATCCGCTATTCGGAGGAACCAAGAGGAAATGTCCGTTGGATTCTGCTGGAACGGCCTCGCATGTTCCCGGTCGCGAGCCCGGATTGGATCAGCAGGAATGGCCCCGTGCGCACCCTTGACGATTTGGTTCGCCAGCCGCTGATCCACGAGGAAAGTCGCGATCAATGGCGACAGTGGTTCCGCAAGGCGGGCTTCGAACAGGAGATCGTGTTGAACGGACCGCGATTGTGGTCAGCCAATCTCACGGTGGACGCAGCCGTCACGGGCCAGGGAGTCGCGTTGGCCACACGCCTGATCGCCGCAGACGATCTTCGCGCGGGCCGGCTCGTCGAACTGCTTGAAACGGACGTTCGCCTGGGTGGCTATTATTTTGTCGGAGCGCGCGAACGCTGGAACGAGGTGACGCAGGCACGCTTCCGAACGTGGATACAGCAGGCGATAACCGCAACGACGGGTGGCCATTCGTCCAGTGAAGGCGCGGCGGGATAAAACGCGTCCGCTTTCCGGCGCAAAGGGCCAGGGATCCGCGCGATTTCTTGAGCAGAGCGCCAACGAGGAACATCGCATGACGGTCTCGCGCAAGATCTTGACATCCGCAACGTCTAACCAGCCGCAAGGACCTGGAGATGGCCGAGTGCACCGTAGCTAAGGATCGCTTGGTCGGCCGTCAGCAACGGTACGCGATGGAACCGGGCGGTGGCGGCGATGATGCGGTCCGCGGGGTCGGCATGAAACTCGCCGGGCAGCCGAACGCTGTCTATCGCGATGGAAGGCTCGATCGGCGCGAGCTGAAGCCCGGGCAGCGACAGAGCGCTGTTGATCCAACGCCCGACATCGTCGCCGAGCGCTAAGCGCTCCTTCTGCACGAGCGTCGCAATTTCCCAAGGTGTGATCGCGGACATCAGAATCCGGCTTTTCCCGGTCATCTCGTCGATGATGCGCCGGGCCTGTGAACCGAGGCGAGCGTCGTCCTGCATTGCCCAGACGAGGATATGCGTATCGATGACGATCAACGGAGGACGTCCCAATCCTCCGGCTCGACGACCGGAGACAGCGGATCGTCATAGCGCAACACGCTGCCCTTCATCGCGCCGATGATGCTCTTGCTTTCGTCTGTGTTTCGCGCCGGGGAAAGCACGGCAACCGGCTTGCCGCGCTTGGTGATGACGATCGGTTCACCGTCGCTGCGCATCTGATCGATAAGGTTCAGACATTTCGCCTTGAACTCGGCTGCGCCCACCACTTTCGACATGACCATATCTCCTGTACACCTTCACAGAATATAGCGTCATTTCTTCGTTGAACAAGTGCAACAAAAAAGCGGGGCTCTCGCCCCGCCTTTTCAACGATTCAAATCTTGAATGCGTCCACTCAGTGGCTGTCCTTGCCGACAGCGTTTCCGCGACATCCCTTGAGGAAATCGAGGTCGGCGCCGGTATCGGCGCCTTCGACATGCTGCTGATGCAGGAAGGCATAGCCTGATTTCGGCAAGTCATGGTTCGGCTGCCATTCGGCGAGACGGCGCGCCAGTTCCTCGTCTGATATGTCGAGATGCAGGCGACGGTTCGGCACATCGAGCTCGATCATGTCGCCGTTCCTGACGACCGCCAGCGGTCCGCCGACAGCGGCTTCCGGCGAGGTGTGCAGCACGACGGTGCCGTAGGCCGTTCCGGACATGCGGGCGTCTGAGATCCGCACCATGTCGAGGATGCCCTTCTTCAGCACCTTCGGCGGCAGGCCCATATTGCCGACCTCGGCCATGCCGGGATAACCCTTCGGGCCGCAGTTCTTCATCACCATGACGCAATTCTCGTCGATGTCGAGATTGTCGTCGTTGATCTTGGCCTTGTAGTCGTCGATGTCCTCAAACACGACCGCCCTGCCCCGGTGCACCAGAAGATGCGGCGAAGCCGCCGAGGGCTTCAGCACTGCGCCCTTGGGCGCGAGGTTGCCGCGCAGCACGACGATGCCGCCGGACGACGTCAGCGCCTTCTCGGCGGGCAGGATGACCTCCTCGTTCCAGTTGACGACATCCTTGACTTCGTCCCAGACGGTTTCGCCGGAGACCGTCAGCGCGTCCTTGTGCAGAAGGCCGGCTTCGCCGAGGCGCTTCAGCACGACAGGCAGGCCGCCCGCATAGAAGAACTCTTCCATCAGGTACTTGCCTGACGGCATCAGGTTGACGATCGTCGGAACGTCGCGGCCACAGCGGTCCCAGTCGTCGAGCGTCAGATCGATGCCGACGCGGCCGGCAATGGCGAGCAGATGGATGACGGCATTGGTCGATCCACCGATCGCCGCATTGGTGCGGATAGCGTTCTCGAAGGCCTGCTTCGTCATGATCTCTGAGGGCTTCAGATCGTCCTTGACCATCTGCACGATACGGCGGCCGGTCAACTGCGCCATGACCTTGCGGCGGGAATCGACGCCCGGGATCGCGGCATTGCCTGACAGCGCCATGCCGAGCGCCTCTGCCATCGACGCCATCGTCGAGGCCGTGCCCATCGTATTGCAAGTGCCCGACGAACGGCTCATCGACGCTTCCGCTTCGAGGAATTCGGCCTGCGTCATCTCGCCGGCCTTCACCATCTCGGAGAACTTCCAGAGATGCGTGCCGGAGCCGACGCGTTCGCCGCGGAAATAGCCGTTGAGCATCGGTCCGCCGGTGACGACGATCGACGGCAGGTCGCAGGAGGCAGCACCCATCAGCAGCGACGGCGTGGTCTTGTCGCAGCCGACGAGCAGCACGCAGCCATCCATCGGCTGGCCGCGGATCGCCTCTTCTACCGCCAGCGCAGCAAGGTTGCGATACATCATCGCGGTCGGGCGGAAGGTGTTTTCGGACGCGGAGAACACCGGCACCTCAAGAGGGAAGCCGCCGGCCTCCCACACACCCGCCTTCACCTTCTCGGCGAGTTCTCTCAGATGACCGTTGCAGGGGGTCATATCCGACCAGGTGTTGAGGATGCCGATGACCGGTCGTCCGTCGAACAGATCGTGCGGATAACCCTGGTTCTTAAGCCAGCCGCGATGATAAATAACGTCGCGGCTCGTGCCGCCGTACCATTCCTGCGACCTCAGCCTGCGCGGCCATTCCGCTTTCTTCTTCATAATCTCTGTCCTTCAGGTGACTGCCGGGCCGCCTCGTACGGCCCGGATCATCGGATATCTCAAGCCAGCGTGTAAGCGGTCTTGACCGTTGTGTAGAACTCGGCGGCGTACTTGCCCTGCTCACGCGGGCCATAGGACGACCCCTTACGGCCACCGAACGGAACGTGGAAATCGACGCCTGCCGTCGGCAGGTTGACCATGACCATGCCGGCTTCGGAATTGCGCTTGAAATGCGTCGCATGTTTCAGGCTGGTAGTGGCGATGCCGGCCGAAAGGCCGAACGGCGTGTCATTGGCGATGGCAAGCGCCTCGTCGTAATCCTTCGCCCGGATCACCGAGACCACAGGCCCGAAGATTTCCTCGCGCGAAATGCGCATCTGGTTGGTCGCTTCGGTAAACAGCGTCGGCTGAAGGTAGAAGCCGGGTGTTTCGCGCGAGATGACCTCGCCGCCAAAGGCGAGCTTGGCGCCTTCCTTCTTGCCGATTTCGATATAGTCGGTATCGGTCTTCAGCTGCCGTTCGTCGACGACGGGACCGATATGGGTACCGGCCTTGAGCGCATTGTCGACGACGAGCGTCTTCAGCTTGTCGGTGAGCGCCGCGACAAACTTGTCGTGGATGCCTTCGGTGACGATCAGGCGCGAGGACGCCGTGCAGCGCTGGCCGGTCGAGAAGAAGCCCGAATTGGCGGCTGCCTCGACGGCGACGTTGAGGTCGGCATCGTCGAGCACGACCATCGGGTTCTTGCCGCCCATCTCGAGCTGGAACTTGCGGTTATGCTCAATGGAGGCGGCAGCGACGCGCCGGCCGGTGCCGGTGGAACCGGTAAAGGTAATGCCGTGAACGTCGGGACTTTCGAGCATGGCCTGGCCGACGACCGAGCCCTTGCCCATGACGAGGTTCAGGACGCCCTTCGGCAGCCCTGCCCGGTTGAGGATATCGACGATCGCCCAGGAGCAGGCCGGCACCAGCTCGGCCGGCTTGAAGACGATCGTGTTGCCATAGCAGAGCGCCGGCGCGATCTTCCAGGCGGGAATGGCGATCGGGAAGTTCCACGGCGTAATGATGCCGATAACGCCGAGCGCCTCCCGGGTGATCTCGACACCGATATTCGGGCGAACCGACGGGATGACCTCGCCGGCGAGCCGAAGGGCCTCGCCAGCGAAGAATTCGAAGATCTGCGAGGCGCGGATGACTTCGCCGGTCGCCTCAGGCAGGGTCTTGCCCTCTTCGCGGGCGAGCAGCGCGCCGAGCTCGTCCTTGCGCGCCATGATCTCGTCGCCCGTCTTCTTCAGGATGACGTGGCGTTCCCAGATGCCGGAGCGCGACCAGGCCGGAAATGCGGCCTTGGCGGCGGCGATGGCGTTTCTCGTATCTTCCGCGCTGCCGTCGGCATAGAGGCCGACGACCTCGTTCGTATCCGACGGATTGATGTTCTTCGTCGCGTTCGTGCCGACCCATTCGCCGGCGATCAGGTTTTGATAAATGGTCATGGGCTGAACAAGCCTCCTTTACCGTTTACATCACGATCCGGCCACCAGGCGGCCGGATCTCAAAAATCAGAGCTGCTTGACGGCGATTTCTTCTTCGGCCGCGATCTTCAGCGGATTCCTGAGCGGCAGGCCGAATTCGGCGACTTCGATCTCGAAGACGTCGCCCTCTTCCGTCTTGATGCCGTCGGCAAAGGACAGGGTCGCCGTGCCGAACATATGGACATGGACATCGCCGGGAACACGGAAGAGGCCATATTTGAAATGGTGATATTCGAGGTTCGCAAAGGTGTGCGACATGTTCGCCTCGCCCGACAGGAAGGGCTTTTCGAAGATCACCTTGTCGCCGCGCTTGATGCGCGAAGTGCCGCGGATATCGTCGGGTGCGGCGCCGATGCGGATTTCCGGACCATAGGCTGCCGGGCGCAGTTTGGAGTGGGCCAGATAGAGATAGTTGATCCGTTCGGTGACGTGGTCCGAAAACTCGTTCGACAGCGCAAAGCCGATGCGGAACGGCGTACCGTCCTTGGCGATGACGTAAATGCCGGCCATTTCAGGCTCTTCGCCGCCATCGAGCGCGAAGGAGGGTGAGATGAGCGGAGCGCCGGGGGCAGCCGTGCCATAGCCGTTGCCCTTGTAGAACCACTCGGGCTGCACGCCTTTTTCACCGGATTTCGGCTTGCCGTTCTCCAGGCCCATCTTGAACATCTTCATCGAGTCGGTCAGCGTTTCCTCGGCCGCCTCGCTGGTCTTCTTGTGCATCGAATCGCGGGTAGCGGCGGAGCCGAGATGGGTCAGGCCAGTGCCGGTCAGATGCAGGTGGGCGGCGTCGGGATGGGTGATCGGCGGCAGGAAGCGGCCTTCCGCATAGGCATTTTCGAGATCGACGGCATCGCCGTAACCATGAGCCTCGATAACCGTGGCAAGCGACTTGCCGCCGTCGGCAGCTTCCATCGCCAGCGCATAGACACTGCCGGCATTCTTGACCGACCTTGCCGCGCCGCCCTGCTCGCGCACGGCGACGACGATCTCTCCGTTGGCACCCTTGATCTGGGAAATAAGCACGACTTCAATCCTTCTCGTTTCGGCGAGTCTCAGAAAAGCTCCGCCTGTCCGGCTCCCACGGGAGCCGGAATCCATCATTTATATGACTGCGAATGCCTGGACTGCGCTTAGGCGCTCAGCCCTTGTTCTTGTTGTAGACGTCGAAGAACACGGCGGCGAGAAGCACCGCACCCTTGACCATCTGCTGCGAGTCGGTGCCGAGACCGTGGATCGACATGCCGTTGTTCATGATACCCATGATAAGCGCGCCGATCACCGCACCCGTCACCTTGCCGACGCCGCCTTGGGCCGATGCGCCGCCGATGAAGCAGGCGGCGATTACGTCGAGCTCGAGACCGAAACCGCCCTTGGCCGTCGCCGAGTTGAGGCGCAGCGCAACGATGAGGCCGGCAAGACCGGCAAGCAGGCCCATATTGGCGAAGGTCAGGAAGGTCAGCCGCTCGGTATTGATACCGGAAAGCTTCGTCGCCTTCTCGTTGCCGCCCATGGCGTAGATGCGGCGGCCGATCGTCGTACGGCGGGTAATGAAGGCATAGGCGGCGACGAGAACGAGCATGACGACCAGCACGTTCGGGAAGCCGCGATAGATCGACAGTTGGTAGCCGAGCCCCAGGATAGCGAGCGAGACAATAATGTTCTGGGCGAGGAAGAAGCCCATCGGCTCGACGTCATTGCCGTGCTTCTCGTTCGACAGGCGCTTGCGCCAGGCCAAGTAGAACAGGGTGACGGCGCCGACGACGGTCAGGATGATCGAGGTCGAGTTGATGCCGCCCATATCGAAGAGGTTGGGCAGGAAGCCGATGCTGATCAGCTGGAACTCCGGCGGGAACGGACCGATGCTGGTGCCGGTGCCCGATGCCGTCATCACGAACAGCGTCAGACCGCGGAAAACCAGCATGCCGGCGAGTGTGACGATGAAGGACGGGATCTTGTGATAGGCGACGAAATAGCCCTGCAGACCGCCGACCAGCGCGCCGAGCGCCAGGCAGACGACGCCTGCCAGGACATAATTCATGTGCCACTGCACCGTCATCACGCCGGCGATGGCGCCGATGAAGCCGACGACGGAGCCGACCGACAGATCGATATGGCCGGCGACGATGACGAGCAGCATGCCGAGCGCCATGATGACGATGAACGAGTTCTGCAGGATAATGTTGGTCAGGTTGAGCGGCCTGAAGAGAACGCCGCCGGTCGAGAACTGGAAGAACACCATGATCGCGATGAGTGCGATGAACATGCCGTATTCGCGGATGTTGCCGCGAATGTAGTCTCCGATCGAGACGACACGCCCCTGCTCAGCGATGGGTTGATTGATCGGCGTCATTGTTTCTTCTCCCCTGAGCGCATGATAGCGCGCATGATGGTTTCCTGGCTTGCTTCTCCCTTCGGCAGTTCAGCGACGATGCGTCCTTCGTTCATCACGTAGATGCGGTCACAAGTGCCAAGCAGTTCGGGCATTTCCGACGAGATCATCAGAACGCCTTTCCCATCGGCGGCAAGCTGGTTGATGATAGTATAGATTTCGTATTTCGCGCCGACATCGATGCCGCGCGTCGGCTCGTCCAGGATCAGGACATCGGGGCCGGAGAACAGCCACTTCGACAGCACCACCTTCTGCTGGTTGCCGCCGGAAAGATTGACCGTTTCCTGGAATATGCTGGAGGAACGGATGCGCAGCTTCGACCGATAGTCGGCCGCAACCCGCGATTCCTTGACGCTGTCGATGACCGAGGCATTGGACACAGCCTTCAGATTGACGAGGGTCGTATTGTGCAGGATCGTGTCGTTGAGCACCAGGCCGAGTTGCTTGCGGTCTTCGGTGACATAGGCGAGACCGGCGTCGATCGCCTTGCGCACGGTGCTGACATCGACCGGCTTGCCGTGCATCAATGCTTCGCCCGAGATCTTGTGGCCATAGGACTTGCCGAACAGGCTCATGGCGAATTCGGTGCGCCCTGCCCCCATCAGCCCGGCGATACCGACGACCTCGCCCTTGCGGACGGTAATGTTGATATTGTGCAGGACCTGACGGTCGCGGTGCTGCTGGTGATAGGCGTTCCAGTTCTTCACTTCGAGAATGGTTTCGCCGATCGGCACCGAACGCGGGGGATAGCGGTCTTCGAGATCGCGGCCGACCATGTTGCGGATGATAATGTCTTCGCTGATCTCGTCGGCGTGACAGTCGAGCGTCTTGACGGTCATGCCGTCGCGCAGGACCGTGATCTGGTCGGCGACCTTGCGGATTTCGTTCAGCTTGTGAGAAATGATGATGGAGGTGATGCCCTGCTTGCGGAACTCCATCAGCAGCATGAGCAGCGCATCGGAATCGCTTTCGTTGAGCGAGGCCGTCGGCTCGTCGAGGATGAGCAGCTTGACGCTCTTCGACAGCGCCTTGGCGATCTCGACGAGCTGCTGCTTGCCGACACCGATGTCGGTCACCAGCGTGTTCGGAGATTCGGACAGGCCGACCTTCTTGAGCAGCTGCTTGGTACGGTTGAAGGTCTCATCCCAGCTGATGACGCCATTCTTGGCGTTCTCGTTGCCGAGGAAGATGTTTTCGCCGATCGACAGCAACGGCACGAGCGCCAGTTCCTGGTGGATGATGACGATGCCGATTTCTTCGGAGTCCCTCAGCGCCTTGAAGTGGCGCGTCTCGCCTTCATAGACGATATCGCCATCATAACTTCCGGTGGGATAAACACCCGATAGCACTTTCATCAGGGTCGATTTGCCGGCCCCGTTTTCGCCTACCAATGCGTGAATTTCACCCTTGCGAACCTTGAGGTTCACGTTCTCCAGCGCCTTGACGCCCGGGAACGTCTTGGTGATGCTCCGCATTTCGAGGATGGTATTGTCCATAGTCAAATTTCCAGCGTCCCCAGCCCGTCAATGGGTGGGTAATCATAAAATCGAAGGCCGGAACCCGCAAGCGCAGGCTCCGGCCTCCAGCTTAACTTACTTCAGCTTGTCTTCGGTGTAGTAACCGCTGTCGATCAGGACCTGCTTGTAGTTGGTCTTGTCGACGGCAACCGGCTTCAGCAGATAGGACGGTACGACCTTGACGCCGTTGTCGTAGGTCTTGGTGTCGTTGACCTCGGGCTCCTTGCCGGACATGACAGCATCGACCATGGAAACCGTGACCTTGGCGAGTTCGCGGGTGTCCTTGAAGATCGTCGAGTGCTGTTCGCCAGCGATGATCGACTTGACCGACGGGATTTCAGCGTCCTGGCCGGTGACGATCGGCAGCGGCTGGCTGGCAGTGCCGTAACCAACGCCCTTCAGCGAGGAGATGATGCCAATCGAGAGGCCGTCATAGGGAGACAGGACGGCGTCGACCTTGGCGTCGGTATAGTTGGCCGAGAGCAGGTTGTCCATGCGGGCCTGGGCCGTTGCCGGATCCCAACGCAGCGTGCCGACCTTGTCCATGCCGGTCTGGCCGGACTTCACGACGAGCTTGCCCGAGTCGATGTAGGGCTGCAGGACGGACATGGCGCCATCATAGAAGAAGAAGGCGTTGTTATCATCCGGCGAACCGCCGAAGAGTTCGATGTTGAACGGGCCCTTGCCGTCCTTGAGGCCGAGACCGTCAACGATGGAGTTGGCCTGAAGAACGCCGACCTGGAAGTTGTCGAAGGTGGCGTAGTAGTCGACGTTTGCCGAATCGCGGATCAGGCGGTCATAAGCAATGACCTTGATGCCGGCATCATGGGCCTTCTGGAGAACGTCGGACAGCGTCGTGCCGTCGATCGAAGCGATGACGAGAACCTTGACGCCCTTGGTCACCATGTTTTCGATCTGCGACAGCTGGTTCGGAATGTCATCGTCGCCATACTGCAGGTCGGTGCCGTAACCGGCGGCCTGCAGTTGCTTGACAATGTTGTTGCCGTCGTCGATCCAGCGAGCCGAAGCCTTGGTCGGCATTGCAATGCCGACGGTGCCCTTGTCCGCGGCCATCGCCGGTGCAACGAATGAAGCGACGCCGAAGGCAGCCGCAGCCATCAATGAGATAATGGATTTCATTTCTCTCTCCCTTGTTAATAGAGCAGCGGACGAAAAATCGCCCGCCCCGAAACTGTGGCAGGTTCCGTATTGGATAGTTACTTCAGATGGTGAGAAACGAAGTAGGTCTCCTCCACGATCTCACACGTGTTGAGTGCCAACCAGCACACGGCGGCAAACTGGTATGGATTCCTATAACTGTCAAATAGAATAAGTGGTAATGTGCATAACAATTTTGGTATATCGTTAAAAAGTATTACTTTTGATGGAGGGCAGTGGGGAGGCTGCAACCATGACGATCGTTTCAGAGCCCGTTTTGATGGATCACGTCGATATCCACAGCGACAATTTTGGCGACGACAGCTTTCTCCGTTCGGGACTTAAGCTGAATCACCTGCGCATTATCGTCGCAATCGAAGATAGTGGACAGATTTCCGCAGCCGCAGAAGTTCTCAACATCTCACAGCCCGCCGCATCGCGCATGCTGTCGGAAATGGAGGCGATTACCAAGACATCGCTCTATGAGCGCGTCGCCCGCGGCGTGGTGCTGACGACCTTCGGTGCGGCGCTTGCCAGACGCGCCCGCAAGATCCTTCTGGAGTTGCGAGAGGCGAGCCGCGAGATCGGCGAATTGAAGAGCGGCAAGGGCGGCTCGGTCTTCATCGGTGCGGTGACGGCGCCGGCCATGAGCCTCGTCGTGCCGGCGATCGACAGGGTGCGCAAGGCCTATCCTGGAATCGAGATCAACATCCAGGTGGAGACGAGCAACGTGCTCGCCCGCGAACTGCTTGCCGCCCGTCACGACTTCATCATCGGCCGCATTCCCGACGACCTCAACCCGCGCCTGTTCGAGGTGAAAGAGATCGGCGTCGAACGGGCCTGCCTGATCGTGCGCAACCGCCATCCGCTCTTGAAAAGGAAGAAGACCAGCAGCCTTATCGATGTCCGGGATTACGACTGGGTGTTCCAGCCGCCGGGCACGCTGCTGCGCCGCACGATCGAGGACATCTTCCTGTCACACGACGTGGCACTGCCGGAGAACATCGTCAACACCTCGTCGCTGTTGCTCACCTGCGCCATCGTCTGCGAAACCGATGCGATCGCCCCCGTCGCCGTCGACGTCGCCCATTTCCTCGCAAGCCAAGGCGCGAGGGCGTCCGACGTGCGCATGCTGCCGATCGATTTCGACATCAACGTCAAGCCCTACAGCCTGATCACCGCGAGAGAACGGGCGCTGCCGCCGAGCGCCAAGCTGCTCTACAACATCATCATCGAGGAGAGCCGCAAGCAGGCCGGTTAGATCCCCGGCGCCGGGCCGCGGTTCTCGGACGACAGATGCTCCACCGATTTAACCCGGCAAGCCCTGCGCCATCTTGCCAGGATCTAATGTCTTCGAGAGGAAGGCGCATGCTGTTCGGACAATCGGTATTTCAATCAGTGCTCGAGCGGCTGAGGGCGGAAGAAGAACCGGCCGAAGAGACGCAAGCGCCGGCTGCCCACCGCGTTTCCGGGCTTGCCACCGGCCTCGCATTCGATGTCATGCAAGGCATCTCGGTCGCCTCGCAGCGGATTGGCGAAGCCTATTTCGATAATCTGGGCGGCGGGCCTGCGGCCGAGGAGGCTCCCCCACCGCAGCCGGAGCCCGTCATGCCGAACCATCTCGCCCGCATTGCCCCCGAAGAGATCGCCATCGAACTGGCGATCGCTGCCGCCGATACGCAACAGACGCTGAACGAGAAGCGGCGCGCCTTTGCCAAGGCCAATCATCCTGATGGTGTCGCAGCGCCTTTCCGCGACAATGCCAACAGGCGCATGATGGTCGCCAATCTGCTGATCGACGAGGCGATGCGCCGCCTGCCGCGTAGCTGAAAACTGTCTCCCATGCAGGCAAATTTTCCGGGCTTTGAGGAGCCGTCGATTTGCGACAGCTATGTGTGCTGCTTTTCTGTTGCGTCTATGGATTCGACCTCGGCTACGGAAGTGATTAAAAAGCTCAGCTTAGGCTTGGCGATCCTGCTTATCGTCGGATACGCGCTGGGGCTGCTGTTCACTCTCAAGACGCATCGGGAGTTTTTTGCTGCCGCCGAGCATGCCGCGACCGACGAAACCCCGTGGCCGATTGGGCTGGCGCTGTCCACGCTGGCCGGTGTCACGATACTGGTCGCGCTGGTCAGCGAGATCTTCGTCGAGTCGGTGCAGGAGGCTGCCAAGGTTTTTGGAATGACACCTGCCTTCGTCGGTTTCATCGTCGTCGCACTGGTGGGCGGCGCAGCCGAAATGGCTTCGGCATTTTCCGGTGCACGAAGGCTTAAATTTTGCGAAAGACTTAGCAGACCAGCTGCTGACGAAGCTGATGAAAGCGGAAAATCTTGTCGTGCTCGGGCCCCATCGGCCGGGTGCCCAACCGAACGTTCCACAGTTCAATCTGCAGGGAAGCGTGGTTATCGAGGGATCGGCCTTTCCTGGAGTCTGACGAAGCCCATCAAGGATGTCTCCATGGCCTAGCGTTTCAGATCATATGTTTGATGGGATGCGCGAAGCTCCGCCAAGGTTTTGCCGACGCAGGTGCCTCCACCTTCGCCGCCGATCGCCTTGGCCTTGCCGTCAAGGGTGATCGTGCCGGCGATGCGTTCGGACGCCTGATAGGTTGCAACGCCATCCTGCGAGATGCGTGACAAGTAGAAGGTGTGGTAGGTTTCATTGTACTTGCACTGGATGACCAACGGAAATTGCTCAAACAGATCGTCTTGAGCCTGTACGGCGAGTAGAAAGGTCACCAGCCACAGCAGACCCGCAACGCATGTAGTGACCGCGGCATTCGATCTCCGGCCGAATAAGTATCTCATTGTTCAACCCCTCTTTGAACGATCGATCTTCAATCCATCGCGGCTTTTGCTTCCGTGCTTCTGCATTACCTTGTTCCCGAAGCGCCCCCGACGTCCGGGCGACATGCGTCAGGTGGCGAGCGCGATGAGCGCATCACGATCCAGAAGGCGAACGACACGCTGCAGCTTGCCTTTCAGGCAAAGGACGCCTTTTTCGCGGAGTTTCGTGAAGCAGCGGGCAACCGTCTCGACTGTCAGCCCGAGATAGTCGGCGACATCGCTGCGCGACATCATCATGTCGAATTCCAGATCTTTCGGATGACGGTCGGCCATTTCACAAACGAAAGCCGCGACCCGCTTCAGCGCACTTTGCTCAGTGATGACGAGTTGCTTGTGCTGCGCCTTTGCGAGGTTCGTCAGGGCGATGTGAAGAAGATCGACAGGAACGACTGCGTTCTGATTGGTTCGAAAGGGCTTGATGGAGGTCTCGCAGACGGCTTCCGCGAAGTCGGTTCGAACATTCGTTTCAAGGCCGAACCATTCGCCCTCGCCGCAAAATGCTAGGATATATCGCTGTCCACTGGCCATCAGGCGATAAATTCGCACCGCACCGGTTTCGACCTGATAGATCGCAAGTGCATGTTCGCCTTCGCTGTAGATTGTCTCGTTGGCCTTGAGCTTGATCGACTGATCTTTGGTTGTTCCGACAGCTGTTCCGTGTCGACTGGCCGGAATTGCCGTTTGCCTTATGGTCGCGTGGTGTTGAAGCATATGCGTTGCCCCCCAAATCCGCTTGGCAACATAACCAATCGCCGCCTGCCCCGATATTCGAGAAACCCCTTAAGTATCGCTACGGAAGCCTGGTCACCGACAGCTCTCTGCCGCGGCGCCTGGCCTATCGGGCAGGCGCCCAAGCACCGTGGCCGGAAAGGGCCTTGGCGTTTTCGATAGGCTGCGCTACCGCAATGGCCATTCGCATGAGCTCCGCCAGATTACGGGCGCCCATTTTCGCCATCACATTGGCGCGGTGGACTTCGACGGTGCGTGCACTGATACCAAGCTGATACGCGATCATCTTGTTCTGCAAGCCATCAAGAACGCCGGCCAGAACCTGGTGTTCGCGCTCCGTGAGCTGGCGAAGCCGTGCTGCAACGCTCTCGGAATCTGCGATGATCCCACCCGAGCGCTTCTGTCCTACCGCCGCGTTGATCGCCGCTATCAGCGCCTCTTCTCTGACGGGCTTTTCAAGGAAATCCGATGCGCCGGCCTTCATTGCCCGGACGGCGGCGGCGATGTCGCCCTGAGCGGTAATGACAATGACCGGAACGTTCAGTCTCAAACGGCGCAGGCGCTGGAGCAGCTCGATGCCATCAATTTCGGGCATGCGCAGGTCCGTCACGAGGCAGCTTCGTCTCGAAAGCGGCAACAGTTCCAGAAAGGCTTTGGCAGAACTATGCGTCCGAACGGCGAAACCTGCCGATACCAACAGAAACGTCAAAGATCGCCTGAGCGACTCCTCGTCATCGACGAGATGGATCGTAAGGTCGTTTGCCATTGGTTGTTGTCTCCAGCAGCGGAAGGGAAAACGAAAGGATGGAACCGCCATCCCTTTGATTTTGCGCGCTTATGCGGCCGCCATGCGCCTCGATGATGCGCTTGGACAGTGCCAGGCCCATGCCGAGGCCGCGCGGTTTGCTGGTTACGAAGGGACGAAACAGCGCCTCTTCGATATCGGCCGCAATTCCGCAGCCGTTGTCGGACACGTCGACAATGAGACGGGATAAATCGTCGGTTCTGGTTCGGATGGTGATATGCGGCCGCGCAATACCGTCGGTAGCCTCCACGGCGTTGCGAACAAGGTTCGTCAGCACCTGCACGATCTGGACACGGTCGGCAAGCACGACATCCCGCTCCGCTTCGAGCCGAAAATCGGCGCAAAGGCCGTTTCGCTGTGATCCGGCAAGCGCGAAAGCCGTCGCCTCATGGATGAGCGCGTGCATCGCCTCAATCTTTCTCTCTTCGGCGCCGCGCTTCGCGAATTCCCCGATGTTCTGCACGATTTTTCCCGCCCACAGGGCGTGCTGCGTAATCTCGGACAAGGCCTCACGGAGTTCTTCGCCGTGGCCACGACGATCCTTCCTCACAAGCAGCTCGCAACCTTGCGCGTATGCCGCGATCGATGTCAGCGGCTGGGCAAGTTCGTGAGCCAGGGTCGATGCCATCTCCCCGAGCGCAACTATTCTGGCGACACGGGCAAGCTCACGCTGAAGCTCCTGAACACGCTGCAAAGTCTCGCGCTCCGTGCGGAAGTCCTCGAAGATCACCGCAGAGAAGTGTCCTTTGCCACCCTGCTCTCTGATGATCGTCAGGACGCTTGGAAATTGAACGCCGCTTCTGGTCATCGCCATACCGGCCCGCACCACTCCGCGGTCCGCCCAACGTCCCTTCAACGGTACATCCGGCGTCGGATACCAGACAAGGTCGATCCTCTGACCCTGCAATTCGTCTTCCTCATAACCGAACAACGCCACAGCAGCCCTGTTGCAGGCCGAAATTCGGTGGCAATCGGTGACGAAGAATACCGCGTCAGGCAGCTGTTGATAGAATTGCCGGATCCAGTCCGTCGACGGTCCGTCATCCTCCTCGCGCAAAGCGCCTGGCCGGTCGCGGCGCGTCATGCGAGATTCTATGAACGAGGTCCTTCCCGCGACGTCCGGTTCAGTGCTATCGCATTCGTCAACATGCGGCGCCTCCATCTTGATAGTCACGATGGTTTCCTCCGCCCTTTGAGCCGGTCAGCCCCTTGACGGGCTTTTTGCCTCTCACAAGACTTGAGATTACCACTTTTGGAAAAAGGGTCGGTGTAGTATCGCGTAGCCTCTATGGGTATCTCCGTGCAAATGACCGGTCGAAAGGCCTGACCTGCCTCGGTTTTGATCGGCTGCTTGCATTGATCCGGCTCAATGCCGCGGCCTCATTCTTCCGCTACTCTTATAGGCGATTGGTACACGGCCACCAATGAGCAGGAAGATCGGAAGGGCGGGATGATGATGTTGTTACGCCGCCGCCCGCAAAACGCCAGCTGGAAAAGCTGTTCCGGACGAGCAACCGGGTTGCCTACGAATAGCACCGTATCCGATCGACGCTCGTGCATCATCGGGGAGGGATCGGTGATGTGGCGGTTGGTGGTCGAAGCGCCCTTCGACGAGGATATCGAGCTCGCCGTCATAGACGGCGATGGTATCCATGCCCTGGTTTTTCCCTGCCAGCGCTTCACAAGCGGATGGGCCAATGCCCTGACGGGCGAGATCCTGGACGTTCATCCCACCCATTGGCGCCCATGGCAGATACCGCGAAATGATCTGTCCGATCTTCACTGAGCGCTTCCAGGTGCTGGGCGGCGCCGGGCTCAAATGCTGCACCGCACCTTGTCTGCAATCAATGACATGAGTGGACCGGCCAAAATATTCTGATGCGGTTCAAAGAGCCGGCCGCGCGGCCGCTATCCCCTATGGCTGGAAGGAGGACTACATGCGTGGTTTCGGTGTTCATTCTGAGGTCGGAAAGCTGAGAACAGTCATGGTCTGTCGACCATCCCTGGCTCATCAGCGCCTGACGCCTGCAAACTGCCATGATCTTCTTTTTGACGATGTTCTCTGGGTCCATGAGGCGCAGAAGGACCACTACGATTTCGTCTTGAAGATGCAGGAAAGAGGGGTCGAGGTTCTCGAGCTCCACGAGCTGCTTGGTCAGACGCTCTCAAACAAGCAGGCGCGCGATTTCATTCTCGATCGGCGGATAACCCCGAACGTGCTTGGCTCGCAGGTTGCCGAGGCGATGCGGCCATGGCTCGACGAAATGCCGGCCACACAGCTTGCCGCATTCATGATCGGCGGCATCGCAATCTCCGACCTGCCCGATGTCAAGGCCAAGGCATTGATGCTCAGCGCCTTGCCGGAAAGCGATTTCGTCATCCCACCAATCCCCAACACGCTGTTCCAACGCGACCCCTCCTGCTGGATTTACAACGGTGTGACCTGCAATCCGATGTTTTGGCCCGCGCGGCGTGCCGAGACATTGGTTCAGCGTGCCATCTACAAATTTCATCCAATCTTCCAGGGCGGCGGTTTCCAGATCTGGTGGGGTGATGCCGACCATCAATTCGCCAACGCCTCGATGGAAGGCGGCGACGTCATGCCGATCGGCAACGGCACGGTGCTGATCGGCATGGGCGAGCGCACCACCTATCAGGCCGTCGGCCAGGTGGCTCAGGCCCTTTTCAGAAGCAAGGCGGCGAAACGGGTGATCGGCTGCCTGATGCCGAAGAGCCGCGCGGCAATGCATCTCGATACGGTTTTCAGCTTCTGCGACCGCGACGTCGTTACGCTGTTTGCCGAGGTGGTCGACCAGATCCGCTGCTACAGCATCCATCCCAAGGACGACGACGGCACATTCGAGATCCATCTCGAAAATACGCCGATGCTCGATGTCGTCGCCGAAGCGCTCGACCTGCCGAAGCTACGAACCGTCGAGACCGGCGGCAATTCCTATCAGGCCGAACGCGAACAATGGGACGACGGCAACAATGTCGTTGCACTCGAACCCGGCGTCGTCGTCGCCTACGACCGAAACACCTACACGAATACGCTGCTGCGCAAGGCGGGTGTCGAGGTCATCACCATTCGCGGCTCCGAACTCGGACGTGGCCGTGGTGGCGGGCACTGCATGACGTGCCCAATCTGGCGCGACCCCGCTTACTGACCTTCCATCCACGAACCAGACGACGGAGCAAGACCATGAGTTTCAATCTGCGCAATCGATCGCTTCTGACCGTGCAGGACTATACGCCGCGGGAATTCCGCTATCTCCTCGATCTCGCCCGCGATCTGAAGCGGGCCAAATATGCCCGCACCGAGCAGGAGCATCTGAAGGGCAAGGAAATCTGCCTGATCTTCGAGAAAACCTCGACAAGAACGAGATGCGCCTTCGAAGTCGCCTGCTCGGACCAGGGCGCCAACGTGACCTATCTCGATCCGTCCGGCTCACAGATCGGCCACAAGGAATCCTTTAAGGACACGGCGCGGGTGCTGGGGCGCATGTATGATGCGATCGAATATCGCGGCTCCGCCCAGAAGGGAGTGGAGACGCTGGCAAAATACGCCGGCGTCCCGGTCTATAATGGCCTGACCGATGAGTATCATCCGACGCAGATGATCGCAGACGTCATGACCATGCGCGAGCACAGCGACAAGCCGATCGCTGAGATCAAATATGCCTATGTCGGCGACACCCGCTCGAATATGGGGCATTCCCTGCTGATCGTGGGCTGCCTACTCGGCATGGATGTGCGCATCTGCGGCCCGAGATCGCTGTGGCCTTCGGAAGAATACATGAAGATCGCCAGGGATTTGCAGCAGGCCTCGGGCGCGCGGCTCCTGGTTACCGAAGATCCGAGAGAGGCGGTCAAGGACGTCGATTTCATCCACACCGACGTCTGGGTCTCGATGGGCGAGCCGAAGGACGTCTGGCGCGAACGCATCAAGCTGCTCACCCCTTACCAAGTCAATCAGGACCTGATGAAGGCGACCGGCAATCCGCAGACCAAGTTCATGCATTGCCTGCCGGCATTCCACGACACCGAGACAACGCTCGGCAAGCAGATTGCCGAAGATTACGGCATGGAGAACGGGCTCGAAGTGACCAACGACGTCTTCGAATCCGAAGCCAACGTCGCCTTCGAACAGGCAGAAAACCGCCTGCACACGATCAAGGCCCTACTCGTTGCAACCTTGGGAGATTAGCATGCGTGTGGTCATTGCGCTTGGCGGCAACGCGCTTCTCCGGCGCGGGGAAGCGATGACCGCCGATACCCAGAGGCGGAACGCGCGCATCGCCGCTGAGGCGATCGCGCCCCTGGCGGCCGAACACGAGATCGTCGTAACCCACGGCAACGGGCCGCAGGTCGGGCTGCTCGCGCTCCAGGGGGCGGCCTACAAACCAGAAGAGGCCTATCCGCTCGATGTTCTCGGCGCCGAGACCGAGGGCATGATCGGCTATATGCTGGAGCAGGAGCTGGGCAATCTCCTGCCGTTCGAGCAGCCCTTGGCAACGCTTCTCACCATGGTTGAAGTCGACGCCGAGGATCCCGGTTTCCAGAATCCTACCAAATTCGTCGGGCCGGTCTACGACAAGGGCGAGGCGGATCGGATCCGCACGGAGAAGGGTTGGGTGTTCAAGCAGGACGGCGAAAAATGGCGACGTGTCGTCGCCTCGCCGGCGCCGAAGCGCATCTTCGAGATCCGGCCCGTGCGCTGGCTTCTGGAGCAGCGCACCATCGTCATCTGTGCCGGCGGCGGCGGAATTCCAACGATGTACGAAAAGGGCGCCGATCGAAAACTGATCGGCGTCGAGGCCGTGATCGACAAGGATCTGTGCTCGGAACTGCTGGCGCGAGAACTCCAGGCCGATCTTTTGATCATGGCGACGGATGCCGAGGCTGTGTGCATCGATTGGGGCAAGCCGTCACAGAAGGCGATCCACCGCGCTCGTCCTGACGATCTCGCCCAGTTCTCCTTCCCGGCCGGCTCTATGGGGCCGAAGGTCGATGCTGCCTGCCATTTTGCCCGGGCAAACGGCAAGACGGCCGCAATCGGCTCTCTTGCCGAAATCGCCGGGATGGTGCGCGGCGACCGCGGGACGATCATCAACGAGCGTTTTGACACCCTGAGCTGGCATGCCTGAGGGCCCGGTCGATCAGGCAAACTTATCCTGAGACGGCAGCGGTTGCGTTACCGCGCTCGCTGCCGTCTCCTTGTCTGTCGCGCCAGCCGCATTGCGTCTTTGCCAGACATAGACGGGGATGCCGAGCATCAGCAGCACGAGGCCGTAGAGCACCGGTTCGGCGCCGGAGCCGTAAAGGGTGAAGATCGCAAAGAGGAACGCGATGAGCTCGATCGCGCTTGCCCGCGGCATTCGCCCTTCAGACACGCCCCCAATGAGGCATCTGGCAAGCGCGCAGAAAGCATAGGGAACGACGGCGGCCATGGTGCTGAGCCCGACCATCAGCCGATAGACGGCGGCAAAGCCTTCGGAACCGAGCGCCTGGACGAGCACGAGGAGCGTTGCGAAGGAGGCCGAGATGATCATGCCCCACGCCGGCACGCCTCGCGGGGAAAGCCGGGCAAACAGCGGCGGAAACAGTCCGTCGCGGGCAGCAGCCATCGGAACCTGCCCCATCAGCAGGGTCCAGCCGTTGAGCGCGCCGATCGAGGAGACCAGAACTGCAAGCGAGATCGCCAACTCGCCGGTGCGTCCCCACATGATCCCCGCCGCCTGGGAAAATGGCGCGACAGACTGAGCGAGCTGTTCTCGCGGTACGAGGCCCATCACCACGATCGTGCCGAGCACATAGAGGGCAGCGGCGATGGAAATGCCGAGCACGGTGGATCGCGGGATTGTCCGCTCCGCGTTCTCCACGTCGCCGGCTGGAACGGTCGCCGATTCCAGCCCCAGATAAGCAAACATGGTGAGGGGCGCCAGTGTCGCAAAGGACTGCAGCAGCGGCTGACCGCTCGGATTGAATTCGGCGAAATGCGACGTATCGATGTAGAGAAGGCCGATAATGGCAACGGCGCCGAACGGCAGCAGCTTGGCGTAAGTCGTGACCTGCGCGAAGACACCCGCCGCGTGAACGCCGCGAAGATTGACCAGCACGATCGCCCAGATCACACCGAGCGTCAACACGGTCGCGGCGAAGCGGTTGGCGAGAGCAGGGAAGAGATCGACCATCACGCCGGCAAAGGCAATCGCGATGACGGGCAGAGATGTCCATATCGAGATCCAGTAACCCCAGGCGATCAGAAAGCCGGCGAAATCGCCATAGGCGAGTCTGGTATAGGCGTAGGGGCCGCCGACAGCGGGCACGAGGCTCGCCAGACGCGCGAAGGTCAGACCCAGGCAAATCGCGCCGGCGCCCATGATGATCCAGACGACAATCGCAAGGTTGCCATAGGGCGCAACCGCGGCCGGTGAAAGATAAAAGCCTGATCCCACCATATTGCCGACCACAATGGCGGTGCAGGCAGCAAGTCCGAGGCTCTTGCCATTTGGCGAGGTTGTCATGGTTCCCTCCGAGAGATGCCCTTTCCGGTGCCGATGTCGCCTCGGACATCGGCTCTCGGTGACAATCTTCCACTCAAAGGATGGGCGCCGCAATCCGGTTCAATGCGTAGTGGGGCGACCGCCTGAACAGTTGCGTTGACCTCAGGCGTCGCGCTTTCGGAAAATCTGGTTGCTGTCCGTAGTCCAGTTGTTGGAGGATCATTGATCCTACTCAATGCCGAGCTCCTGCGCATGAGCTATCTTCCGCAACCGAACATCAATCAGTCCTCGGGAGTTAGAGTGATGAAGATGGCCATGATAATTGGACTTGCCGTAGTAACTGCCGTCGCTGGGATTGCGCCGGTCGAGGCTCAACAGACTCGACGTGAATATCGGAGGATGAACTGGAGCGAGAACCTGCCTGACGCGGTGCGAGCTTACCACGACAGGCGATTCACGATCGTCAGTTATCGAGTTGCAGATTTTTCAGAGACCGGCTCACATCCTACACCGGGAAGCGAAGAGCATGTCAAAGCCATAAGAGACGCGATTCGCTCGAACAAATGGCTCGTAGCGCAGCTCAAGACGAAGAAACTCACTGCGAACGACATCGAATGGGTTTCGCGGGCCCGCAATGGCAACATGACTTTCTACACAAAATGACCGGTCTCCGCCAGGCTAACTTCAGGCTGCAGCAGGCCACACGGCCTCCTTGTCGACCCCACCGTTTCAAACCGCGCCTCAGCGACCAGCGTAAGTACTAGCGCTCGGCTCGAAAATCGCTTCCGGTTTTCGGGCCGATGCTTAGATTGAGTATTGGGGCTGCGGATGTCGAGGCGGGGCAAGTGTTAAGCGAGCAAGGGTTTCTCCGGACATCGATTGCAGCGACCGTCGTGGTCGCCACGCTTGGCGTCGTCTTCGGCATTTTTTCCGGCTCCTTCTCGATCGCCTTCGACGGCGTTTATTCGCTGGCTGATGCGGCGATGACCGGACTGGCGCTCTGGGTTTCCAGCCTGATCCTGAAGTCGACGCAGAGCGACGCTCGATCCGGCAGAATCCGGAACCGTTTCACCATGGGATTCTGGCATCTCGAGCCCATCGTGCTGATGCTCAACGGCTGCCTGTTGATGACGGTTGGCATCTATGCGCTGATCAGCGCGATCATCAGCATCTTAAACGGCGGTCACGAACTGCGCTTCGGCGTGGCGATCGCCTATTCTGCGGCGACCCTGCTCGTTTGCGCCGCCATGGCCTTCCTCGGCGTCAGAGTGAATGCCCACACCAAATCCGATTTCATCTCGCTCGACATCAAGCCTGGATCATGTCGGGCGGCATTGCGCTTGCCCTGCTCATTGCATTCCTAATTGGCATGGCCGTGCAGGCGACCCCGGCTGCCTGGCTTGCTAGCTATATGGACCCGGCGGTTCTGGCGCTGGTTTGCCTCATCATGATTCCGCTTCCGATTGGCGTCGTTTGGAGGTCGTTGACGGAGATCCTGCTGATCGCCCCTGTCGACCTCCAGGAGCACGTCGATCGTGTCGCCTCGGAAACGGTCCGCCGCCTCGGCTTCCTCTACCACCGCTCCTATGTTGCCCGGGTCGGCCGCGCGATGCAGATCGAACTTTATTTCATCGTCCCTCAAGGCCTTCCTGCAAAGACCGTGGAGGAGTGGGACGCGCTCCGCGACGAGATAGGGAACGCGATCGGCGACGAAAGCGCCAATCGCTGGCTGACGATCGCCTTCACCGCCGATGCGGAGTGGGCCGAATAGCCTAATCAAAATCCAAGTTCCCCCGACGACGTCGAAATGCTTCGGGTCACCTTGATTGCAATCAAGGACGCTGCACGACCCGTCATGTACGATCCTCCAACCTGAGATGCACGCGGGCTGCATGGCGGCCGCAGCCTTTGACGTCCGGTTCTGGAGGAACGCATGGAATTCCAGATGGCATTTCCGATAGCCGTTATCGACGAGGATTTTGACGGCAAGAGCGCTGCCGGACGCGGTATGCGCGACCTCGCTGCCGCCATCGAAAGGGAAGGGTTCCGGATCGTTTCCGGCGTTTCCTATGAAGATGCCCGCCGTCTCGTCCATGTCTTCAACACAGAGTCCTGCTGGCTGGTCTCCGTCGACGGCACCGAAGACAAGACAACGCGCTGGCAGGTGCTGGGAGAGGTGCTCGCCGCGAAGCGGCAGAGGAACGACCGCCTGCCGATCTTCCTCTTCGGCGACGACACGACGGCGGAAGACGTGCCGACGCCGGTATTGCGCCATGCCAATGCCTTCTTTCGGCTGTTCGAGGATTCGGCCGAATTCATGGCGCGCGCCATCGCGCAGGCTGCCCGCAACTATCTCGACCGGCTACCGCCGCCGATGTTCAAGGCGTTGATGGATTATACGCTGGAAGGCGCTTATTCATGGCATACGCCCGGCCATGGCGGCGGCATTGCGTTTCGCAAGAGTCCGGTGGGCCAGCTCTTCTACACGTTCTTCGGCGAAAATACGCTGCGATCGGATATTTCCGTATCGGTCGGCAGCATCGGTTCGCTTCTCGATCATGTCGGGCCAATCGCCGAGGGCGAGCGCAATGCCGCGCGCATCTTCGGCACCGATGAAACCCTCTTCGTCGTCGGCGGCACGTCGACTGCCAACAAGATCATCTGGCACGGCATGGTCGGGCGCGGCGATCTCGTCCTGTGCGACCGTAACTGTCACAAATCAATCCTGCATTCCCTCATCATGACGGGCGCCACGCCAATTTATCTGACGCCGTCGCGCAACGGGCTCGGCATCATCGGTCCGATTTCCAAGGATCAGTTCACGCCTGAAGCCATCGCCGGCAAGATCGCCGCCAGCCCTTTTGCCGGACAGACCAGCGGCAAAGTCCGGCTGATGGTCATCACCAACTCGACCTATGATGGCCTCTGCTACAATGTCGATGCGATCAAGGCGTCGCTCGGCGACGCGGTGGAGGTGCTGCATTTCGACGAAGCCTGGTACGCCTATGCCAACTTCCACGAATTCTACGACGGTTTCCACGGGATATCGTCAAACCAGCCGGCACGGTCGAAGAACGCCATCACCTTTGCCACGCACTCGACGCACAAGCTGCTGGCCGCCCTTTCCCAGGCATCGATGATCCATATCCAGCATGCCGAGACCAAGCGTCTCGACATCACCCGCTTCAACGAAGCCTTCATGATGCATACCTCGACCTCGCCGCAATATGGCATCATCGCCTCCTGCGATGTCGCGGCCGCCATGATGGAACAGCCAGCCGGCCGCGCCCTGGTGCAGGAGACGATCGATGAGGCGATCAGCTTCCGCCGGGCGATGAACGCGGTGAGGAAACAGACGGAAGGCACCTGGTGGTTTGACGTCTGGGAGCCGACGGCTGCCGGACAGACGCCGAGCGATACCCGTGCCGATTGGGTCCTGAAGCCGGATGATGCCTGGCATGGTTTTGCCGGCCTTGCCGAAAACCATGTCATGGTCGACCCGATCAAGGTCACAATCCTGTCGCCGGGCCTGTCGGCGAGCGGAGTGATGGATGAGCACGGCATACCGGCTGCCGTTATCACCAAGTTCCTGTCGTCGCGGCGCATTGAGATCGAAAAAACCGGTCTCTATTCCTTCCTCGTGCTTTTCTCGATGGGTATTACCCGCGGCAAATGGAGCACGCTGATCACTGAGCTCCTCAATTTCAAGGATCTCTATGATGCCAACGCGCCGTTGACGCGAGCGCTGCCCGCGCTCGCCGCCGCGCATCAGGAAGCCTATGCCAGCATGGGGTTGAAGGATCTCTGCGCGCAGATCCATGCGATCTACCGCAAAGATGACGTCCCGAAGGCGCAGCGCGCGATGTACACTGCCCTGCCCGAAATGGCATTGCGTCCGGCGGACGCCTATGACCGGCTGGTCAAAGGCAGGATCGAGAGCGTCGAGATTAACAATCTCATGAACCGCATCCTCGCCGTGATGATCGTTCCCTATCCGCCGGGAATTCCGCTGATCATGCCCGGCGAGAGGATCACCCAATCGACGGATCGATTCAGGATTACCTGCTCTACGCCCGCGATTTCGATCGCAAGTTCCCCGGTTTCGAAACCGATATCCATGGTCTTCGCTTCGCTCCCGGCGACGGCGGACGCCGCTATCTCGTCGATTGCATTGCAGAGGAGGCGCCAGAATGATCCCGCGCGATGTGAAGTCTCCAACGGTCGCCATACCGTTCCACAAGCTGCTGAAAATCGTCGCCGTCGTCGACCGCGACAATCCCCAGGCGCAGGAGCTCGTGGCGCAGATCACCGCCCAGGGCTTCGAGGTGGAAGTGCGGGGCGACTATTCAGCCGATGTATCCGAGGATGCCGACGTCGGCGCTTATATCGGCTCGGTCGAGGACGGGCGGCTGCTCTCGGCACGCAGCTTCCTTCGCTGCGTCAGGGAGATCGGTTTTCGCACGCCGATCTGGGCGATGGCCGATACGCTGACCATCGCGGATATGGATGTCGTGGAAATGGCTGGCGAAGTGGATGGGTTCGTCTATCTCGGTCAGCAGACACCAGTCTTCTATGCCAAGCAGATCGTGTCCAGCGCCGTCAACTACGGCAAATCGCTGCTCCCGCCATTCTTCGGCGGCATGATGGCCTATGATGGCGAAGCCAATATCGCCTTTGATTGCCCAGGGCACCAGGGCGGCCAGTTCTATCGAAAGTCACCGGCCGGCCAGCTCTTCTTCAAATATTTCGGCGAAAGCATTTTCCGCAACGACCTCTGCAATGCAGATGTCGATCTCGGCGATCTGCTCATCCATGAAGGGCCTGCCGTCGAAGCTCAGAAAGCGGCGGCGCGCATCTTCGGCGCCGACCGCACCTATTTCATCCTGAACGGCACCAGCACCTCCAACAAGGTGGTAGCGAACGCGGTCTTGCGCAGCGGCGATCTCGTGCTCTTCGATCGCAACAATCACAAGTCGCTGCACCAGGGTGCCCTCGTACAGGCCGGCGCAATCCCGATCTTTCTGCCGACCGCCCGCAACTCCTTCGGCATGATCGGCGCTGTCGACTGGGCGGCCTGGGACGAGGCCTGGCTGCGGCAAAAGATAGAGGAACATCCACTCGTCACCGACAAGAGCCGTGCGCAGGCGGAGAGGCCTTTCCGTCTGGCCTGCATCCAGCTCGCGACCTATGACGGCACGATCTACAATGTCGCCCAGGTGATGGAGAAGCTCGGCCATCTCTGCGACTACGTGCTGTGGGACGAGGCCTGGATCGGCTACAACGCCTTCCACCCCCTCTTTGAGGGTCACAGCCCGATGCGTCTCAAGGATCTCAGGGCTGACATGCCCGGGCTGTTCTCCACGCAATCGGTGCACAAGCAGGGCGCCGGCTTCTCGCAGGCATCGCAGATCCACAAACGCGACGAACATATCAGCGGCCAGCGCCGCTTCGTCGAACATAAGCGCTTCAATGAATCGCTGCTGATGCATGTGTCGACGTCTCCCTTCTACCCGCTGTTCGCCTCGCTCGATGTCAATGCCAAGGTGCATGAGGGCAAGGCTGGCGAGATGCTCTGGGACCGCTGCATCGAACTCGGGATCGAGGTTCGCAAGAAGCTGCGCGGTTTCGTGGAGCATTACGAAACCAAGGCCGCGCACCCGGAAGAGCAGTGGTTCTTCGATCCTTTCGTGCCGGACAGGGTGACGGTTTCGCGCTCGAAGCACACCGGCGATCTTGCCGCCGCCAAGTGGGAAGATGTCCCGACGGAGGTGCTGAAACGCGAGCAGCAATGCTGGCGGTTCGATCCAGAGGCGAGCTGGCACGGTTATTCAGGTTACGCGCCCGGCTACACCATGGTCGACCCCAACAAGCTTGCAATACTGACACCCGGCATCGACCGGAAGACCGGCGAATATCGCGAGTTCGGCATTCCGGCGACCGTCGTCGCCAACTATCTGCGCGAGCAGCGGGTCGTGGCGGAAAAATGCGACTTGAACAGCCTGCTCTTTTTGCTGACGCCGGCTGAAGACGAGAGCAAGCTGAACACGCTGGTCGCCAAGCTCGTCAAGTTCAAAAACCTGTGGGATCGCGACGCACCCTTGCCAGAAGTGCTGCCGACCGTCTTTGCGGCCAATCGCGAGCGTTATGCCGGCTACAGCGTCCGCCAGGTCTGCAGGGAGATGCATTCCTTCTATCGCGAGGCGGGTGTCAAGGAGCTGCAGCGCCTGTGCTTCCGCTCCGAAAGCTTCCCGGAACCGGCAATCGCACCCAAACAGGCCTATGAGGCACTCGTCGCCAACAATGTCGACTATGTGCCGCTGACGGAAGCCGCCGGCCGCATCTCGGCAACCTTGGCGCTGATCTATCCGCCCGGTATCGGCGTGATCGTGCCTGGAGAACGCTGGGACGAGAGGGCGCGGCCGATGCGGGACTATTTCCTCGCCTTCGAAGAATCCTTCAACCGCTTCCCCGGCTTCAATTACGAGGTCCAAGGCGTGTTCCAGGAGCGGATCGATGGGCGGATCAAGTTCCACACATATGTCGTGCGCGAGTAGGGCTGGAGCAGTCATGAAAAGTGCGAAGCGGTTTTTGCGGAAACGACATGTGTGAAAACAGAGAGTTAAAGCGTGAGCCAAGCCAACCTGCAGGATCGCAACGCGCTTTAGGGAGGATTTCGTCATGACCGACAACACGATGCATCTTGCGGCCGAGGCCACAACCAAGAAAAAGATGAACCTGGTGCAGCTCACCTTTATCGTCGCCGTCAACATGATGGGGTCGGGGATCATCATGCTGCCTGCCAATATGGCGCAGGTCGGGGCGATCTCGCTGCTCTCCTGGCTCGTGACCGCCATCGGCTCGATGGCGATCGCCTATGGCTTCGCCCAGGCCGGGCTGTTCAACCAGCGCCCCGGTGGCATGTCCGCCTATGCGGAGGATGCCTATGGGAAGGACGGCTACTTCATGGTGTTCTTCCTGTATTTCCTGTCGCTTGCCGTCGGCAATGTGGCGATCGGCATCTCGGCCGTCGGGTACCTTGCCGGTTTCTTTCCGGTGCTGACCTCGACGCCGATCATGACCTGCCTGGCGCTGATCGTGCTCTTGTGGCTGACCACGGCCGCCAATTTCGGTGGACCGCGCATTACCGGCCGCATCGGCTCGGTCACTGTCTGGGGCGTCATCCTTCCCGTCGGCCTGCTGTCGATCCTCGGCTGGCTCTGGTTCAGCTCCAGTACCTTCGCCGCCGCCTGGAACCCGCAAGGCTTGACACTTGGGCAGGGAATGGGATCGAGCATCTCGCTTACCCTCTGGGCTTTCCTCGGCATGGAGTCCGCGGCGCAGAATTCCGATGCCGTCGAAAATCCCAAGCGTGACGTACCGCTCGCCTGCATGTTCGGCACGCTGGGCGCCGCCGTCATCTACATCCTGTCGACGACGGTCATTCAAGGCATCGTGCCGAATGCGGATCTTGCTACCTCAACGGGACCTTTCGCACTCGCCTATGCCACCATGTTCAATTCCACCATTGGCTCCATCGTCATGGCGCTTGCCGTGCTGGCATGCCTGGGCTCGCTACTCGGATGGCAGTTTACGATCGCGCAGACGGCGAAAACCGCCGCCGATGAGAGAATGTTCCCATCCATATTCTCGCGGGTGAACGAGATGGGGGCTCCCATGGCCGGCATGATCATTCTTGGCATCGTGCAGACATGCCTTGCCTTAATGACCATATCGCCGACTTTGAGCGAACAGTTCTCAGCGCTCGTCAACCTCGCCGTCGTCACCAACGTACTGCCCTATATCATCGCGCTTTCGTCGCTGTTCGTCATGATGAAGGCTGCCCGCGTGCCACAGCCGAAATACCGGCTGAATGCGACCATCGCCCTGGTCGGGATGGCCTACAGCGTCTTCGCCATCTATGCCTCCGGAAAGGATGCGGTGCTCGGCGGCATGATCGTCACAGGCATCGGCTTCATCATCTACGGCTTGATCGCCCCGCGTTTCGCCAGCGGCACGAACCGGCTTCCGGCCGAGTAACAGAGGAGGATCAGACATGTCACGAGAAAATGCTCGGTGGGCGGGTATCACAGCCTCTGTCCTCGCCGCAACGGCTTTGTTTGCCCTCAGCACGCCCACGCAGGCTCAGACGCTCGATCGCGTCAGAACAAGCAGCGCGCTGAAGCTCGGCTACGATCCGGATGCGAGGCCCTTTTCGTTCAATGGCGAACAGGGACGGCCGGATGGCTATGCCGTCGCCCTCTGCAACAAGATTGCCGATAGCCTGAGGGCACAGCTGAACCTGCCGAAGCTCGATGTCGAATGGGTTTCGCTTTCAGGCGACGTCAAGACACGAGCGATAGAGAGCGGTACCGCTGATATTGTCTGCGGTGCGGAGCCGGTGACATTGACGCGCCGGCAGCAGGTGTCGTTTTCCATCCCGATCTTCCCGAGCGGCACCGGCGCGCTCCTGAGCGCCAGCTCGCCGCTGGCCTTGCGGGAAGTGCTGCAGTATGGCGAACCTTCGACCCGCCCCGTCTGGCGCGGTTCACCGGCGCGCACGATCCTCGAGCACAAGACCTTCTCCTCAATTGCCGGCACGACGAGCGAAGGCTGGCTAAGCGACAGGATCAAGACTTTTCAACTCGCTGCGACGGCTGCGCCGGTCGACAATTACCAGCAGGGGATCGAGCGCGTCGTAGATGGCAGTTCGGCGGTGCTCTTCGGCGACATGCCAATCCTGATGGATGCCGCCGCCCGCAGTGACAATTCCGGCAATCTGATCGTCCTGCAGCGCCATTTCACCTACGAACCGCTCGGCCTTGAGCTCGCGCGCGGCGATGAGGACTTCCGCCTTGCCGTCGATCGCGCGCTCAGCCAGGCCTATGCCGGGCCGGATTTCCGGACATTCTTCACAACCTGGTTCGGGCCGCCGGACGAAGGGACCGTGACATTTTTCCAGCAAACAGCGCTGCCGGAATAGCACTGCGACGGATCGAGCCGCCAAACACGTGGCGTGCTCCGGAGCGGACCATATTGATCTGCAAACCCGCTGAACGGCTGAAGTAACTGAACGGGAGCGACGGGGTGAGTCTTCTCTGGAAAGAAATCCGTCACAATCCCATGCTGTGGCTGCTCGCCGCGGTGCCGGTGGTCTTCGTCGCTGCGGGCGTTGCCCCCGAGGCTCATACGGTGCTCTTCATCCTGTCGGTGCTTGCCGTGATACCCCTGGCTGGGCTCCTCAGTCACGCTACCGAATCCGTTGCGGCGAAAACCGGCGACGCCGCTGGCGGGCTGCTCAATGCCACGCTTGGCAATCTGACGGAGCTCGTCATCGCGCTGACGGCCTTAAGTGCAGGCCAATATACGCTGGTAAAATCATCGGTTGCCGGTGCGATCGTCACCAACACCTTGTTCATGCTGGGGGCATCGTTTTTGCTCGGCGGCCTCAAACATCACAGCCAGGAATTCAACCGAGCCAATGCGCGTCTTCAGGCCGGTCTGCTCTTCCTCGCCACGATCGGCCTGCTGATGCCATCGGCGGTTGCGTCAATGGATTCGACCTCGGCTACGGAAGTGATCAACAAGCTCAGCTTAGGCTTGGCGGTCCTGCTTATCGTCGGATACGCGCTGGGACTGCTGTTCACCCTCAAGACGCATCGGGAGTTTTTTGCTGCCGCCGAGCACGCCGAGACCGACGAAACCCCGTGGCCGATCGGGGTGGCGCTGACCACACTCGCCGGTGTGACGATACTGGTCGCCCTGGTCAGCGAAATCTTCGTCGAGTCGGTGCAGGAGGCTGCCAAGGTTTTTGGAATGACGTCCGCCTTTGTCGGTTTCATCGTCGTAGCACTGGTGGGCGGCGCAGCCGAAATGGCTTCGGCATTTTCCGGTGCACGCAAGAACCGCCTCGACCTGAGCGTGGGCATAGCGCTTGGAAGCGCCTCGCAGATAGCCCTTTTCGTGGCGCCCGTGCTGGTGCTGTTGAGCTACGTCATCGGGCCGACGCCGATGGATCTGCAGTTTTCTCCGGGCGTGGTCGTCATGGTTTTGCTGGCGACCATGACGGCGATGTTCGTCACCAACAGCGGGCGTTCAGCGTGGTTCGTCGGCATATTGGTGCTGATGGTTTACATGATCTTCGCCACGACTTTGTATGTTTTGCCCGATCGGGGCTCTTGAGGCCGCATAATGGCTTGGCAAACAAACTGCGCGAGATCGACGTGAGGCTCGGTTGCCGGCGATAATGCTGCGTAAGTCTGACCAATGCCCTGATCCAACTGCAGGAAGGCCGGAAGGTGTCGGTAAGAGCTGGCCGAAAGTCGAGCCATAGACGGATGCGGCGCCTGTTTTTCATCGCGCTCGCAACGCAGCTTCGTGTGATCTGGCCAATCGTGTCAGGGATCGTCTCCCTGATGGTCGGATCCGGGCTTGCAATCTGGCGTATCGAAAACTGGCGCATTGACGAAGCGATGTATTTCACTTTCGTCACCGGCCTGACGATCGGCTACGGCGATTTTACCCCCAAACATATTACGTCGCGGATTTTGGCGCTGGTGATCGGCTTTGCGGGCATCGTGCTGACCGGCGTCGTCGCGGCCGTTACGGTGAAAGCTCTGAATGCGGACGACCAGGAGCCTTGATTCCTGCTCTGCTGCGCTATTGCAACGGCGTCGCCGGCGGCCGGACTTAGTTCTCAATCATTGCGCAAGACGCGCCCGGGAGTGCCGCTCAGTTACGTATTGCTACGGAAGTCCAGAGCCATCAGCGGGTGTATAAGGCAACAGGTAGCGTCGCGGGAGGGCTCGATGGTATCGGATGAGGGAAGAACCAGCCCCGCACATCACGATCCCGCAGCCGTTCGCGAGCAGCTCGATCGCATCCTCGCCAGTCCCGAATTTCATGCTCCCGAGCGTGGGAGGCGTTTCCTGCAATATATCGTCGAAGAGATGCTGGAAGGACGCGGCGAACAGCTCAAGGCCTATACGATTGCGCAGGCGGTTTTCGGGCGCGACGCCTCTTTCGATGCGCAGAATGACCCGGTCGTGCGCATCGAGGCGGGGCGGATTCGCCGCGCGCTCGAGCGATATTACCTCGTCAGCGGAAGAAGCGATCCGATCGGTATAACCATCCCCAAAGGAGGCTATTCGCCGCATTTTTCAAGCACCAATGGCACCTCGAATTCCGGCGTTGGAACGAATTCTCAAAACCCCGGAAACAAGCAGGGCGGTCTTGATCGGCCGATCGCCTACCGCGATCTTCTGCTGCCGATTGGCCTACCGGCGCTGTTGGGCGTGATCGCGATTCTGGCTGTCATCCGCCCGTTGGAATCTTATTTTTCAAGGCCAAAGGCGCCGCCGGCGCCCGCCGCGTCGACGCTTGCAAGCAAGGCCAGCATCGTCGTCGAGCCCTTCGCGGCTCTCGGCGGCAGCTCCGAAGGCTTAAATTTTGCGAAAGGCTTAGCAGACCAGCTGCTGACGAAGCTGATGAGAGCGGAAAATCTTGTCGTGCTCGGGCCCGATCGGCCAGGTGCCCAACCGATCGTTCCACAGTTCAATCTGCAGGGAAGCGTGGTTATCGAGGGATCGGCCCTTCATCTGCATGTCCGCCTGATCAATGGCGCCGACGGCACGGTCATATGGGCAAATCGATATGATCGCGAGCTCCAAGGCCGGACCATTCTCGATATCGAGGACGAGATCGCCATGCAAATCGCTCTGGAAATTGCGGAAAGCCGCAAGCAGAGCACCACACCGCCCGATCGATAAGCGCCTTATCTTGCCGCGGTGGCGTCGATATCAAGCCCCGAGGCACGCAATCCGTTCAGCAAGCGCTCCTGATCTTCAGGCCGTTGCAAGCGCAGCGAAACTTCCTCGCGGATATTGACCATCAATGCCGGCGCATGGGTATAAAGCCAGCGCTTTTCCGCTTCGGCTTCCTCGGTCTTGCCGGCGGCCCCGAGAATGGATAGCAGGACGAGACGATGGACAGGGTTCGAGCCGAGATCGGATTTTCGCGACCAGCGCTCCGCCTGTTCGAGATCGCCTTTGATGAATGCACAGAGCGCCATGCCGGCTTCATAATATCCGCTGGGACCGACGCCTCTGTTGAGGGCGATCGAGAGTAGTTCGCAGCCTGACTGCCATTTCCCGGAAAGCGCCAGTCGATAGCCATATTCGCCCGCGACTTCGACGTCGCTGGGATTGGCGGCGTAGGCCGCCGTGCCAGCCTTCAGCGCCTTGTCGACATCTCCCTGGAAGAAGCCCACCAACATCAGTGCCTGCAGAACCCGGGAATCGCTGGGCGCGAGTGATGCCGCCCTCTCCACCGCAGCGTTTGCCATTTCGAGCGGTCGAACCGAAGAGGGGGTGCTGAGCTTGTAGCGAAACCGCACCTCATCAAGATAGACCATGGAAAGCAATGTCCAGGAAGCAACGTTATCGGGGAAACGCTGTGTCGCCTGCCGGAGGCATTCCAGTGCGGCAGCGTGGCTTTGCGCGGTCATGGCCTGACGGTAGCTGTAATAGGCGCGCGTGCAGGCATAGTCATCCTGGTCGCCATTCTGCGCTGGTCCGACGATCTTATCCGTCTCGGTTTGAAGGATGGCGCCATTAGGATGCGCGATAGCGGTGGAAATCTGCCGGGAAATGTTGGCTTGGATGACGAGCTTGTTCTCGGCTTGAAGATCGGCATCGAAATTTCTGGCCCAGATGACCGCGCCATCCGATTGGCGCACGAGCCTCGCTGAGGCGCGCAACCTGCTTTTGTCGAGCTGGACATTGCCGTGGAGCGAGTAGTCGGCAACGGCGGCCTGCCCGCCGCGTAGCGGATCGGCAACGACGATGATGTCGTCGATCCGGGCAAGCTGACCGATTACATCGTCCCTCAGGCCGCGAGCGATGTCCGAACCGGCGCCGGCGGAACCGCTTTCGGAAAAGAATTCGACGAGCACCTTCGGATGGGCGCTCGCCAGCGGCAGCGTCGCAGTCGGTCGCCCGTTCCAAACAGACAGCGCAATTGCAAGGGCCAAGGCGAAGACCCCAAACCCCACTGATATGACGATCCCGAAGCCCCGAGCTGCCGAGAGCGTCGGAGCACGCATCGTGCTACGAGGGCTGTCTTGGACGTTGAGCTCTGCAGCCTGAGGTTCTTCCGGATTTATCGAGGACGGAGGCGGGACTTCCTGTGCATATTCGAAATGGGGCACATATGCGCCTTTGGGCACGGTAATGACGACCTCGTCCGTGCGGCCTGCGACGAGGTAATAACGCTCGAGCGCCTTTCTGATCCGACCGGCCTCGATCCGGACGACCGGATCATTCTGCGGGTCAAATGAAGCCTCGCGGCCAAAAACAACATTCGCTATCGTAAAAGCTTTCAGGAACCCCGATCGGCCGGCGAGCGTCTCGTTGACGACGAACTCGAGGAAATCCCGCCCCCGCTTCGGCGCATGAAATTCCTCGCTTGCGAGAATTCGCTCGACCTGACGGCAGATTTCATCAACCGTCGGCTCGAGACTGCCCAAAACATTGACCTTTGCGTTCCTCATGATCGCCCCACGACAAGTCACGCATTATCTAAGCCCGTTCTAATACATCATACCGCGCCAGCCTTTGGTTGCAAGTTTTGCTTTGGGATTCGCGCAGAACGCCCCAAATTTGGGCGCGGACCGTTCTTGGCGCGGATGAGCGGCGCCGATTGTCCGCTACCGAACTAATGTTGTCTTTCTGATACAGTTAATGTTACCACGGGAACAATCCGGCACCTTTCTGACTTCGTATCAATTGCAGGACGCGGTACCAGTGCGGAGCTAGTTCATGAGCCAAGAACGCGGCCGCAGAAAACTGATGTTGCGGCTTCCGGATATCCGCCATCTGCTGGCGGACATAACCAACGAGACCCTCGGAGAACTGTTCGAGGCCTACGATCTTGCAGTCGATGCGCTGGATCGGTTCCGGACCCAGAGCCCGAGAGAAGACAGGCTCGTTGCGGAATATGAGGAGCTCTGTCGCGACATAGAGCAGGAGGTCGTGGTCTACTGTACCAACAGGTAGACACGCCGAAGAAGACTATCCGGCGCGCTCGACCTCAAGGGCCGGCGCGCGATCATGTTCTGATCCTTCCGTCATTGCCGCAGGCCAGGCCCAGGCTCTCAGCAGCTCGTAGAAGACGCTGAGCACTACCGGCCCCAGAAAAAGCCCCAGCAGCCCGTGGGACAGAGTGCCGCCGATCACGCCGATCAGGATGACGGGCATGGGAGTCGAGAGGCCTCTCGCCATCAGGATGGGTTTCAGGATGTTGTCGACGATCGAGATCGGCACGGCAAGGCAGGTAAAGGCAAAGGCGCTGGCGAATGGCCAGGAGAACCACGCCCAGATGACGAGGGGAAGGAGCACCAGCGCTGGCCCGAGTTGCATGACGCACAGGATGAAGACGACGAAGGTGAGCGCTCCACGCGCTGGAACGTCGAAGATGGCAAAACACAATCCGCAAAGCAGGGTCTGCAGGAAAGCCACGCCGATGACACCGCGTGAGACATTCCGGACCGTGGTTCCCGACAGCCGGGCGAAACCAACGCCCTTGTCGCCCGCGACCCGGCTTGCCAGAATCTGTATCGCTGCCGCCAGGCGCGTTGACTGGGTGAGGAACAGGCCGGAGAGCATTATAGAGACGACGAAACTCAATACACCGCCGCCGATCGAGGCAAGCTTTGTGACCACTGCGCCCATGACCTCTCGGATGGGCGCCTGAAACTTGATGATCGTCGAAGCCAGATCGCCGGCAAGGCGGTTCCAAATGTCATGGAGCCGCTCACCGACAACCGGCCAATCCCTGATGGCGTCAGGCGCTGCCGGCAGGGTAAATTCTCCCGTTCGTAACTTGCCGATCAACGCCTCTGCGGTGTCGGCGAAATTGACCGCGACAAGGGCGAGCGGCGCGATGATCAGGACGAGGCAACCGGCGACGATGACGATGGCGGCGATCACCGGCCGGTTTCCGATCAGTCGCGAGAGCGTCGCAAACATCGGAAAGAGAGCGACGGCGAGAATGGCGGCCCAGATGAGAATAAGCGCGAAAGGAGCAATCAGCGTCATCGTCCAATAAGCGAAAAGGCAGATAATGCCCAGACGGACGAGATCGCTTACTCTCGCCTCTATCGAAATCTGACCTGCGCCGGTCCCTTGCGTTGTCGTATCGGCTGTCTGCTCCATCGTCGCATCCGTCGGGTTACAGGCCGGACCGTCATGCCCTACGATGTCATGTCAGGCACGACATGGCGGACGCTGCGATCCTCAGTGAAATCGGCCGGCCGTTTTTGCCGTTTGCCCAGGTCGGGCTCGTCGAACTTCAGCCGTTCATAAGGAATGGACTGCAGGATGTGCGAGATGCAGTTGATCCGGGCGCGCTTCTTGTCGTCGGAAGGCACGATCCACCACGGAGCGTGTTTGGAGTCGGTCATCCGCAGCATATCGTCATAGGCGCGCGTATAATCCCACCAGCGCTGGTAGGATTCGACATCCATCGGGCTGAGCTTCCATTGCCGCAGGGGATCGTCGATCCGGCGCCTGAAGCGGCGCTCCTGTTCCTCCTCGCTGACCGTCAGGAAATATTTGAGCAGAATGACGCCGCTCTCGACGATCGCCGCTTCGAAGCGAGGGGCAAGCTCGAGAAAGCGCTGCGCCTTCTTCTCGCTGGTGAAGCCCATGACACGGTCGACGCCGGCCCGGTTATACCAGCTGCGATCGAATATCACGATTTCACCGGCCGCCGGCAGATGAGCGATATAACGCTGCATGTAGATCTGCGACTTCTCGCGGTCGGTGGGCGCGGGCAGCGCCACGACGCGGAAAACCCGAGGACTGACCCTCTCCGTTATCCGCTTGATCATGCCGCCCTTGCCGGCGGCGTCCCGCCCCTCGAAGATGATGACGATCCTTGCGCCCGACTTTTTCACCCAGGCCTGAAGATGCGCCAGTTCCACCTGCAGCCGGTTGATCTCCTTCTCATAATCCCAAGATTTCTTTTTCTTTTTATCCTTGCCGTTGCGGGTTGGCTCCACTTCGGCCTGTCTCGGCTCATAATTCTCGTCCATGGCTCTCCCTCCTTCTGTCACTGGGATGCGTTGCCGGCCGAAACGGTGCGGTCGGTCTGGTCGATATCGCCGATCAGCGCCCGCAAGGCTTCTTCCCTACCGTTGAAAAGATTGTCGGCGCCGATCGCCTTGATGACCCCGGCACGGCCGAGAATGGCGCGGCTTTCATCGCTGAGATCGGCAATCGCGAAGAGGATGTTGCGCTTGGCAAGCATTTCGGCCACGGCCTCGAGTGCGGTCGCCCCGGTGCTGTCGATATATGTGATGGCGCTTGCATCGAGGACCAGGCATCGGGTCTCGGGGGGAAGCGCCTTGATCACCGAAATCATGCGCAAGCGCACATAATCGGCGTTGTAGAACAGGATGCTGCCCTGGACCGCAAAGATGGCCGCGCCTTGGATGGGACGGGCTTCCGGAAAGCGCTGCAGATCGAAGAAACCGTGGCGCCCTTCGATGCGGCCAAGAAGGCCGTCACGCGGAAACATCGTCTGACGCAGGAGATAGGCGAAGGTCGCCGCGATAGCGACAATCACCCCATTGAGGACGCCGAAGCTGATCGCGCCCCACATCGCGATCAGCGCGAAGATGAATTCGATGCGGCTGATGCGCCAGATCTTCCTGAGTTCATCGACATCGATGAGGCTGATCGCCGCCGTTGCAAGGATGGCCGCCAGCGCCGGGATCGGGAGAATGCGCAGCGCATCATTCAGGAAGACCAGCGCCGCAACCAGCGTCGCGGCAGAGACCAGACCTGCAAGTTGAGAGACACCTCCCGTCGACAGGTTTATGGCTGTGCGGGAATCCGACACGCTAATCGGAAACGAACCGAAAAGACCAGGTGCGATATTGGCCGCGCCAAGGCCGATCAATTCCTGGTTTGCATCGACTTCCTCGCCGGTGCGCGAGCCGAAGCTGCGCGCCGCCACTATGCCCGCACCGAAGCTGACGAGAAAAATCGCGGCTGAACCGAGCACGATCTTGTCGAGAGGCATCTGATGAAACGCGGGCAGGGAGAGGGCCGGCAGGCCGCTTGGCAAGTCGCCGACCACGGCGATGCCCTGCCCGCGGAAATCGAAGATCGCCGACAGAACGACAGACACCACTACGACGAGAACCGGGCCGGGAACCTTCAAGTGCAGCGCCCGGACGATCCATAGCAGTGCAAACATCGCAAGGCCGAGGATGAGCGAAGGCCAATGGATCAGGCCGCTCTTGGCGAGCATTTCGACGAGCGGCGCGATCAGCCCGTCGGATTCGATCTTAACTCCGGTGAAGCGGCCGATCTGTCCGACCAGGATCGAAAGCGACACCCCGGCGAAAAACCCGACCAGAATTGGCCGGGACAGGAAGCTTGCGAGAACGCCGAGCCTCAATAGTTTCGCAGCGATGCAGAAGAGGCCGACACCGATGGCAAGCGCCGAAGCGATCGCGACCCGATCGACAGCGGTACCGGCAGGCAAGGCCGCGATGATGGCGCCCATGGCAGCGGCAAGCACCGTCATCGTCGCGGCATCCGGCCCGACGATCAGCAACCGCGACGGCCCGAAAATCGCATAAGCAATCGGCGCAAGAATGCTGGCATAGATGCCGGTTTCCGGCGGCAGACCGGCGATCGCCGGGTAGGCGATGGCGCTTGGCAGGCCGACGGCAGCGACCGACAGCCCGGCCGGGATATCGCTGCGAAGCCAATCCCAGCTGAAACCGCTCAGGCCTCGCAACATCGGAATGCTACCTATCACCGCTGGCTCCTATGCTCTTACCGTTGTTCTTCCCGATCATCGCGCTGCTTGGCCGCACGGTGGCGTCAACTACGATAGCCAAATCGCAAGACCGCGAATTGAAACCGCCCGTTTGGCAGCGTTCGCGGCGTGCTGATGAGGGTGGTTTGATACGTTAGCAATCAGATCTGAACGCCGATCGCCATCACGTCTCAGACAAGGATGGTGACGACGAAACCAGGGAGGCTCAAGGCAAGATAGTCGAAACACGGCCGCTCCTTCCGACCGGTCTGGCCTCACCCTTTATCTCTATCAACGGTCGATATTAGGCCCGTTTCGGCGTGGAGGCTCGTAGCATCGTGTAATCTCTATCGGATCGCTAGCCGCCAGGCCCTTGCGGTGATCGTCAGCGCCTGAGAAGCGGCGCGACGCGATCGTCTAGATTCCTGCCATTCGGCCATTGCCTCGAATTCCCCCGGTGACTCAACAGCCGGCTACCGTAGAGGATCGCGTATTTTACGTCAGCCGCGGGTGCGGCTGTTGTATAGTCTTAACATCTGCTGAGCGCAGTCGGCGGCGGGGGTGGAGATGGCGTCGGGAGATAAAGGTTCGACATATCTATCCGCCCTTGAGACGGCCGAGACTTATTTTCCCAACCAGACGCGGCTGGTACAGCGGCTTTTCTACGTCAACGAGTCCTTTCACAGCATGTGTGAGGATCTCGCGGCCGCCGCCCAGGCTCTGGCGCATCTCGAAGGTCTGCCGGAGGCGGTTCGAGAGGCGCGGCGGCAGGAATATGCGAGCCTGCTAGAGGCTCTGCTGAAAGAGATGGGGGAGGCAATCGCCCAATCGAAAGTCGTCGTGCTGGGGCGACCGCCTCTCATCAGGCCGAAGTCTTCATAAAGGCATGCGTCATTGTTTGATCCAAGGGAGGTCGATGCGATGAAAGCCATTTCCCGCAAAGTGTTTGGGGGCCGGTTCCCACTTGGCCGGCTCCTCGCTGGCCAAGTCATTGCTGGATTGTCGGCTGTCGCGATCATCGCGTTGCAGCCGGCCTTGCCCGCGCGCGCCCAGGCGGCTGCACCAGCGGCATCGCCGGCCCAGACTGCTGCCGAACAGCCCGCTGCGGCGCTTCTGTCGGACGATGAACTGGAAGTGCTCGTGGCGCGCATTGCCCTTTATCCGGACGAGTTGGTCGCAGCAATCTCGGCTGCCTCGCTCTTTCCGCTGCAGATCATCGAGGCACAGCGTTTCCTGGAGGCAAAAAAGAAGAATTCCGACCTCAAGCCGAAGAGCGATTGGGACGGCAGCGTCATTTCGCTGCTCAACTATCCCGACATCGTCAAGATGATGAGCGAGGACCTCGACTGGACGCAATCGCTGGCGGATGCGCTCACCAATCAGCAAAAGGATGTTCTGATTGCCATCCAGCAGCTTCGCGACGAAGCGGTGGAAAAGAACATCATCAAGACGGATGACAAGGTGACCGTCGTTACCGAGAACGAGAATATCATCATCCGGCCGACCGATCCCGAGAAGATCTATATCCCGCAATATCCACCGGAAATGCTCTACGAACCGGGTTATGCCTCGGAGCCTATCTCCTACTATCCGGATTATTACGACAGCTACTATTACCCCGGGGCGGGGTTTTTTGCGGCTGCGGTAACCGGGTTGACGTGGGCGGCCATCGTCAACTGGGACGACTGGGGCGTCTGGGGCGGCCGTTGGGACGGCGGCGATATCGACATCGACTGCAACAATTGCCTGAACGACCGCAATTTCAATGGGAAGCTCAAGCTTAACGACGTCGACTGGAGCAATGTCGATCGCAGCAAACTGAGTATAGGCAAGGACCAGTTTTCGAAGCTGGACCGGTCGTCGATCAAATCCAGTCTCCAGAGCGACAATCGCAACCAGCTGCGCAACAGGGCCAACGATATCCAGGCAAGCCAGAGGCCCGGCAATCGCGGTAACGCCGCACGCGCTGAAGACATCCGCAGAAACACGGCGCAAGGTTTGAAGGCCAAGCCCGCCGCCAATCGACCGGCGGCAAGCGATCGGCAGGGAGCGTCGAGGCCTGAGGCCCGTCCTCAGAAGGCCGCCAATCGCCCCGCCAAACCGGCCCAGAAATCCGTCAAGAAAGCCAACAAGCCGCAAATGGCTGCGAGACCAGACAATCGCGGACGCCAGCCAAGCGCTCTCGGCAACCCGCAGTCGGGTCGCCGGGAGGCCGTCTCCTCACACCGCGGCTCGCAGAGCATGGGCCAGCGTCCTTCGGCCCGTCCACCTCAGTATCGCCGCCCGCCAGGCGGCGGCGGTGGCCGCGGTGGCGGTGGCGGTGGTCGTGGCGGCGGTGGCCGTGGCGGCGGTGGACGGCGGTAACACCTGTTTCAGCTCAGGGAGTGACATCATGAGACGCCAATCGACTGTAATTTCGCTCATGTTCGCAGCAGCGCTCTGCACTTTTTCGGCAACGCCGACGCTCTCACTGGCGCAGGCGGATCTCTCCGCCTACAAGGCGGCGACGTCCTCGCCCAAGTTCGACAGTGCGCAGCTTGCGATCGACAAACTGAAGTCGGTGCTGGCTTCCAACAACATCGACGATCTTGCCGCCTTGCTGGGCCTCAACGCCGACAAGCTCCGTTCAAGCAACGAGGCGATGATCGCATACGGATTGATCCGCGAGGGCGCAGAGCGCCAGGTGGTTCTGAAGGATCTCGGCAATCTGAAGGTCGCTGCGATCGGCGATCGGCTTTGGCCGCTGCCGTTTCCGCTGACCGAAGACAAGGATGGCAAATGGTTCTTCGATACTCAGCGTGGCCTTGAAGAAATCATCAATCGCCGCGTCGGCGAGAACGAGCTCGCCACCATCGATACCATGCGTGAATATGTGGCTGCCCAGTACTGGTTCGCATCCGAGGATCGTGACGGCGACGGCATCTACGAGTTCGCGAAGAAATTGATCAGCAGCCCCGGCAAGCTCGATGGTCTTTACTGGGATCCCAGCGTATACCCCGAGGAAAGCCCGGCAAGCGCGCTGGTCGAAACGGCCGCTTTCGGAGCCGCCAAACGCGGCGAGGGCTATTACGGATATCGCTACCGCATTCTGACATCCCAGGGCGACAACGTGCTTGGCGGCAAGCAAAGTTATATCATCAACGGCTATATGACCGGCGGCTTTGCACTGATCGCCTGGCCGGTCAAATACAGGGTCACCGGCGTGCAGACGTTCATGGTCAACGGGATGAGCGTCATCTACCAGCGCGATCTGGGTCCGACAACGGAAGAGCGTGCCGCGGCGATCAAGAATTTCAATCCGGACGCAAGCTGGACTGTGGTAAAGGATTGAGAGGCCAGCCAGCAGTGCCCTGCGCCGCCAGCTGAGTACGGGGAGCAGCTGCCATGGCGCGGTTTGAGTATCGCTTCTCGCCCGTGACCTCGCGCCCCAGCCATTGCGGCAGATTGAACCGGTCATTCTCGCTCGCCATTTCGATTTCGGCGAGCGTTAATCCCTGGTAAGCGCCGGCGAATACGTCCACCTCCCAGCTCCGGCCGTCATGCAGGACGCGGTATCGCGTCTTTTCAAGGACATGACCTGCATGGAGCAGGAGGTCGCGTGCCTCCTCGACCGGAATGTCATACTCAAATTCCTCGCGAGCGAGGCCTGGCGAGCGGAATTTGATCGTCAGGCGCGCGGAATGCCCGTCGATCAGGCGGACGCGTATGCAGTTCTGATCGAGGCAGAGATAGGCCTGCTGCAGAACGTGCGGCTCGTCGGCGCAAGCGCGCCAACTGTCGTCGCGGACCAGGAACTTTCGCTCGATCTCTATCGCTTTCAATAGGATATTTCCTTGCTCACGCCTGCTCTTTGCCGTTACTCGACGGGGGGTTCCCAGGTGAGGAAGAAGCCGACGTCGCCGGGCATGCCGTCGGGGAAATTGATGATCATCGCCTTGAGCCCGTAGCCTTGCGGCTTGGCGACCTCCTCGAACAGTCCATGCAGTTCCTTCGCCTTTCCCTGTAGCGTCTTCTGCCACCCAGGAAGGTTATTGTTGACGGCCCGGCCGCTGTCCGTGCAGAACGTCGATGGAAAGCTGTAGATCAGCGCCTCGTATTTGCCGTCCGCGGCCGCCTTCATCACGAGGCGTTTGATGACAGCGCGTTCCGCTTCTCCGATCTGCTTGCGGAAGAAATCCTCGACGAAGTCAGCATGCTTCTTCGCTTCGCGCGACTTGATCTTTTCGCTGCGCTCGATTTCCAGAAGCTGGAGTTCCAAAGCGCGTTTGCGCAAGTCCTCGGCGCTCGTCATGGATGATGTGGACGCTTCGGGTGATGTCATCGTCGCCTCCTCCAGAATGTTTAGGCGATGATAGAGCGCACGGAGTGACGATGGCAGTAAAATACATGTCCGCGCCGGTAGGATACGGTATCCTACGCTGATACGGGTTATACTGGCCTGCATTGGCTGTTGGCGACCATCGACTAAGGTGATCCTTAATTAGCACATTCTTGCAAATCGCATTGCCGTTATGCCGACTCGGGTCTATCGTCGATGGCTAATACTGCAGGTTGATCGCAATCGGAGTCTTGGGGGAGCCGATGCAAAATGCAGGCGCTGACAGGGCAGGCAGCGACATTTCTTCACCCGAAGAGGTGCAGCAGCAACTTGAGCGTATTCTGTCCAGTCCGGAGTTTCGTCTTCCGGAGCGGGCAGGAAGATTCCTTGAATTCGTGGTGACCGAGACGCTTGCCGGCCATCGCGACTACCTGAAGGCATTTACCATCGCACAGGCCGTTTTCGGCCGAGATGCAAGTTTCGATGCTCAGCAGGATCCGTGTGTCCGTATCGAAGCAGGACGACTGCGCAGGGAACTGGAACATTATTACCTGACCGCCGGAGCCAGCGACCGGGTTATCATCACAATTCCCAGAGGCGGCTATGCGCCCATCTTCGAAGTAAGGCGAGGAGCCGAGCCTGCAGAAAGGCCGCAAACGGGACAGTCCGCTGAGCTGCGGCCCTCCCCAGACTATGCGCAGCAGGTCCCTCCGGCAGCGGATGGGCGCCGCCGGGACAAGGCGGACCGGCGTGTGTCATGGCCCCGATATTGGCTCGCCGCAGGCGCGGTGGTCGTTTTTGCCGCCGCTGCCGCGGCGCTTCAGCATGTGAGGCTGTTCGATACCGGGAAAGAGATGCCGTCCGGAGCTGTCGGCCGCCCAATCATCGTCGTCGAGCGCTTCGAAAGCGCGTCCGGCAGCGGGGTAGCATCCGACATCTCCCAGGGTATCACCGACGACATCATCGAAAAACTGGTTCCCTTCAACGATATCGTCGTCGCCGCCGTTCTGCCGCGCAATCGCGATGGTCAGTTGTCGTCGCAACCGATCTATGCCTTGCAGGGCAGTATCAGGCTGGAAGGCGAAACGCTGCGCTCGACGGCCCGGCTTGTGCGGCGAGCCGATGGGACCGTCATCTGGGCCAATAATTACGACGCCGACATGAAAGTCCAGGGTCTCCTGCAAACGCAGGCAAGTCTTGCCGAGGACATTGCGACGGCGGTTGCGCGCCCGTTCGGCGTGATATTTCAGGCGGACACCGCCAGCATCGCAGGAAACGCAGACGCGTTTTCCTGCATCCTGTCCTACTACAGCTACCGGAGCGAAATGACCCCGCAGGCGCAGGAAACGGCAAAATCCTGCCTGAAGCATGCTGCCGAAAAGATGCCCGATGATTCCAATATCGCGGCTTTTCTTTCGCTCACCTATCTCGACGAATTCCGCTTTCCATATCAGCTGGACACGAAACCGACCGCTGCCACGCTGGCAACTGCCAAGGAGCTAGCCGAACGAGCCGTGCGGCTCGATCCGAAGAATGCCCGAGCTCTGCAGGCGTTGATGCTTGCCAATTTTTTCGGCAATGACCCGACCGAGGCCCTCCGCGCCGGTGAAGCGGCCTACGCCAGCAATTCGAACGACACGGAAGTTGCCGGCGAATACGGCCTGCGCCTGGCAAATGTCGGGGAATTGGGAAAGGGGCTGCGAGCTGATTTCGCAGGCGGTCAGCAAGAATGCGGGACCGCAGGGATATTATGAAGTTGGGATGGCGCTTTGTGCCTTCATGCGGGGCGATACCCAGGCTGCCGAATTATGGTCCCGCATGTCGGACCTCAACTACAATCCGATGCATCGCCTCGTCCTGCTTTCGATCCTCGGCACCCTCGGAAAATCGGCGGAGGCAAAGGAGCAAATCGACTGGATCGAGGCCCGCTCGCCCGCCTTGATCCTTAATGTCCGGCGTGAGGTCGTCCGGCGGCTGGCAAGGATCGAGGACCAGGAACGTTTTTTTGCCGGATTGGAGGCTGCCGGCCTGCCCGTTCCAAACGACCGGCCGGCGAATTGACGACGGTGTGCGACCGGCTGTCCTCGCCATCGGCCAAACGAAGCGCAGGGTGCTGTTACCTGTAACATACAGGATCATACATGCCTGCGGCTTCGTCTTTGGCCCAATCTCTTCCATGCAGGACCGGGTCAGCCCCCGGCAGCATGCGTCAGGGTGGGGAGCAGTGTGAACATAAGCAACATGCGCGGCAGTCAGGCCGCTTTTCGGCAGACGCTGCGACGGCTTCTGATCTGCGTTGCGATGATGTGCCTGTCAGGCTGCGGCGGGCATCCGAAAGGCGTGCTGACCCCGGTCGCGGAGACTGCTCCTCGCGCCGATCGCGTTGACATGCTGGTCGCCACGACGCGCAGCCGCTCGCCTGTTCCCGGAGAGATGTTCAGCGGCGAGCGCGCCCGCCAGCCCACCTTTGCCGATATCACCGTATCGATTCCGCCTGGCCGCAAAGCCGGCGAAGTCGCCTGGCCGAAGAAGTTGCCGTCCAACCCCAAGACCGATTTTGCGACGCTCAAGGCAACGGAGTTGGATGTCGACGCCGCAAAGGCCTGGCTCAGCGCCAGCGTGCGTAAAAGCCCCGACAGGAGCGTTTTCGTCTTCATCCACGGCTACAACACCCGCTTCGAGGACTCCGTCTACCGTTTTGCCCAGATCGTTCATGATTCCGGCGTGCACAGCGCGCCGGTGCTGGTGACATGGCCCTCGCGCGGGCGGCTGCTCGCCTATGGTTATGATCGGGAGAGTACCAATTACACCCGCAATGCGCTGGAGAAGCTGTTTCAGTATCTCTACCATGATCCGGAGATCAAGGAGGTCTCGATCCTTGCCCATTCGATGGGCAATTGGCTTGCCATGGAAGGCCTGCGGCAGATGGCGATCCGCAATGGCCGCCTGCCAGCGAAATTCAAGAATGTCATGCTCGCGGCTCCCGACGTCGATGTCGACGTGTTCCGCCAGCAGATCGCCGACATGGGAAAGCAGCACCCCCAATTCACCCTCTTCGTATCGCGTGACGATAAGGCGCTCGCCGTCTCCCGAAGGGTCTGGGGCGATGTCGCCCGTCTCGGCTCAATCGATCCGGAACAGGCGCCTTACAAGCAGGAGCTCGAGGAATACGACATCAATGTCATCGACCTGACGAAGGTGAAGACCAGCGACCGGCTCAACCACGCCAAATTCGCAGCCTCGCCCGCGATCGTCCAGCTGATCGGCGCCCGGATTTCGGAAGGACAGACGCTGACCGACAGCCGCGTCGGCCTCGGCGAGAGAATTCTTGCGGCGACGACTGAAACGGCGGCCGCCGCGGGCCTGGTACTGGCGGCGCCTGCCGCCGTCGTCGATCAGGACACACGCGACGCCTATGCCGCCGATGTCAGCGCGGTTGCCGGGCCCGGCGGCAAGTCGAAACCGGCATGTGGCAATGCGTTCAGGACGGAATGCCGGCCATAGGGCGCCGTATTCGATACGCGGGATTGGGAGGGATCATGCCGATAGTATCATCAAGGAATGGTCTTCGCACGCTGCTCCTGGCGGTGATGGCCTTCCTCGCCGCCGCACTGACGGCCATGCCCGTGATGTCGCAGACGCCGCCGGCCGGAGTGCCGGCCGAAAGGATCGAGCAGTTCATAGCCTTGTCCACCGATCCGGCGGTGCAGGACTGGCTGAAGCAGCAGGCGGCGGCAAAAGCGGCTGCCGAACCAGACGGGGCAAAGCCTACCGATCCCTCTTTCGCCGAATTCGCCACCCGATTCCGCCGGCATTCTTCCGATCTGATGAACGCTGCAACCTCGTTTCCATCGCAGATGATGGCGGCTGCGGCCGTGCTCGAGCGTGATATCCAGGCGAACGGCGGTACCCGGCCGGTGGTGCTCTTGATCGCCTTCATGGCAGCAGGTTTTGCCGCCCAGTGGTTTTTCCGGCGGATCAGCGGCGGCTGGCACGCCTGGATGGAGCAGGCGCCCTTTTCGACCGTGCGGGAGCGGCTTGTCCTTCTCGGCGCCAAGCTTCTCTGGGAAGCATGCCGTGTGCTCGCTTTCGCGCTCGGCAGCATCGGCTTCTTCCTCATCTTCGACTGGCCGCCGCTCGTACGCGAAGTCGTCGTGGGCTTCCTCTTCGCCTTCGTCGCCTTCCGCCTCGCGGCCGCGCTGCTGCGCGCTTGGCTGACGCCCCCCGCCGCGGCGCAGCCAGGATTTCGCGTGGTCCCCGTCAGCGATTTGGCCGCGGCCCATTGGGCGCGCCGCCTCGCCTATCTCTGCGGCTGGTTCGCCTTCGGCTGGGTGACGGTGCGGCTGCTTGCAACGCTCGGCCTTCCCCCCGCCTCACGCCTCCTCGTCGCCTATACGCTGGGTGCCGTGCTGTTGGCGATCACAATCGAAAGCCTGTGGCGCCGGCCGGTGGACGAGCCGGTCGAGAGTCGGACGCCCCGCATCGGCCGGACGATCCGCAACTGGCTATGGACCGCCTATTTCATCGGTCTCTGGGCTCTCTGGGTGGTCGGTGCGATGAGGCTCTTCTGGATCGTCGCAGTATGCGCCGCCTTGCCGGCCGTCCTCGCGCTCACCCGCGTCTCCATCGCCAATATTCTGTCCTCTCCTGCCGGCGAGGAAAAAGCCGAGCAAGCAAGCATCACCTCAGTACTGGTGGAGCGCGGTGTACGGGCAGCCGTCATCGTCGGGGCCATCCTCCTGCTTGCCAAGGCTCTCGATGTCGAGTTGACCCGCATGACGATGCAGGACACCCCGATGCTGCGGATCGTCAGGGGCATGCTGAGCGCCGGTATCATCCTTCTCGTCATCGATCTCGCCTGGAGCCTAGTGCGTGTCGTCATCGACCGGAAGCTCGGCGAGACCGATACGCCCCAAGAGGCCGGCAGCGACGGGGCACGCCGCCGGGCCCGGATCCGGACGCTGCTGCCGATCCTGCGCAACGTGCTGATGATCCTGTTTGCCGCGATCGCGGTGATGATGGCGCTGTCCTCGCTCGGCGTCGAGATCGGGCCGCTGATCGCCGGCGCCGGCGTCGTCGGCGTTGCGATCGGCTTTGGCGCCCAGACCGTCGTCAAGGATATCATCAGCGGCGTGTTTTATCTGCTCGACGACGCCTTCCGCGTCGGCGAATACATTCAGAGCGGCAACTACAAGGGAAGCGTCGAATCCTTCAGCCTTCGGTCGGTGAAGCTCAGGCATCACCGCGGCGCCGTCTACATCGTGCCCTTCAGCGAACTCGGCGCGATCCAGAACATGAGCCGCGACTGGGTGATCGAGAAGATGACGATCACCGTGGCCTATGATGCCGATGTCGAAAAGGCTCGCAAGATCATCAAGAAGATCGGCCAGGAACTCTTCGCTGACCCCGAGTTCAAGCCCATTACGATCGAGCCGTTGAAGATGCAGGGTATCGACAGCCTGGGCGACTCCGGATTGCTGCTGCGCATGAAGGTCATGACGCTTCCCGGAGAGCAGTTCACGCTGAAGCGCCGGGCGCTGCGAATGATCCATCAGGCCTTTAATGAAAATGGCATCCGCATAGCCGTGCCGACTGTCCAGGTCGCCGGCGACAAGGTTGCTGACCCGGCCGCGGCTGCCCAGCAGGCACTGACTGCGCAGAAACAGGCCTTGGCGGCTGCCGCCAGCTGACATGATCGATTTGGCCTGCCGGCTGGCGGGCCTGGCTACTATGGCGTTCAGGAAAGGAGATTTCGATGGAAGACTATCACTCCGCTCTCACCGATCACGTGCCCGGCTTCATCACCGCGCCGGGCCAGACCGACTATTTGTTCGTCGGCGTCATCATTTTTCTGATCGTGATGATCCTTGTGGTCGGCAACCTGTACTTCCAGCTGCACGCCGTTCCCGAACGCATCGCCCATCACACGAACAAGGTGCAGATGGAGATCGTCGCGGTTCTGGCGCTGATCTCGCTCTTCACCCACAATCATCTCTACTGGATCCTCGGCCTGCTCTTGGCATTCATCCGGTTTCCCGATTTTTCGACGCCCCTTTATTCGATCGCCCGGTCGCTTGCCAGGCTTGCCCGCCGCGATCCGGCCGAACTCGAGGACGAGGCGCCGGTCGCAGCCGATCACCCGGAACCGGTCCGCCCGCCTGCGCCGGAACCAGTGGCGGAAGCACCCGTCCGGGCGCCCGCCAAGACACTGCACGAAGAGGGGATATGATCATGCTCGAATTGATGCTTTGCTCAATGCTGACCATCTTCCCGGACTATCTCTACCGGCGCTATGCCCAGGGCAAGCGCATCGGCCAGGAGATCACCCTTTACAGCATGTGGTACGAACTGCGCTGGGGAATCTCGGCCTGCCTGATCCTGACCGTCTCGCTGATCACCATGATCTTCTATTTCCATCCCTCGACGAAAACCGTCACGGCGGTGTTCCGCACCGTGACGATCCTGCCGGAGGCGTCCGGCCGGGTCGATGAAGTCTTTGTCGGCGTCAACCAAAAGGTCGCCGCCGGCGCGCCGCTCTTCCGGCTCGACGATTCACAGCAGAAGGCGGCCCTTGAGACCGCCCGCCGGAAGATTGCCGAGACCGAGGCGGAAGCGAGGGTCTCACAGACCGAGCTTGCGAGCATGGATGGCCAGATTCAGGAGGCCGAAGGCGCCTTGCGAGTGGCCGAGGACGAGCTGGAGATGAAGACGCAGCTCCTGAAAAACGATGCCGTTGCCCGCCGCGAGGTGGTCCGCCTCACCAATACGGTCGAAGGTCGCAAAGGCTCCCTGAGCGCCGCGCTCGCTAAGAAAGAGACGCTGCAAACCAAGCTCAGCGTTCTCCTGCCGGCGCAGAAGGCGAGCGCGGAGGCCGCCCAAGCCGAGGCGCAGGTGGAACTCGACAAGACAATCGTCAAGGCGGGGGTTTCGGGCACCGTCCAGCAATTCACATTGCGGCCCGGTGATGTGCTGAACACCATGCTGCGTCCTGCCGGCATCCTGGTGCCGAGCGAAGCGGGCCGCGGCACGCTGATCGCCGGTTTCGGGCAGATCGAGGCGCAGGTGATGAAACCCGGAATGGTCGCGGAGGCTGTCTGCGTCGGCAAGCCGTTCACCATCATCCCGCTCGTCGTGACCGACGTGCAGGACGTGATCGCGGCCGGCCAGTTGCGCCCCACCGACCAGCTGGTCGATGTTCAGCAGATGGCAAAACCCGGCACTCTGACGGTGTTCCTTCAGCCGCTCTTCGACGGCGGCCTCGCTGATGTGCCGCCGGGCAGCAGCTGCATTGCCAATGCCTATACCAACAACCACGATGCGCTCGCCGATCCCAATATCAGCACGCCGCGCTGGATGTTCCTGCATGTCGTCGACACGGTGGGTGTCGTGCATGCGATGATCCTGCGTATACAGGCGATGTTGCTGCCGGTTCAGACCCTGGTATTCGCCGGACATTGAGTTCGTAGCCAGCTTCTCCAGTTTCCCGCCCTCGCTCGGGACTCTGAAACATGACTTGGCGGATATCAGGCGGTTGAGATTTGACGGTTGCGCTTGGTCGCTTCGCAGCGAATCGGCGCGCCTTTGCCAAGGCCAACTATCCTGATGGTGTCGCAGCGCCTTTCCGCCAATGCCAACAGGCGCATGATGATCGCCAATCTGCTGATCGACGAGGCGATGCGCCGCCTGCCGCATAGCTGAAGCTATCTCAAGCGCGGGTAAACACTCCGACGCCACGGAGGAGCCGCCATCCGGCTTGGTCCGCGCAAGCTATATGTGCTGTTTTCCAGCGATTCAACCGCCCACCAAGGTACTCAGTTCGATTCTTTCGCGTTGGGGTAGCAGATAAACCTCCCGCTTTTTGGTATCTGACATAGCGTATTTCGGGACCGCCTAACCCATGCCTACGTCCTTTTCAGTAAGGCACAGCGCTAACTGGCGAAATTGAATGCGATACAACATGTTGTAGCATCGGGCGGTTTAATGTTTTCAGGAGATCGCCCACATGCAGTCTACGGAAGATCCGAAGCAGCCGCGCAACACTGCGCGCAGACATTTTCTAGGAGTGGTTGCGGCCGCCGGCGCTCGTCTCGCCGGCGCGGCGGCCATGGCCACGGCAATTTCAATCTCTCCGGCCAAAGCGATGGGTCGGCGCTGGGGGCGGGGCGGCTCCGGTGGACACGGGGGTTCCGGCGGAAGAGGTGGCCATGGCGGCAGCGGCGCAAATTGCTTCCTGCGCGGAACGGCGATCCTCACCGATTGCGGTGAGAAGCCCGTCGAGGATCTCAGCATCGGCGATCGCGTTGCCCTTCCGGACGGCAGCACCCGTGCGGTCAAGTGGGTCGGCCGCCAAAGCTTCAAGAAGAGCGGCGCACGCTGGCAGAAAGACGTGGTGCCGATCCGGGTTTGCCGTCACGCGCTGGACGGGCACACACCCCATTCGGATCTCTACCTGTCGCCTGGCCATGGGCTGTACCTGAACGGCGTTCTGATCCAGGTGAAGGAGCTCGTGAACGGCACGACGATCGCACCGGTCGCTCCCGCGCCCGACGCTTCGATCGACTATTATGCCGTCATGCTCGATGCGCACGAGGTTATCCTAGCCGAAGGTGCTGCGGCCGAGTCCTTCCATCTGAAGAACAGCAATCACGAGAACTTCTGCAACTTTGCAGAGTACCAGCGTCTCTATGGCGGGGAACGCAGCATGATGACACCCTTTGCGCCGTTGCTCGGAGGTGGCTGGTCACACTTGAAAGCGCTTCTCCTGCTCGGCGTTTCGCCGCTGGTACCGACAAGCGATCCATTCGGCGATGCCTGCGAAAAGATCGACGCGCAGGCCAGGGAATTGTCGCTCTGACGGGACGGGAATGCGAATGGATCAGGCTCGCTGCACGCGAAGCCGTGCGCCGGTTTTGCGATAATATCGAACAAAGATGTCAAGCGCGGCGCGCATCGGAAAGAGCGCGGCGCGCTTCGATTGTTCGGCTGCGACGAAGCCGATGATGCTCGCCGATCTCTTGATCGGCAAGCCGCCCGCTACTATTCCGCCTGCCCGTCTTTCGAAGGCTTTTCGGCTGATGTCTCATCGGCCTCGTCCTCTCCCCCGGCGTCGGGCTGCGCAACCGGCTCGGCCGACTGCGGCTTGAAGGTCCAGAACAGCATATAGAAGGCATAGGCGCCGGCTGCAGCGGAGATCACCGCCCAGAAGGGATCGCCGCCGATGATCTCGATCGCCGCCCAGCCGAAACAGACTGCAACGATGCCGACACGCACCCAGAGGCGCTGGTATGCCGGATGGTTCGGATCGATAAGCTGCATGTCTGTCCCCGCGGTCGCATTTTGTCGCACTGTCCTTTAGTTTGAATCTTGCAAATGTGAAAGAGTCGCGGGCTTGACGAGACGCGCAGATGATGGAATGAAAATTCCAGATTTTTGGCAATTCGGTTTATTTGTTCCGAATTCAAGGGAGATTGAAATGACTGTAAGATTTGGTCTGCTCGGCGCCGGCCGTATCGGCAAGGTTCACGCCAAGGCCGTCAGCGGCGATGCCAATGCGACGCTGGTCGCCGTCGCCGACGCCTTTCCGCAGGCGGCGGAAGCCATCGCTTCGGCCTATGGCTGCGAAGTCCGCACCATCGAGGCGATCGAAGCCGCCAAAGACATCGACGCCGTCGTTGTCTGCACGCCGACGGACACCCATGCCGACCTGATCGAGCGCTTCGCCCGCGCCGGCAAGGCGATCTTCTGCGAAAAGCCGATCGATCTCGACGTCGCCCGCGTCAAGGCCTGCATCAAGGTGGTGGAAGAAACCGGCGCCAAGCTGATGGTCGGCTTCAACCGCCGCTTCGACCCGCATTTCATGGCGGTGCGCAAGGTGATCGACGCCGGAAAGATCGGCGACGTTGAAATGGTGACGATCACCTCGCGCGACCCCGGCGCCCCGCCTGTCGATTATATCAAGCGTTCGGGCGGCATCTTCCGCGACATGACGATCCACGATTTCGACATGGCCCGCTTCCTGCTCGGCGAAGAGCCGGTCTCGGTGCTGGCGACCGCCGCCGTGCTGGTCGACAAGGCGATCGGCGAAGCCGGCGATTATGACAGTGTCTCGGTCATCCTGCAGACCGCTTCAGGCAAGCAGGCCGTCATCTCCAACTCCCGTCGCGCCACCTATGGCTACGACCAGCGCATCGAAGTGCACGGTTCCAAGGGCATGGCGGCAGCCGAAAACCAGCGCCCGGTCTCGATCGAAGTGGCGAACGGCGACGGCTATACCCGCCCGCCGCTGCATGATTTCTTCATGACCCGCTACACCGAAGCCTACGCCAACGAGATCGCCGCCTTCATCGCCGCGATCGAAAAGGGTTCGAAGATCACCCCCTCCGGCGCGGATGGCCTGGCAGCGCTGGCTCTCGCCGACGCCGCCGTCCAGTCGGTCAAGGAAGGCAAGCTGATCAAGATCGGCTGACGGTCCTCTCCCGACCGAAGGTCGTGCATGAGATGGCCGGGCTCTGCCCGGCCGTTTTGCGTTGGATGGCAGAGCGCGATCAAGACCCCTCCCCAACCCCTCCCCACAAGGGGGAGGGGCTAACTTGCCGCACCCCGCTGCTTCCCACTCCACGGTTTCATCCGCAGAAAGGTGGAGGTCTGCCAAGGTGGGCGCCACGTAGTAGCCCCTCCCCCTTGTGGGGAGGGGTTTTCGTTCGAGCGCGTGCGCTGAGCGCAGCGAAGAGTGATGAATGGCGTGCCGTGTGGCCCCCTCATCCGACCCTTCGGGCCACCTTCTCCCCGCTGGGGAGAAGGGATATGCCGCAAGCCATCTCAATCCGTCCCCTGCCCCCCCGACAGCACGATGTCCTGGTCGATCACAGAGAGCGCCCGGTTGAGGTGGCCTTCGAAGACGAGGATGGGTTCGTCGGGGACGACGCGGATTTCGGGCATGCCTTCCATGCGCACGATATGCGACTGGCCGAGGCCCTCTTCGATGCCCTGCCGCAGCAGGTCGTAATAGCGGGTGCCGGGGCCGGTGATGGCGATCGGCATGCGTTCGGTCAGGCTGAGCATGCGCGACAGGCCGTTGCCGAGCGCGAGCCCCGCCTGGCGGAAGGCGAAGGCGGAGGTGCGGTGGCCCTGGCGGGCGCGGGCGGCGATCTTGTCGAGTTCGGCGACCGGCACGAATTTGGCCGGGATCGTATCGAGCGGCACTTCGAAGGCGCTGCGCAGGATAGCGTAGAAGCCGGCATAGGCTTCGATGCAGCCGCGAGTGCCGCAACGGCAGAGACCGCCACCCGCCATATGCAGCATGTGGCCGAAATTGGGGGCGGAGATCTCCTGGCCGGCCTGGCCGCCGCGCCGGACGATTCCGAGCCCGATGCTGTGGCCGAGCGAAAGTGCGGCGAGCGAACGGAAATCAGCGCCCTTGGCGATCTCCTCACGGGCGCCGAGCGCGGCGGCGACGAGCAGCGTCTCGTTGTCGAGAATGACCTTCGCCTGCCAGGCGGGCCGCAGCGCCGATTCGAAATCGATCTGGTCGCTGCCGAAGATCGGCGACCACAGAAGCACCGGCTCGGTGGAATGGACCAGCCCCTTGGAACTGATCGAGATCAGCAGCACCCTTTCCTGCGAAATCCTCGAGCGATCAAGAATGCGCAAGAGCCCGGCCTGCACCCCGGCGACGAACCGGGCGGCACCGGACGGATCACGCGAGCGCTCATCGCTGAAACGGTCGATCAGCTTGCCTGCATAATCCACAAGCGAATATTGCACGGCATCCGAGGAGATGATGACGACGATCAGATAGCCGCATTCGCGCCGCTGGCGCAAAAGCACACGCGGCCGGCCGCGGCCGCTTGCCGCCTGCTGCTCGGATTTTTCGATGATCTGAGCGCGTTCCAGATCGGCTGTTATCGCCGAAATGGTGGCCGAGGAAAGGCCGGTGAAATCGGATATTTCGGTATGGGCGAGCGCACCGTGGCGCCGCAGCACGGACAGCACGAGCACGCTGTTTCTCTGCCGGACCAGCTCCGTGCTCGACTTGGTCAGCATGGATGCCGCCCTCTCCTCCTGCTTTCGTGAGAGCATGATGTTTCCCGAAAAACCGCTCACGGTTTTCGGCATCATGCCTTCATCGCCCTCACCTTCCCCTGCATCTGCGGCCGCTCTTGCGCAAGCGAATTAAGCCGGCGATGCAGAGTTGACAGTTGAAAAAATCTCTGACAGTTAATTTCTCGACTGTCGAGAAAAAAATCTCGACAGCTTTCGCGGTGGCCGGAGGAAGCATGGGCTGGGCCGGTCGCAACTCACTCGGGAGGACAATTTATGAAGTCTATTTTGAAACTCATGGCAGGGGCTGCCATTCTCGTTTCCGTGCATACCGCCGCCATGGCTGCTGATCTCGTCGTCGGCGTTTCCTGGTCGAATTTCCAGGAGGAGCGCTGGAAGACCGACGAAGCCGCCATCAAGAAGGCTCTGGAAGCCAAGGGCGCCAAGTATATTTCCGCTGACGCGCAGTCCTCTGCCGCCAAGCAGCTGACCGACGTCGAATCGCTGATCTCGCAGGGCGCCAACGCGCTGATCATTCTCGCCCAGGACTCCGACGCTATCGGCCCGGCGATCGAAAAGGCCGCTGCCGAAGGCATTCCGGTCGTCGGCTACGACCGCCTGATCGAAAACCCGGCTGCCTTCTACATCACGTTTGATAACAAGGAAGTCGGCCGCCTGCAGGCTGAGGGCGTCTTTAAGGCCAAGCCGGAAGGCAACTACGTCTTCATCAAGGGCTCTTCTTCCGACCCGAACGCCGACTTCCTGTTCTCGGGCCAGCAGGAAGTGCTGAAGGCTGCGATCGACGCCGGCAAGATCAAGAATGTCGGCGAAGCCTATACCGACGGCTGGCTGCCGGAGAATGCTCAGCGCAACATGGAGCAGTTCCTGACCGCCAACAACAACAAGGTTGACGCCGTCGTCGCCTCCAACGACGGCACGGCCGGCGGCGCGATCGCAGCGCTCGACGCCCAGGGCCTCGCCGGCTCCGTTCCGGTTTCCGGCCAGGACGGCGACAAGGCGGCGCTGAACCGCATCGCGCTCGGCACGCAGACGGTTTCCGTCTGGAAGGACAGCCGCGAACTCGGCAAGCGCGCCGCTGAAATCGCTCTCGACCTCGCAGGCGGCAAGGACATGAGCAAGATCGACGGCGCCCAGGCCTTCAAGGGCGGACCGAAGGGCGTGGAAATGCAGTCGGTCTTCCTGAAGCCGCTTGCGATCACCAAGGACAATCTGAACGTCGTCATCGACGCCGGCTGGATTTCCAAGGCTGAAGCCTGCCAGGGCGTCAAGGCCGGCACGGTTGCCGCCTGCAAGTAAGCCAGCTTTGAACTAGAATGACCGGCGCCGCAGCGAAGACCGCTGCGGCGCCGGATGCGGACGGGAATTCCAAGACGAAGTTTTCTCCGCCTCGCCACACCATCGCAGACTTGCATTCCCTGCCGGAAGAGCGTCGCGACGCCACGCGACCGGCTTCCGGAAGCATCGCGGTGGTCAGTTGAAGACAGACGAATGACGCCTTTGGCCAAGCTCCAGCACGCAGGCGCCCGTCTAAACAAGAATGGGGGAACGGCAAACCCATGGCCGACATGCTAAAATCAACGACTTCAAGCGGGCCGCGAACGGCGGAAGCCAATCCGGTGACCCGCTTCTTCCGCGCGACCGAGATCGACACCCGCCTGCTCGGCATGATCGGCGCGCTCGTCATCATCTGGATCGGTTTCCACATCATCACCGGCGGCCTGTTCCTGACCCCGCGCAATCTCTGGAACCTCTCGGTCCAGACGACCGACATCGCGATCATGACGACGGGCATGGTGCTGATCATCGTCACCCGCAACATCGACCTTTCCGTCGGTTCCGTGCTCGGCCTCTGCGGCATGATCATGGGCGTGACGCAGGCGAAGATCCTGCCGGAATATATCGGCTTCGACAGCCCCTTCACCTGGGTGATCACGCTGCTGATCGGCATCATCGCCGGCGGCCTGATCGGCACCTTTCAGGGCATGATCATCGCCTTCCTCAACGTTCCCTCCTTCATCGTCACCCTCGGCGGCCTGCTCGTCTGGCGCGGCGCGACCTGGCTCGTCACCAGCGGCCAGACGGTTGCCCCCATGGACCAGACCTTCCGCATCATGGGCGGGGGCGCGGAGGGCTCGATCGGCGCCACCTGGAGCTGGGTCGTCGGCATCGCCGCCTGCCTCTTCGTCATCGCCAGCATCATCGGCTCGCGCCATCAGCGCCGCCGCTTCGGCTTTCCGCGCCGGCCGATCTGGGCGGAATATTTCCTGGCGACCTTGAGCTGCGTGCTGATCCTCGGCGCCGTCTCGATCGCCAACAGCTATTACTGGCCCGTTAACATCGCCAAGAAATATGCCGAGACCAACAATATCCCCTGGCCGGAAACCGGCCTCGACATTCCCTACGGCATCGCCGTGCCGGTGCTGATCGCCATCGTCGTCGGCATCATCATGACCTTCATCGCCACCCGCCTGCGCTTCGGCCGCTATGTCTTCGCGATCGGCGGCAACCCGGAAGCGGCCGAACTCGCCGGCATCAAGACACGTTGGGTGACGGTGCGCATCTTCGCGCTGATGGGCGTGCTCGCAGCCATTGCGGCGGCGATTTCCACCGCCCGCCTCAATGCGGCGACGAACTCGCAAGGCACGCTCGACGAGCTCTACACCATCGCCGCCGCCGTGATCGGCGGGACGTCGCTCGCAGGCGGCACCGGCACCATCGCCGGCGCCATGCTCGGTGCGCTCGTCATGCAGTCTCTGCAATCCGGCATGGTGCTGGCGCATGTCGACACGCCGCTGCAGAGCGTCGTCGTCGGCACCGTCCTTGTCGTGGCGGTCTGGCTCGACACCGTCTACCGCGCCCGTGCCAAGTGAGAGGAGCTCCAGATATGGCTGATCAACGCACTCCCCTCGTGGAACTGAAAAACATCTCGATCTCCTTCGGCGGCATCCACGCCGTGGACAACGCCTCGGTCGATCTCTACCCCGGCGAAGTGGTGGCCCTGCTCGGCCACAACGGCGCCGGAAAATCGACGCTGATCAAGATTCTCTCCGGCGCCTACAAGCGCGATGGCGGCGAGATCCTGATCAATGGCGAGCCGGCCGAGATCCGCAATCCGCGCGATGCCAAGAAATACGGCATCGAGACGATCTACCAGACGCTTGCCGTGGCCGATAATGTCGACGCCGCCGCCAACCTCTATCTCGGCCGCGAGCTGAAGACCCGCTGGGGCACGCTCGACGACGTGGCGATGGAAGCCTCGGCCCGCCAGGTGATGGGGCGGTTGAACCCCAACTTCAAGCGCTTCAAGGAGCCGGTGAAGGCGCTTTCGGGCGGCCAGCGGCAATCGGTGGCGATCGCCCGCGCCATCCTCTTCAACGCCCGCATCCTGATCATGGACGAGCCGACGGCGGCCCTCGGCCCCCAGGAGACGGCGCAGGTGGGCGAGCTGATCAAGCAGCTGAAGAAAGAAGGCATCGGCATCTTCCTCATCAGCCACGACATCCACGACGTCTTCGACCTCGCCGACCGCGTCTCGGTGATGAAGAACGGCCAGGTGGTGGGCCACGCCCGCACCGAGGATGTGACCAAGGACGAGGTGCTCGGCATGATCATCCTCGGCAAGGTGCCCCCAAAAGCCATCCCCGGCCCCGGCGCCATGCAGATCTGACGCCACCAGCGCCCTGCCCTGGATAACCAAGCTCCGCCGCTCGCAAGACCGGCGGAGTTTTTTATGTGGCATTCCCCAGGCTGACGGATAAAAACGCCCGTCAAATCGCAAGCATCGGTATTTCCGAGAATTTCGCGATTGAAGCCGGCCGCAAGCTAGGCTAAGAACCACCCATCGGACAGGCGATTCAAACCGCCTCAGGCATGCACCCGTAGCTCAGCTGGATAGAGTGTTGGATTCCGATTCCAAAGGTCACAGGTTCGAATCCTGTCGGGTGCGCCATTTCCATAGGTCTAACCTACTGTTCTTCAGAACAAATCCTCGCGGGGAATTTGTCGTTCCCTCGTTCTTTCCCCCAATGGCGATAGGAAGTCTTTAGACGTCAATGGACGACGCCTAGCAGCGCCTTCAAGTTTTTTATCCATCCTCGGTGAAATTACTGTCGACTTCATCCCCGTTTGGCTCGGTGTCGCCGCCGTCCTCGTCGTTTTCGTCGTCGAGCTCGGTATCGCAGATCTCCGGCGACAAGGGCGCGCATGATGTCGTCATTCGATGTGGTCATTTCTCGTCTTTCGGGGGAAGGCCATGCCATGTTTGCCGCAGGGTGTGGGAACGCTTGCCGCGTACCCTAAACAGCCCAAGTCTTTAGTGAGCTTGCTACAAAGCTACCCAGATCGGTGTATTGCAGTTCGTTGGGATGGTATCATGGGCAGATCGTTTGTCGTGGCAATGGTCCGCAGCGCCTGGCGGAATTGCTGCTGCAGGGAGTCGGCGATGACGTCGATGCGCGACGGGTTGCCGGTCATCAGCAATACGTCGGCGCCTCCTCCTTGGCCGCGTTGATGATGGACTGCATCTGCGTGGGATAGGTGGTGTTATAGGATGACGGCGATAACAGCGCGTTGTTGATCGTCAGGTCGATGATGACCAGATCCGCGTCGGCGCAATAGGTGGTGGCGGCACTAAGGGCGGTCCATGGATTTGTCGTTCCTATCCAGTCGGAAATCTGGGAGACGCAGTTACCGAGGTTCCAGATGTCGAAGGCTTTTGCCGTATCATCCCATGCCCTGACGCCCACCACGAAGGCGTTTCCGGCTACCCTTCTGAAGGCGGTTTGCCATTCAAATCCCCTGAGAGTCTCTGTTGAACGAGAACCGCGCCACGAGGGCTGCGGCGTCGATGATGCCGGTAAGCGCCGACATCCCGAGCCCGACATAGAAGCCCTTCGCCACCCATTCCGCAGCGAAGAACAGATAGACGGGCTCGACAGCTATGATGAAGAGCAGAAAGGCAAGCAGGCGCACCGACCAGGCGCGTTTAAGCACCTCGCGCCAGTTATGGACGAGCATGGGGAGTTCTCCGATTTTAGTGTGAAAATGCCGCCCGGAGGCGGCTTGGCGTTTTAGCGTGGCCGCGCATCAAATGATGTCATGGAGGTGCGGTAGCCAAGACTCGACATCTTCGCCCTTCGCCATATCTCCTCAACACCATCAAGGAGGGAAATATGTTTCGAGCACTAGCCGTTTCGCTAGCTGTCAGTGCCACAGCTATCCTGTGCCAGCCCGTTTTTGCAGCTGACATGATCGAGGGCTATCGCCCTCCACCGGCTACGCGCCATGTCGTTTACCACCCCAAAAAGGCATATGTCAGGAAGACCTTTTACGAGTGCGGTGAGCTATTGGTGGAGTACCGCCCGCCGTATCGTCCTCACACGGAGATTGTTAACGTCTGCCATCCACGCAAGTATGCCCTTACCCGATACTGACGGGCGATATGTTTCAGGAAGGTAGAAGCCAAAGAGCAGCGGAATGTTGCGCTTGACGGTGAAGGCAGAAGCAGTGTCCTCAACGCCGTCCAGATCGGCGTTCAGCGTCGAGAACCAGCGCCAGCGGCCGGGAAGAACTGGGCCGTGCTTCATCGACCAGGCCGCCAGGAATGACGACAGGAGATAAGCCAGCCCCACCAGCGCCAGATTTACCGGCAGATAGGCGATGTAGCGGAGAATTGGCTTGCTCATGGCCTCACCCCTACGTTAAGCCCGCGCTCAAAACCGAAAGTGTTCATTGCCAAAACACGCGGAAGGCCTCCTTCCTCGTTTTTTTGTGGAGTTAAAATTGCTGAAGGCCGAAGCACGTATGGCAGTTCTCCTCGCCGTCGGCATCGGGGGCGCTTTTTTGATAGCCATTCGATACGGTATACACGCCGGCTATTTGACCCCTGACCGTTAGAGAGAAGCCGCTGCCGAGAAGAACCCGTCGATCTGCTGCGACGTGAACCCCATAGCTTGTTCGTCAAAAATAGTCGCCTCCTTGGAAGCCGCAGTGATGGCAGTTGAACTGGACGCCTTGGCTGTCGATGCGAACCCAGAGACAAGGCTCCCGTTTGTTGCGCCTCGATGCTGAGCACTTCGGGCAAGTCGTTTTCTGATTTCCGGCTACGATCCGCTCGTTATTTTCAATATCGGCGAACAGCGGCCGCAGTCGGCGTTAGCACGGTGTTAGCGTAAATCACCTACCATAGCGACACTATTCGAAACACGGTTTGTCCGTTGCAACAGGGACAAATGGACGGTGGCGATCCCGGAAACGCCACGGCCTACGGAGATTACATGAAACCGGTTCTAGCCAGCCTGATATTGTCGTCTGCCATGCTGCTATCCAGCGCGTCGGGATTTGCCGCTTCCGGCGGATGGCAGTCGGATGGGCAAGGCACGAGATATTGGCATGTCACCCCGCCGCCCGGGCAATGCAATATAAGTCAGGCGAAAAACCGTGCGCTTCGGGCCGGCATCTATCGCAGCGAGATCATACAGCAGGATGAGAATATCATCGTGCTCAGAGGCCTGGATGAATCGGGCGACCGGCGAACGATCGGTTTCGGCAACATCAGGGGATGCCCTGAGTTGGAAGGCTATGAGGAAAGCCCGAACTTCTGAGGGTATTGTTTAAAGCCGACCATCGCCGTAACTGGCTCCGGCAATTGAATTGCATGCGCACCGGACGACGCGACCGGTCGGCCAGGGCCTCAAGCCCGTCCAGATGTCCGCGAATCCTTGGAAAACGATCTCCCGATAACAGTGCGACGCCTGCTCCAGAAACACGCCATTTACCTCCCGGCGGGGATTGGAAGCGTGAAATCACCCTCGATTTCGTTGACGTTATTCGTGATCGCCAAGGCTTTCAATCCCCACAATTCCCCGCGCCGCGCCGGAGGTATACCGTCGCGGCACTTCTTGAAAACAGGCGGCGACCGCCACGCTTTTCAAGTAAGAGACTCCATCGCCGCTGGCGCGGGCCGACCGGGAAAACAAATGAGCCCCCTGAATGCTGATTTACAACAGCACATAAAATAACGACTGAAATCGACCCCGCCCGCAAATCTTTTATCGGGCCGTACTGTTCTCCCTCCGAGATCTCTGTGTTAGGCAGCCCCAAAAGCGCCAATCTTACGCGCGACCAAGTACGCTCTCGATATGAAGGCCGCTGGCATTGAAGGTTTACAGACCAGAGATTGATGGCCTAAGGGCCATATCGGTGATCGCGGTTATTCTTTATCACGCTGAGTTCACGGTTGCCGGCCACACCTTGCTTTCTGGCGGATACATCGGCGTCGATGTGTTTTTCGTGATCAGCGGCCTCCTGATTTCCCAGATTCTGTTGACGGAAATCGAAGCAACGGGACGTATCGATTTCCTGAAATTCTATGCCCGTCGTGCGCGGCGAATTCTGCCTGCATTGTTCGCAGTCATTTTCGCGACGATGCCCTTCGCCTATTATTTCTTGTTGCCGTTGGAACTCACTGATTACGCGAACTCCGTAGGATCATCGCTACTGTTTGGATCGAATATCTATTTCTATTTCACCGCGGCGCAGTACGGGGAGCCCAATACCCTTCTCAAGCCTTTTCTGCACACCTGGTCGTTGAGCGTCGAAGAGCAGTTTTATATCGCCTTTCCGATCTTGTTGCTGATCGTGCGCCGATACTTGAAATCGAACTTTTTGCCATGCGTGTTGGTGGCGGCAGCCCTCAGCTTCGTGTTCTGTTTCGTCACGGTACGGCACGATCCGCAGCAGGCCTTCTATTCGCCGCTCACCCGGGCCTGGGAACTGCTGGCCGGAACACTGCTCGCCTATTACGAGCTCAGGCGTGGACGGCCTCGCCCCCAGCCGTTGCTCGCGGCGGCCGGGCTTATCCTCGTTCTTGGTTCACTCATCTTGTTTGGAAAGGATACGGTTCACCCTGGCCGGGTCACTGTGATCCCCGTCGTCGGGACCTGCCTTGTGCTCGCATTCGCCAGCCGTGAGAACGCAGCCGGGCGCCTGCTGGCTTCTCGGCCCGCGGCGCTCACCGGGTTGGTGTCCTACTCCTTGTATTTGTGGCATTATCCGGTCTTCGCCTTCTGGCGGCTGACAAGCTTGGATTTCGGCAACGGCAACAAGTTTCTCGCCATCGCAGTGACGGTCCTGGTCTCAGTCATCAGCTTTGTCGTCATTGAAAAGCCGCTTCGCCACACCAGGAGAAGCCGCGCTCTCTGGATCACCCTGAGCTCATCCGTTGCAACTATCGCAGCTGTTGTCCTTTCAGCAATCACGATGGCCGGTTTTCCTCACAGGCTGGATGAAGTCTATTCACCTGTCGCGCAGGCGAACGAAGCACGGCTCGAAAGCACTTTTCTAAGCTTGAACGACAACATTCAAGCTGAGAAGCCCGTTATCTTCATCATTGGGGACTCGCACGCCAGAAACTGGTCGATTGCGCTGAAAAATTACGTCGATACCGACCGGTATCAAGTCGTGGCGCTCAGCTATTTGAACTGCATGGTGGAGATCAAGAACGATAGTGTGAAGGCCCCCTCGCGCGCCAGCATCTACGACAAATACTGCATTCCCTTTGAAAAATATATCAACGACAAATCATTGCTCAGCCGAACGAAAGCGATCTTCCTCACGAGCCTTCGGCCTTTCGAATACACCGTCAACCCGTTCAGGTTCGAGCTTATTTCCTGGATGAAAAGCCACTCGGATAACGCGCGCGTTTTCGTGTTCGGAAATTATTTCCAGCTCGACGAATTGCACTCGTGCCTGGGGCTGATGTTTCAGAGAAAATCCGATGCCTCTATCTGCCTGCGATCGGCGAGCTATCCGCCGGCCAACCAGCCTTTAGAGCAACTGCCCTTTTTCCCCTCCGGTCTTCCGTTCACCTACGTCGATATCGTCAAGCTTCACTGCGATTACGACAACGAGAAATGCCTCACCAGCAGCAGGGGTGTTCCGTTCATCACAGACTGGAACCATATGACAGCCGAATTTCTGACGACCTTGATTGGTGACATTCTGGAAAAGAAAACCGCCGATCTACGCAGCAACGGTCTGCTCGATTTCCTGGTACCGCCGCACCCCAGCCAAGCCGAACGAACGGCTAGTTCTCAGCCGGCCGCTGGTCCCGCGTCTCCATCGAATTAAGCGGTGCTCCGACACAAAGGACGGTGAGCTTAGTGTCCGGACCTTCGTATACCATCGTTGAGATGGTGCTCATCGCGCACGAGCTAGAAGCACACGATAGGCGCCCTCCACTTCCGTCCCATACCGGACGTTGCTGAGGATCTTTGCCTTCCGTGCCCGGCCGGCGGCCTTACTCAGGCTCCGGCTTCAGCACGGTTGAATGCGAGTTGGATTGCCAACGGAGGCCACCGTCGCGCATGATGAGGCGCTCAAAAAGGATCTCCAGCTAGGGTTCCGCGAAGCGCTACATATTCTGCGGGATGACGAGGATGATGAACACCTACCAGCGCAACCACTATGCCGAAGAACGTCGCAACTACTGACGAGGCGACGCCTCGATTTCGGCTCTTGGATTTTCGCCTAGCGAATAACACTGAAGATCCGATAACGAGTGCAAGCGACCAAAAAACCAAGAATTCGCCAAATCCTCGCGCGATGACTTCTGACGGTGAGCGGAACAAGCCAAAGATCGATTCGAAGCCTAGAACCAATTGGTACACGTTTAGCATGGCAACTGCTAATAGCGATGTGGCCGAAGAAACAAACAGGAGCCGTCGCATCCGATCCTCGATATTGCTCGTATATTGCGATTGAATTTATCCGGTCGGTCGTTCCTTTCGGATTATGACAGTCGTTAAAATTGAGAGCGAGATCACGATTGGCCGTAAGGTGATCTACGTTAGAATGGCGGCTGCGAGGCGCCGGAAACGGCCCGTGCCCCAGGCCGCACGGCCCCCGCCGCTACATCGCCAAAGTTCGCATCAATCTAGCCTTGATAGACAGCCACGTCGGCTTGGCCTTCTTGGTCCGACGCTTCTGATTGCAGGCGAAACAAACAAGATGAAGATTTTCGAGGCAACTGTTTCCGCCCTGGCTTGCGGGCTTGATGTGATCCCATGTGGCCAGGTTTGGGACCGTGGCCAGTCTGTTGAGTTTGCGATCCTTGTTATAAAATCCGGGAAAAACCATTTCGGCCTGGCAAATACCGCATTGCCCGCCTTGAAGCTCGAATGCTTTCCGCTTTCGACCGTGTCTGTACTTCGCAAGTTTGCTCAAGCGATGATTTGTCCTATGCAATGCTTGGTTGATTAAGCAAAGCCGCAATTCGGATCGCTGTCAATTCTCCTTAAGTGGATACCCCCCCAGCAGGCTTCGCTCTGCGCCTGTCGTAGCTCGGCAAATCGCTAGAACGGGTTCTGACGATGAAGATCGCGCACCGAAACTAGAGCAAAAATCAGCGGCCGTTTCAATGAGCCTTCGCTCGCGCATCCGTCTGTTAGCAATTTGTTGACCATAAGCTGGCTTTACTGAGCCGGATGGATGCGGCATTTCCCGCCCGTCGTCGAGTGTTTGGTGTGAGACGGGTTTGTTCGTGTTGAAGTATTCACTGCAAGGTTTGTCGGGCGGAGCCTTGGGCGGAATTGCCACTCTGCTCTCACGTGCAAAACGCTTTGCAGCGCAGACCATTCTACCGGCCTTGTTTGCGCTGCCGGCACTTGCCGGTTCTGCATCCCTTGCCTCGGCGGAAGATCGGGCGCTGAAGCTTTTCTTCACCCACACGGGCGAGAGGGCCACGATCACCTACAAGCGGGATGGAAAGTTCGATTCCAGGGGCCTTGCCCAGATCAACCGGTTTCTGCGCGACTGGCGAAGGAATGAGCCGACACGGATGGATCCGCGGCTGCTCGACCTGGTCTGGGAGGTGTATAAGAAGAGCGGCGGCAAGGATTATATCCACGTCGTCTCCGCCTATCGTTCCCCTGCCACCAACAACATGCTGCGCAACCGTTCGCGCAGCACTGGTGTCGCCAAGAAGAGCCAGCACATGCTGGGCAAGGCGATGGATTTCTACATTCCCGGCGTGAAGCTTGCGACGCTGCGTGCCATTGCCATGCAGATGCAGGTCGGCGGTGTCGGCTATTATCCGAGCTCGGGATCCCCCTTCGTGCATCTCGACGTCGGCAATGTCCGGGCCTGGCCCCGCATGTCCCGGCAGGAACTCGCGCGCATATTCCCGAACGGGAAAACGATGCATCTTCCGGCCGATGGGCGGCCGCTGCCGGGATATAATCAGGCGGTTGCGAACTACAGGAAACGCGTCAGCTCCACCTCGATCGAGATCGCCAGCACCGCCGGAGAAGACGAAGACGCGGGAGCCTCCACCACGCCAAGCGGCGGCGCCACAGACAGCAAGCTGGTAACCGCGCTGCTGCCGACGCCGAAAAGCCGGGCCTTGAACGCGCTGGCGCAGCAGACCGGCGCGGTCGAGCGAGATGACAAAGGCTCCGCTCCCGATCCTTCATCTCTCCCGATTCCGATACCGGCGATGCGCCCCCTCGCCCTGGCGCAGGACGCGGGCGCGGACGACAGGCTGGTGACTGCCTCGATCGGCCCGATTGCAGCACTTCCGGAGAGACGCCTGCCCGCATTGCCGGCTCACGCGCGTTTCCATCCCGTCGTTGCTGCACAGCAGACCTCCAGGCAGGGCGCCGACATGATCGCCTCTCTGCCGATGACCGCTTCCTGGGAAGAAGCAGATTACCTTGGATCGACGTCAGAAGCGGCGCTGATGCAATGGGCGCTGCGTTCTCCCGGCGCGGCGATCGGATTGAGCGCGCCTCGCCTTTCCCCACGCACGGTCCATCGCGAAGCGAATGTCGCGGCTTCAGACGAGAACCCCGTTCCGGTCGCCGCCACAGGCCCGTTCGACGCCAGCCGGTTTTCGTCACTTCCGGAGGGTTGACCACCGAAAAACGACAAATGCATAGGGGCCAGAAGTCGTTTCTAAGCTTGCGTCAGAGAATTGCTCCGGTGCTGTGGGTACAATGGCGGAGAGCTAATGGCGACACGGCAATAGCAGAGATGCTCTTCTCTCCGTTCCCGATCGGATCAACAGAGCGACTAAATATCAACGCAAGGTTTGAAATATATCATCACTCGCTCAGCGCTTCTGAGCCGCATCAACAAGATCATAAGTCGTAGGAACTTCTTCAATGCCGGTGAGTTAAGAGTGTGGATGTGATCGTCGCTCAGTCGACTTCGCATTTGTCCTTTCCAACTCTTCGCAGCCCCGCAATCCAGCGGGGCTTTTTTTGCTGAAGTACTTTGCTCTGTACGGCATCGTACGGAAACTCTTGCGGCCCGCCGGCGTTTCTTGCTTCGGATCGCGCAGAGGGAGCCTCTCCTGTCTCCGCGCGCACCCCTATGCTCTGCGCGATCCACACTACCTCGAGACTTTTCTGAGATCCGATTGCGAACAGCGGCAAGGCAACGCGTAAATCGATGATCACCGGCGGCGCCAGCATTTCATGCGGCCCGAACGGCATTGTGCACATGCCACCGGCTCATCTCACTGTCTCAGTGATCAACCGCGATCACCCGTATTCCGGCTTCCTCCGCGGCGCGAATGAGGGCGGCGCGCGCCATATCGGGCGAAATATTGCCTTGGATCGCGTCAAGGCAGGTCTTTACAGCCGCTATATAGTCCCGGCCGTCATCCGTCGGCCAGGCGGCGACAAGCGCGCCTGCGACCTCACCGAGCGACCGGACCAGCCTGTGTTTTTCCTGACCGCCCATCACAAGCATCAGAGGCGCGAAGTCTTCGCTTGTGTGCCAGTCTACAATTCCGACCGTCTGTATTGCCATTCGTTCCTTCACCTCACAAGAAGCCTTCCCCATCCGCTGAAACGCAGGCGCCGGGTTCGGCAGGTTGGCGCTTCGGCAGGAGGTCTCGACGGTGTTTCGCGACAGACCAAAACCTTCCTGAGATGTCCCTTCAATCGGACGGGAAGCATCTAAGGCAGGTGATGCAGGGGAAAAGCCGGACCTAAGTCGGACTGGAAGGGCGGCGGCGGCTGTTCATATAACAGAGTCATGTAACCTGTAGGTCCGTGGAGGGGCGGAACGGGAGGAGGAGATGAAGTTCGGCCCCGATAACAACAACCACGAAGAGCGCTTTTCGCAAGGCCACAGTTCGGCAGCAACCGTCGCCACAATCGAAGCAGCCCTTTCCGCTGATCCCGACATCGACAGCAGCGCTATCGAGGTCAGGATGCTCGGTCCTGTCGTGCTGCTTGAAGGCTATATTACCAAGCCCGCCGACCGCGACAAAGCCATCGCGCTTGCGGCGATGATCGTCGGTGAGGAGAATGTCCACGACCGGATGCTGAGCCGTTTCTCCACGCAGTAGCGAGGGGTGGGCGGCTGGGACCAAGGTCGGCTAAGCCCCGGCCTCAAGTCCTAACTCCGGAACCGTTCCTCCATTATCCGGTTGGTACGCCAGCGGAACCAACCGCATAAAAGGAGGAAAATTGATGAATATCAAAGCAGTAGGAATTGCCGCTGGTCTCCTGTTGGCATCGACGTCTGCCTTTGCGCAGCAGTCGACGGTCACAGGTGCGGTCGGTGGCGCCGCGACGGGTGCGATCGTCGGCGGCCCGGTAGGTGCTGCTGTCGGCGGCATCGTCGGCGGCGTCGCAGGCAGCGTCATCGATCCGCCGCCGCCAAAGGTGGTGACCTATGTCGAGCAGGCTCCCGCCCCGGCTGAACACGTCGTGGTGAAGGAGAAGGTCGTCGTCGGGCAGCCCCTGCCGGAGACGGTCGCCGTGACGCCAATGCCCGACGATCCGAAATATGCCTATGCGATCGTCAACGATCAGCGTGTGATCGTCGAACCTTCCTCGCGGACGGTCATCCAGGTCATCAAGTGACAGACGGGCGGCAAAGCTGCCATTCCAACAATCAGGGCGCGCATGTCACGCATGAGAATGCGGGCGGCACCGCCTGTTCGAACTTCGGAGAATGATCATGAAAAGCAACCATCTCACCATGCTTCTGGCAGCGCTGTCGCTCGGCGTATCGCCGCTTGCGACACTGCCGGCCGCGGCCCAGCAGGACAGCACAAAGAGCAGCGGCCAGACCCAGTCCGGTTCTCAGAGCACGGATTCCGGTTCGCAATCCGGGGCCGGCAAGACCGACTGCACCCCCGATGCTTCCGGGGGCTGCCCGCAGGGCAAGGGCCAGACGACGCAGCAGAAATCCGGCCAGGGCGCCGACATGAAAAGGAGCGCTGAACAGCCTTCCAACGACAACGGTTCGACGAGCGGAAGCACCTCGAGCAAGGCTTCGACGGAAACCAAGCCCGCATCGCCGGACGCCAGCGGCGCCACCACCACCGAACAGAAGCCCGCCGCCAAATCCGGCACGACCGATACCAGCGGCTCGGCCACCACAGGCACAAAAGGCAGCACTACGCAGAGCGGCGACGCGACCAAGCAGTCGACTGATCAGAATGCGACGACGACAAACAAGAGCTCGTCGGAAACCAACGTCAACAACAACACGACAACGAACAAGCAGACTTCGAACACCACCAACGTCAACATCTCGGTCGAACAGCAGACTGAAATTCGTTCGGTGGTGAAGGAGGTCCATGTCGCACCGGTGAAGGAAGTGGACTTCACGGTCTCCGTCGGGGTGAAAATCCCGAAGAAGGTGCGGCTCGAACCATTGCCGCAGCGCATCGTCAAGATCGTTCCGCAGTATGAAGGCTATCGCTTCTTCATCCTTGCGGATGGCCGGATCGTCATCGTCGATCCCGATGCGCTGACGATCGTCTATATCATCGAGGCCTAAGGCCTAACACGCAGGTTCCGGCGGCGTCTTTTTCGCCGCCGGGCGGCCCACCGACACCCTCCATCCAATACGCACATTGAGTGACTGGCCTTCCTTCCGGCTTGAGCGTCTACTCTATCGCTCCGGCGGAGGAAGCAGACCATGGCCATGTATCTCACACGCTTCAGCTATACGCCCGAAACCTGGGCGCACATGATCGAAAAGCCTGAGGATCGCCGGGAGGCGGCACGCAGCTACATCGAATCCGTGGGCGGCAAACTCCATGGGTTCTGGTATGCCTTTGGCGAGCATGACGGATGGAATTTGTGGGAGGCGCCCGACAACGTATCGATGGCGGCCGTCACGCTTGCGATCGGCGCCGGCGGCGCGCTCAGCTCGATCGAGACCACCGTGCTGCTCGAAGTCGAGGACACGATCCAGGCCCTGGAAAGAGCGAAGTCGATCCGATACCGCCCGCCGGCAGCCTAGGTTGCGGTAGCATCAAAGCGCGCCGAGGCCTTTCGGATCCGCTCGCGCTTCAGTTCATTGTTTACGCATGCTGCTGTCGAAGAACCGCAGCCTATTCGCTCTGCCTGAAATTCCGGATCCGATCGAACAGCACCGCCAGCACGATCGCGCCGCCGATAAAAGTCCCCTGCCAGAAGGCGTTGATGCCGAGCAGACCGAGGCTGTTGCGGATCACTTCGATCAGAGCCGCACCGACCAGGGCGCCGAAGGCGGTGCCGACGCCGCCGGCGAGATTGGCGCCGCCAATGACGGCGGCGGCGATGACCTGCAGTTCCATGCCGGCCCCGATATTGGTGGTGACGGCGCCGAGCCAGCCGGTCTGGACGATGCCGGCAATGCCGGCCGACAGCGCCGAGATCATGTAGACGACGACCTTGATGCGACGCACCGGAACGCCGGTCAGTGTCGCGGCGTGTTCATTGCCGCCGATGGCGAAGATATAGCGGCCGAACCGCGTCCAGCGCAGCACGAAGCCGGTCAGAAGCGCCAGAATGATCATGTAGAGGACAGGATTGGCGATGCCGAGAAACCAGGCGCCGCCGCCGAGCGCCAGGAGCTTGTCGTGATCGGGACCGAACTGGAAAACGACGGTGTTGTTGGAGGCGACCATGGCGAGGCTGCGCGCCACTGACAGCATGCCGAGCGTCACCACGAAGGGCGGGAAATCAAGATAGGCGATCATAACGCCATTGAAAGCGCCGACAACAAGCGCCGTGCCGATCGCGGCCGCTATGCCGATTTCGATGCCGTAACCGGCATGCATGGTGACAGCCAGCACCATGCTGCAGAGGCAGAGCACCGAGCCGACGGAGAGGTCGATGCCGCCGGTGATGATGACCAGCGTCATGCCGAGCGCGATGATGGCGACGAAGGTGACGTTGCGGGTGATGTTGTAGAGGTTCTTCGCCGTCGCAAAGGAATCCGTAGCAAAGGACAGGAAGAGGCAGGCGAGGATGACGGCGATCAGCACCCAGAAGGTCTGACTGCCGACGAACTCCGAAAGCCGGCTTCGCTCTCTCTGCGCAATCGTCTGATCGAGGGTAACTGCCATTGCTGACCTTCTTTTCTGCCCAGTTCCACGCCGCTCAAACCTGTTCGATGGCGCCTGTTATGAGACCCGTCACTTCCTCCGGCGAGCTCGCCGCAATCGATTTGTCGGCGACTTTCCGGCCGCGGCGCATGACGATCACCCGATCGGCGACGGTAAAGACGTCGGGCATGCGGTGACTGATCAGCACGACCGCGATGCCGCGATCACGCAGCTCGCGGATCAGGTTCAAGACCTCCGCCACCTGGCGGACCGAAATCGCAGCGGTTGGCTCGTCCATCAGCACGATCTTCGCTTCCGACAGCATGGTGCGACCGATCGCCACCGCCTGCCGCTGGCCGCCCGACATCTGCTTGACGAGGTCACGCGGGCGGGTTTCCGATTTCAGCTCCTTGAAGATCTCGCCGGCGCGCCTGTACATCGTCTTGTAATCGAGCACGCGGAACGGACCGATGCCGCGGCGGAGCTCCCGGCCGAGGAAGACATTGGCGGCGGCCGTCAGATTGTTGCAGAGCGCCAGATCCTGATGGACGATCTCGATGCCATGCTGGCGCGCCTCGACCGGCCGGTGCATGACGATCTCCTTGCCGTCGAGCCGCATCGTGCCCTCGCTCGGCCGAAAGTTGCCGGCGATCATCTTGACCAGCGTGCTCTTTCCCGCGCCGTTGTCGCCCATCAGACCGACGACCTGGCCGGCTTCGAGCGTAAACGACACATCGTTCACCGCCTGGATGGCGCCGAAATGCTTAGAAATATTGGTGAGCTCGAGAACCGCTACCAGCCGACCACCCTCCCCTGATGCCGCAGACCTGCCGTCCGGACCTGCTGGCCGCCAGACGCCTCGATCTCGCTTTGCCGATCTCCTCCCGGAAAGCGATTATGCTCATTTATGCAAAAGCCTGAAGAATGGTCAATCAATTGTCCGCGCCAAGCGCCTGCCAAAGCAAAAATCTACTTCGCCGCGCAAATACAGATTGACGCCGGAAACGGGTAGATATTAGCTGTTGCTGGGAGAGAGAGCATGCTGATCCTTGTCACCGGGGCTACGGGCAAGGTCGGGCGGCGCTTCATAACTGAGCTGCTTGACGAGCCAAGATTTTCCAAAGCGCGCATCCGCGCGCTGTGTCACAATCGTGTGCTTGAAGAAACCGATCGTATCGAGGTCATCAAAGGCTCGATCGCCGACAGCGCCGTCGTGACAGCGGCGATGGCGGGTGTCACCCATGTGCTGCATCTCGCCACCTGCAAGGAAACGCCCGACGATGTGATGGATGTTACCGTCAAGGGCCTGTTCTGGCTGCTCGAGGCCTTCCGCACCAGCCCGACGGCGAAGCAGTTCATCCTCATCGGCGGCGATGCCGGCATCGGCCATTTCTTCTATCGTCACGACGGGCCGGTGACCGAAAAGACGCCGCATCGCGCCTATCCCGGCTGTTACGCGCTCTCCAAGGTGCTGGAAGAGGTGATGCTCGAGCAGTTCGCCATCCAATATGGCATCAACAGCTGCTGCCTGCGGGCGCCCTGGATCATGGAGAAGGACGATTTCAAATATACGCTCTCCTTCGGCGACGATGTCTTCGGCGGGCCGGACTGGAAGAGCCTGGTGCCGCCGGCCGATGCGGCGCGTTACGCGCGCGACGGCACTGTGCCGCTGCTGCGCGATGCCGACGGGCGGCCGCTGAAGCGCAATTTCGTCCATGTCGACGATCTCGTCTCAGCGATTCTGGCGGCGATCGACAATCCGCGCGCCGTGGGGCAGCTTTTCAACATCGCGATGGATCGGCCGGTCGATTACGGCGAGGTCGCCGCCTATCTCGCCCGCACGCGCGGGCTCGGCTCCATCGACATTCCGAGCGAATATCACTCGAACTGGATGGACAACAGCAAGGCCAGATATCTGCTGGACTGGAAGCCGGTCTACGATCTGGAAAAGCTGATCAATTCGGCTTGGGACTACCAGCGTTCGAAGGAGGAGCCTCGGGTCGTCTGGTATCCAGGTTGATAACGCGGCGGGTGCAGAAGCGCCCGTCCTTTTTAATGGGAGGAAGCTATGAGGAAGGCATTATTGCTTACAGCTGCAGTCCTGGCGTTGACGGCCGGTCAGGCCCTTGCCGCCAAGAAGCAGCTGGTCATTGTCGTCAAGGGCCTCGACAACCCGTTCTTCGAAGCGATCAACCAGGGTTGCCAGAAGTGGAACAAGGAAAACGCTTCGGCCGAATATGAATGCTTCTATACCGGCCCGGCATCGACCTCGGATGAAGCCGGCGAGGCGCAGATTGTCCAGGACATGCTCGGCAAGGCCGATACGGCGGCAATCGCCATTTCGCCCTCCAACGCCAAGCTGATCGCCCAGACGCTGAAGACCGCCAATCCGAGCGTGCCCGTCATGACCCTTGATGCCGATCTTGCCGCGGAAGATTCCGCGCTGCGCAAGACCTATCTCGGCACCGACAACTATCTGATGGGGGCGCGGATCGGCGAATACATCAAGAAGGCCAAGCCGAAGGGCGGCAAGATCTGCACCATCGAAGGCAATCCCGGCGCCGACAACATCCTGCGCCGCGCCCAGGGCATGCGTGACACGTTGAGCGGCAAGAAGGGACTCGACGCCCTTAAGGGTGAAGGTGGCTGGACCGAGGTGGCGGGCTGCCCGGTCTTTACCAATGACGACGGCGCCAAGGGCGTGCAGGCGATGACCGACATCCTCGCCGCCAATCCCGACCTCGACGCCTTCGGTATCATGGGCGGCTGGCCGCTGTTCGGCGCTCCGCAGCCCTATCGCGACCTGTTCAAGCCGATGGCCGACAAGATCGCCAAGAACGAGTTCGTCATCGGCGCCGCCGACACCATCGGCGACGAAGTGGCGATCGCCAAGGAGGGCCTGGTAACCGCGCTCGTCGGCCAGCGGCCTTTCGAAATGGGCTACAAGGCGCCGACTGTGATGATGGACCTGATCTCGGGCAAGAAGGTCGATGATCCGGTCTTTACCGGGCTGGACGAGTGCACCAAGGATACGGTCGACACCTGCATCCAGAAATGACGCCGCGTTCGGAGCGCCCATTCCGGTGGGCGCTCCCCTGGACTACCTTTCGATCTCCGAAAAGATCCAGTCGGAAAAAGCGCGCATGGCCGCCGTGACCGGCCGCGACTGCAGGCGCGTCAGCCAATAGCTTCCGAGCGAGATGGCGGTGGCGAAAGGCTGCACGATCGCGCCCGAGCAGAGGTGCCTTGAAAACATCGAGGGCGGGGCGAGCGCCACGCCAAGCCCCTGGAGGGCCGCCTCCATCATGCCGACGGAGGAATCGAAGACGATGCCGGCATTGACCTGGGCGGCCGGCTGGATGCCCGCGGCCTGAAACCAAGTGCTCCACTCATCCGTGCGGTAGCTGCGAAGCAGCGTCGCTCCGGCAAGGTCTGCCGGTGATCGGATATCATCGGCCAGTTTCGGGGTGCAAAGAGGCGAAAGCGGCGCTTCGAACAGGCGCTGCGCCTCAGTGCCGTGCCATGAGCCGCTGCCGAAGCGGATGGCGAAATCGAGCCCTTCCGCCGCCGGATCGACGCGGTTGTTGTTGGTGGAAATGCGCAGATCGATGAAGGGATGCCGGCGCTGGAAGTCCGCAAGCCGCGGCAGGAGCCAGCCGACGGCGAAGGTTCCGACGACACCGAGGAACATGAGTTCGCGCACCTGCCCGGCCTCAATCCTGTCGAGCGTCGTCGCCATCTGGTCGAAGGAGGCGGTGACCGTCGGCAGCAGCGCTTCGCCTTCCGCGGTGATCTTCAAGCCGCGGGGAAGGCGCTGGAACAGCGCCACCCCCAACCGCTTCTCCAGGCCCTTGACCTGCTGGCTGACGGCCGCCTGGGTGACGCAGAGCTCGATTGCAGCGCGGGTGAAGCTCAGATGCCGCGCAGAGGCTTCGAAAGCCCTGAGGCCGTTCAGGGGAAGGAATTGCCGAACCATGTGAGCCCTAGAAATTCTTGTGGCTGTTGCGAGATATCATCGTTTGCGGTCATAAAACAGGGCAGCTAATCCCCTCCTCGGCGCATTTTTTGCGCTGCATCGACCTGGCGATTTGGAGATGATTGATATGAAGAATGTGGGGATGGGAATTTTATCGGCCGCTTTGATCTCGGCATTCACTTGCGCAAGCGGCTTTGCCGCCGATGCCGCGAAAGTGAGGGCGATCGCCGACGCTGCGATCAAGCCGGTCATGGAGAAGAACGCCATCCCGGGCATTGCCGTCGGCATCACCGTCGATGGAGAGCAACACGTCTTCACTTATGGCGTCGAATCGAAGGAGACCGGCCGGCCGGTGGCGCCGACGACGCTGTTCGAACTCGGATCGATCAGCAAGACTTTCACTGCGACGCTGGCATCTTACGCTGACGCGAAGGGCGGGTTTTCGCTTGACCGCAAGGTGAGTACATATCTGCCGGCGATGAAGGGCAAGCCGTTCGGCGATGTCGTGCTTATCAATCTCGCTACCCATGCCGCCGGCGGATTTCCGCTGCAACTGCCCGATGACGTCAAGACCGAAAAGCAGCTGCTTTCCTATTTCGCCGCCTGGCAGCCCTCTTATGCGGCGGGGACGCAGAGAAGTTACGCCAATCCGAGCATCGGCATGCTCGGCTATATCACCGCGAAGGCCATGGGCGGCGATTTCGCCGCCCTTATGGAAGGCAAGCTGTTCGCCGCTCTCGGATTAGAGAGCACTTATATCAATGTGCCGAAATCGCGGCTGGCCGATTATGCTCAAGGTTATAAGCGCAATGGCGAGCCGGCGCGGCTGACGCCGGCCCTGCTCTCCTCGGAAGCCTATGGCGTGAGATCGACGGCCGGCGACATGATCCGCTTCGTCGGCGCCAATATGGGCCTGGTCAAGCTCGACGGAACACTGCAGCAAGCGATTACCAGTACCCATACCGGATATTTCAACGTCGGGAAGATGACCCAGGATCTGATCTGGGAGCAATACGCCTATCCCGCCACGCTGGCGAGCCTGCTCGAAGGCAATTCGCCCGCGATGCTGAAGACCATTCCGGTTTCTGAACTGCGGCCGCCGATGATGCCGCATGACGACGTCTGGATCAACAAGACCGGCTCGACCAACGGGTTCGGCGCCTATGTCGCCTTCATTCCGCAGGAGCGCCTTGGAATCGCAATTCTGGCTAATAAAAACTATCCCAACGAGGATCGGATTGCCGCGGCCTATCGAATATTGACCGCACTTACGGCCGACTGATCGGAAATGGGCGCAATCGGCCTGACGAACGCCAAAGCGGCTGTTCACCCGTCGGACCCTTGAAGCACACGGAGCAACGCTCTGAATCAACGTGCTCGTCTCGAGTCCGACTTTAGCCCGATGCGCGACCGCGCCCTTGTGATAGACCCTTGGCGACCGGACATGCTGTGGCCGAGCCGGCTGCGGCGCATGTCCAACGACCGCAATCTCGCCCCCAGTACACAGGGCGCCGCTACTACCGGGAGTAATGCAAATTAATAATTAAGATTAATGCGCGAGTATTTCCTAGAATTTCTTGAAGCAATTGCCAGTCCTCATAGGGAATGCTAATAGACAACTACCTTTCTTGAAGTCATCAGGGGCAATGCAAATGAAAACTGTATTGATTTCGGGCGGAGCTGGTTTCATCGGATCGCATCTGTGCGATCGACTTCTGCTTCGGACTGACGTTCAGAAACTCGTTGTTGTCGACAATCTTTGGACCGGACTTTTCGAAAACATCGAACACATCAAAGACCCGCGTTTTCACTTCGTGAAATCGGATGTCGAAACCTTGCAGACTTCCGATAAATTCGACGAAATCTACCATCTCGCCTCTCCCGCATCGCCGCCCTGGTATATGAAGGAGCCGAAGCGGACGATTTCCGCCAATCTTCTCGGGGCAATGCGGCTTCTCGATCTCCTGAAAAAGGGGGGTCGTTTCGGCTTTACCTCGTCTTCCGAAGTCTATGGCGATCCGCTCGTCTCGCCGCAGCCGGAATCCTACAAGGGCCAGGTCGACTGTACCGGCCCACGCTCGTCCTACGACGAGAGCAAGCGCTGCACGGAATCGCTGCTGTTCGAGATGCAGCGCACCCAGGGGCTCGACGTCAAGGTCATCCGTCCCTTCAACATTTATGGCCCGAGAACCCGCGCCGACGATGGGCGGGCGGTCTCCAACTTCATCACCCAGGCGCTTTCGGGCCGCCCGATCACGGTGTTCGGCGACGGTCTGCAATCCCGCAGCTGGGGCTATGTCGACGATATCGTCGACGGTTTCGCCCGCTATTTCTGGATAAACCAAACCGACTATAAGGGGCCACTGAATATCGGCAACGATCGCGAGATTTCGGTTCTCGAGGTCGCGCAATATGTCTCCCGCCTCGTCGGCGGCGCGCCCATCGTGTTCGAGCCGTCACCCCCGCAGGATCCCACCAACCGGCGGCCGGACCTCAGCAATGCGAACTACGTCATGCCCGAGTGGTCGTGTAAGATCAGTTACGAGCAAGGCGTGGCCCGGACGCTCGAATGGTTCAGGGAAAAAATGAAGGCCGAGAAGCAATCATCACGGCTGCGCAGCGCGCATCGTTGATGCTGACGGCTTGGGGCGGCTCGCGGCCTTTCGGACGCGCGAAGGGCGCCGATATTCTGAACCCGCGCATCGTGCTTTTCGAAGATCGATCTCGATTTAGGCTCGATGTGCACGGCTCAAGGGTTCGATCGAGAGTGTGTTGATGCGGGTACCAATTCCGTCTGATCTCAAGAATATGAATTTTCCCGTACCCATTCACTATCTCGCCTCGGCTGCAGCAGTCCGGCCGCTACGATTTACTCGTATTTTCATCGAGTGCTGAACGCAATTTCGCCTGCATCCACTGGAGGTGCTGCTCGAATGTATGCGCGCGGAAACTGGGGTTATTGAGGAAGTTCAATGTTAAGTCCGACAAACGCGTAGGGACGTTGTTCGGCAGAGCCTGCCATTCGGCAAGCGCCACAGGAAGATATCCACGTATTGCCTGACGGTTCAGCCACGGACGGAGGTGCCGTGCGTCCCACGGTTCGGCACCGATCTGGTGACACATGTCGCCGACGAGTATCGTCCCATTCACGATACGAGCAGCAAGAGGTCGATGTTCCGCCAGTATAGCTTCGGCTGCCTCAAGGCCTTGGTCCAGATTGATCTCGAGCACCTCGATTTCGTCGGCCGAAGCAGTCGGATCCGGCGGAAGCCGCCAATCCTCACCCAACACTTCGGCGGCGCCGCGAAGATAATGATATCCATTGAGCTGCCGCTCTACCTTCTCATAAAGCCTACGAAGGCCAGCCTTTTCCAACGTTTGGAGGACGCGTGGGCCAGCCTTGACGAGGGGGTCAAGGACAGAACCGGCTCGGGTGGCGATGATCCTTCGCAGACGCTTCTTCCACCCCTTTCTTCCGGCAAACCGATGGATCTCGAGCAGCCGCTGTATGTCGGGGTGCTTGCGAGCGATCAAGGCATCGGAGCGTCCCTCCTGATGCCTGCGCACCATCTTTCCGGTGAGTGTCATCGTCTGATGTTCGAGATGATAGCCGAATGCGTCGGGAGCAAAACGAATTGGAACTCCCTTTTTGATCACACGTAGACCAAATTCGAAGTCTTCTCGTGCACGGGCGAATTGAGGATCGAGCCCGCCCATAGCGTGAAACAGTTCCGCATCCAGCGACAGGTTTCCTGTCAGCACATCGGTAAAAGCGAACCGATGTCCAGGGAGGGAGACGCGCTCGAAGTGCCTCGTCCACCATTCGCGGGCGCTGAGGCGGAAGCGGTCCTTAGCAATGTGCGGAAGTGGCGGATAGGGGCCTATCACTACGCCCCCGGGGTGGCGCTGATGTTCAGCCACATGCGCCGCCACGAAATTGGCCCCCGGCTCGATGTCGTCGTCAAGGAAGATCAATAAACGGCCGCTCGCGACCTGCGACCCCGCATTACGGGCGAGTGCCGGACCGACGCCCGGCAACGACAGGGTTCGAAGGGGAACGCGGGTACGAAGCGACGCAAGCATTGTCGACGTGTCGTCCTCACACCCGTCAGCCACAACCAGGATTTCGAATGCGGGTGTCCCATCGCGCTGAGCGTCGAGCTTTCCCAGAAGCGACTTCAGCATGGCGGCACGATTATGCGTTGGTATGATAACGCTGATGTCAACCATTCTTATGCTCTGCCTTCGCTGCTCGCGCCCGCGCGCGCAGATAACGGACCGGGCCGCTCGCAGCCCCTCTGAACTGGGTTAAGGCGTCGTTGTAGGGCAGGCTGAATTGGTGTGTCTGTCGACGTTGAAAAACTCGCCGAAGAAGCCTGACGTAGGAACGAACCATGCGAGGGAGCGCACGCGGGTTTCCCTCGAACACGAGGGCCTTCGTCAAGATGGCGAACGATGCAGCCTCGTAGCCATACATCTGCTGCTGCAGTTCCTCGCTTGAGCGACGATGGCGGTGCCAGTTCAGAGCCTCGGGATCGTAGATGATCCGATAACCGGCTTCGAGTACACGCCGGAACATGTCCGTGTCGCCGCCCGCCAGGCTGAGGGTTCCAGCGTCGAGGGCCTCGTCGAACCACCCTACCGCGTCAACTATGGTTCGGCGCAATGCCATATTGACACCGGCACCCGCATGCCATCCGGTGAATGGGTCCAGGTTGTGGGCGTCGTAGACCTGACGCCTGAAGCCACGGCAAAAACCGCCAAAATGTTGAAATGCGATCTGCGAGTCCGTTTCCAACTCTGCCGCCATAGTGAGGCCGGTTGCGGCCAGTACCAGGGGGTCCTCAAAATTGCGAAGCAAGGTTCTAAGCCATAGCGGGTCGGGGACGGCATCGTCGTCGATGAACGCTACGACGTCTGCTTCTGCGTTGCGAAGGGCAGTGTTGCGCGCGACGTCAAGACCAGGGCGCGGTTCGCGCAGATATCTCACAGTGTTGAAGCGGCTGACTAAATCTCGCGTGGCGTCGTTCAATGGGGCATTGTCGACCACGAGGATATCGGCCTTATCGGGCATAGCCAATAGCCCGATGAGGCAGCGCTCCAGATCTTCGGTACGATCGCGCGTGCAGATCACGACGGAAGCTTTCGGTAGCTGACTTGGACTCGGCGACGGGTCAGGAAGGGCCAGCCAATGCCTTAACCAAGCCTCGAACACCGACGAACCGGCCGCAGACAGAATCCGGTCCTTGATTGGCGTCTTCCCGCCATCGGTGTCGAAGGCGATCACAGCTTGGCCGCACGGACGACCGGCGACCCTGATCAGCACAAGTGCACCCTGATAGTCACCCGTCGGTTCAAAATCCGGCGGAAAGTCGAGAATGTCGATGTCTCGAACGGCAAGGCGCATCAGGAGTTCGGATCCGATCTGGGCTGACCCAATGAGCCGTGGTCCGACGAGGCCGCGGCGGGGCGCGACTGCACCTGCTGCCACAGTGTCGGAGGATTCAGCATACCCTTTCTTGGGCCGGGTCCGGTCACGGCGAGCGGATAGACTTCGGCATGATAATCGTAAACCTGCTGCCAATCTGCCGAAAAAAGGCCCACCGTAACGCGATAGTCGCCTGGAGCCAGGTCGATTCGATTGAGTGTTGTTTCGATGCGCACCGTGTCCGAGTCTACGACAGGGGCGAATTCGGCCAACTTGCTGTCGATCTCGAAGCAGCACGTATCGTCCGCAGCGTAGACGCCGATGACGATAATGGCATTGCGATCTCTGACGGCACCGACATAGGTAAGTGAAATCGACAGCCGGTCGCCCGCAGCGATGGTGCTTGTCGGGATGCTCTGCTCGTTCAGCAACGCTACGGCTGTGATCTGGAGTTCGCCATTGCCGAACCGGCTGACCTGCGGCACCAGTTCAACGGGCAATTTTGTAACGGCGAACTGTTCGTGCTGGACGCTGGCGACCTTCGCCTCGACCGCCGAGGTATAAAGCGGCAGCATTTCGTCGATTGGCCCGTAGCCCACAACGCGACCGGCTCTCAGGAATAGCACGTGATCGCAGATTTCTCTTATCTGCGAGACGTCGTGTGACACGAAGAAAATAGTGGCGCCGCCATTCAGTATCTCCTTCACTCTTGCAATGCACTTCTGCTGGAAGGCTTGGTCCCCCACGGCGAGGGCCTCGTCGATAAGCAAGACGTCCGGGCGCACATGGACTGCCACGGCGAATGCCAGGCGCATGCGCATTCCGGTGCTGTAACTACGAACCGGATTCTCAACCGCCGCCTCCAACTCGGCAAAGGCTACAATCTCGTCAAATCGCTCGGCAACCTCGGTCCGCCGCATTCCCGCGATAACCCCCAGCAGAAAGATGTTCTCGCGCCCAGTCAAATCGTCGGTCAGGCCCGCCCCGATGTCGAGCAAGGCGCCAATTCGACCCACCACCTTGATCTGCCCTTCGTCGGGACGACCAACGCCGCCGATCAGACGCAGCAAAGTGGACTTGCCGGCCCCGTTTAGGCCCACCACGCCGACAGCTTGCCCCGGCGTAACCGCAAAGCTGATGTGGCGCAGGCCCCAAAAGCTTTTCGACTGTACCACGGACCGCCCGGACAAAAGGTAACCCTTCAAGGTGGTGGAGCGCGCCCCCCCTTGCGCGCGGTAGCGCTTGCCGACGTCGTGGACGATGATGGCGCCTTGCCTCATAGCTCGTCCACCAGGCGCGCGCTGCCACGCTCGACCAGCCAAATGCCGATAAAAAGCATCGGCAAAGAAATCAGCGCAGTCTTCCAATAGATAGCAACCGGAGGCCACGCGTGTTCGACGAAAATGGCGCGGTAGCCCTCGAGAATCCAGGCCATCGGGTTCCAGGTGTGAATTAAGGCCATCGGCTCACTCGCCTTCAGCGGGCTGTAGAACACAGGCGTCAGGTAGAAACCCAGCATCAAAAACACGCCTACCAAATGTTGAGTATCGCGGAAATGGACATGCGCAATCGCAACAAGATAGGACAGACCCATCGTGAACAGCGCCTGCGCAAGGAACACGAGTGGAAGTGCCGCGATGCTTAAAGCAAGGCCCCCGGTCTCGATAAACGAGATAATGAGGAGGAGTGGCAGAGCGAGCAGAAGGTGCACTGCTTGTGTGATGACTGCGACAACAGGAAGTATCCCGATCGGAAAGCCCGGCCGGCGCACCAATTCGCTGCTGCCGGTTATGGAAGTTGCCGCTGCGGGTACCGCAGCGCTGAGCCAGCCCCAGGCCAACACGCCGGAAAAGACAAAAGTGGTGTAGTAGGGAATATTTAAGGGAAGGACGTGACGAAAGATCAGGGAAAAAATCAGCAGCTGGCTCAATGGCCGCATCAAGGACCAGCCGAGGCCAATTGCGGATCTTTGATATCTCATCTTCAGATCGCGAGCCAGAAGTGCTAACAGCAGATCGTTCCATTGCAGACAGATGTCAATCAAGCGCTTGCACTGATCACGACGCCTGTATTGGTTCCGTCGCTTCGCGCGATCAAGCGCTTGATCCTTGAGATGCTCAGGCATTTCGGCTCACTTTTGCCATCGGTTAAATACACCTTGCCTCAAAGTAGTAAAGATCATCATACTCGCGAACTGACACGGTAACTCCAGCGTGATCTTTATCGCAGGAAGCAGCAATTATGCCTATAGTTTCCATCATTACACCGGCGCATGGAGCGGAAACAACACTTTCCTCGACGTTGGAGAGCCTGATAGCGCAAAGTCATACTGACTGGGAATGCATCATCATTGATGATGGTTCAACCGATCAGACGGCTCAGATCGCGGACCGTTTCGCGGATCGGGATACGCGCTTCCGTGTGCTGCGGCAGGAGCAGAGCGGCGTGTCAGTTGCTCGCAATGCGGGGCTGGCGCAGGCGAAAGGCGACTGGGTCGTCTTCCTCGACTCAGACGACACCTTGGCATCTTCCCACCTCGAAATCATGCTGGGTCACACGCGAACTTTGCCGCAGGCCGACATTCTGCATTGCGGTTGGCGCCGCCTGAAACATGGTGCACCGTGGTGGCAGTCTCACCCCGCGGTCAAAATGGACAATCCGTTTGCCGCAACAGCGCGCTATTGCCCTTTCGCGATCCACGCAGCCTTGGTTCGCCGGTCCCGGCTTACAGAAATAGGCGGCTTCGATCCGGAGATGAAAATGTGCGAGGACTGGGACCTGTGGCAGCGCCTCGCCCGGGCTGGCGCCGAGTTTGCGCCGGTCGAAAGCCTGATGGCCGATGTTAGCGTAACGGCCGGCTCGCTGTCGTCAAACAGGGTCAAACATCTTGATTTTGGTCTTAAGGTGATCCGACGCGGCCACCATTCCGATCCCCGCGTCACCGATCCGGTGCCGGCGCTCGCCCAGGGAGTAACGCAGGCCGCGTTGGGAACAGCCTGCTGGTATCTCGCGATCTGGCTCGTCGGCGCCTCAATAGGTCAAGGCGACAATCCTGGTGAACTGCTCGACCGAGTGGCAGAGCCTATTCCACCTAACGCCGATGTCTACGCGCTCATCGCGGTAATGATAGACGGGATTGTGGTCGGCGCCTTCGCGGACGAGCCGATTTGGCCCGGACTTTGGTCGAAGATCCAGGACAAGCTTCCCGAGCTGGAGGCCTGGTTTAATCGGCATGGTCCCCAAGAAGCTTTTGGTTCCCTGTTGGTTCGTTCAATGGAGCGAAGGGTCGCTGACCAACTACCGACCAACGTGCTCACCACGATCGGAACAACAAGGATACAGCCAATTGATTTGGATCGCCCTATCGTCGACCTCATCTTGCCCGGCATCGAGCGGTTGCGCTGTTGCATCTGGCGAGGTCCGACCCCGCTAGGGCAAGTGGAGTTTGTTGTCTTTGGAGCAATCGAAGCCGATACGATACGAAATCGACTCAGGATGGTGTTCGGCCCGGACTTCGATCAGGATGACGGGCGCGCCGTCTCCACCAGCATGGCGGCGCCAAGCCACCGCGGAGTAACTCGACGGTTGCTGAAGCTCATGGCGAAAATATCACATTGGGCCAAAGCTAAGACATCAGCGGGTTGGCGGCGCAAGGAGGAGCCGACGCCAACACATGTCGATTCGATGTTGGTCACCGCGCACGCCGGGCGCGCCGAATTCGACCGAATCGTCGACGAGGAACGTCAGCGGGCGATTGCGGCCTCGAGGCAGATGTTAAATGAGAAGCCGTCGAAAAAAACCGGCCCGGCGGGCGATGAGGTGCCGAGGTACGATACGGAAGCGTACTGGGAGGAGCTTTTTTCCCAGGTCGATCCTTGGGACTACCGAAATAACTATGAGACTGTGAAATATCTTCAAACATTGTCGTTGTTGGACGATCGCCGCTTTTCAAACGGCCTTGAGCTGGCCTGCGCGGAAGGAACCTTTACACGGATGTTGGCGCCCCGCGTCGACAACCTGCTGGCAACCGACATTTCGGCGTCGGCAGTCGCTCGAGCGGCCTCGCTTCAGGACCATGATTCTCCGGTAGCCTATCGGCAGTTGGATCTTTTGAGGGACGAGCTGGGAGGGCCTTACGATCTCATCGTCTGCAGTGAAGTTCTGTACTATTTGGAGAACAGAGAAAAGCTCCGGCAGATAGTCGATAAGATTGCGGGCAGTCTTCGAACTGGTGGTTGGTTCGTTACCGCTCACGCCAACCTCCTGATCGATAGGCCGAATGAGACAGGCTTTGGGTGGCCGCATGAATTCGGTGCGATCGGCATAGGTGAGACGTTTGACCAACATCCGGATTTAACTCTCTCGGCTGAAGCCAAGAGTCCGCTCTATAGAATCCAAAGGTTCGAGAAGGTAGAGCGCGGGGGCTTCCTAGAGCCTACACGCGTGGAAGTAAACACGGCGCAGCCTCTGCCTCTTCAAGTCGCCAGCCAAGTACGCTGGAGAGGCGGGCGAGTTGTGGAATCGGCCGCCGACTGGAACGATGTCCCGATCTTGATGTACCATCAGGTTTCGGACGATGGCCCGGAACAGCTTTCTCGATACCGCCAGTCTCCAGAGGCCTTCGAATCCCAACTGGCCTTCCTGCGCGACGCCGGATGGCGAGGAATGACTTTGGATCGGCTGCTTGCTTGTTTCGACGAAGGCGCCAAACCGCCCGAAAAAACGTTGGTTCTGACCTTCGACGACGCTACACGCGATTTCATGACGCATGCCCTCCCCCTGCTACATCGATATGGCTTCCCATCCTCGCTCTTTGTCCCAACCGATAGGGTCGGCAGCTCTGCAATATGGGATTCGGCCTATGGACCGCCAGCTCCACTACTAACTTGGGAGGAACTTGCGGCGGTCGCGAACAGCGACGTGACGCTGGGCGCCCACGGTGCCCGGCACGTGCGTTTGTCTGCCCTGGCACCGGAGAGCCTATTGCGAGAGCTTGCTGGCTCCAAGGCTATGCTCGAGAAATGCCTAGGTCGAGAAGTGCTGGCGGTCGCATATCCGTACGGCGACTTCGACCCCGCTATCAGGGAGATAGCCGAACAGTGTGGCTACCGGATCGGGCTAAGCTGCGTCGGTGGCAGGGTGCAGGCAAATGCAGATAAGCTCGCATTGAAAAGACAGGAGGTTTTCAGCGGGATCACCCGATCAGAGTTCGCAAATCTGCTATTTGGCTGAGACAAGAATGGGGGGGTCCACCGTCCAACCCGCATCGTACTTTGTTCCTAAGGCAAATCGGTGATCGGGATTTGAAGAGAAATACGATTTCTGCTTCAGCCACGATCGGGCCTCTCTTTTCAGTCTCCTCATCGCCTTTGATCCCGTGTCGACCACAAGCATCTTGGCTGCAATTGGCTTGTCATGTCGCGACATGGTTGCGACAAGTCTGATGAGCTCGCGGTATCGGCGCTGTTCAACCGCCTTCTGGACGAGCCAGCGGCCACAGCGGCTTAGGCCGGCCCGGACTGCAAAACGCTTTTCCGGGTGTCTCTTGAGCATTTCATCCGCGACCAGAATCCAGGACCGTAGCATTCGCGTCAGGTTGGATGACATGTTGTCTGGCGTTTGGCGATAGCCGACAAGATAATCCGGCACCACCACAAAATGTGAGAATTCAGCGGCCAAGCAGTAGAAGAGGAGATCTTCACACCCCTGCGCGTCACGCTGTTGGAGTGAGGAGTCAAATCCTCCCGTCGCGTCAAGAATATTCCGCCGTACGAGTGGCGAACTTGCATTTCCAATGAAGTTATCCGCAAGTACCTCGTCGAGCACATCTCCCTCGATGGAAACCTCATCACTCCGGTAGATGATGTAGTTGTTGTGGTCAATCATTGCATACCAAGTGTAGACTAGGCCGACATTGGGGCCACCTCTCTCCAATGCAGCCAATTGTCGCTCAATTTTATCAGGTGACCAAATGTCATCAGCATCTAGGAATGCCACCAAGTCGGCAGACGTAGAGCGCCAACCCGCATTTCGAGCAGCGGCGACGCCGGAATTTCTTTGCTTTAATACTCGAACACGCGGATCTATTTCAGCGACTGCTTGCGCAATAGCCAGGGTATGGTCCTTAGAACCGTCGTCCACCACGACGATATCGAGCGCATGATGTGTTTGATTGCGAACGCTGCTGATTGTTTCAGCCAGAGTTCGTTCCGCGTTATAGGCAGGGATTACAACAGCAACAGTTACGTCACTTCTTGCCGATTTCTTCAAGCTCTTAACTCCGAAGGCTCCACAATCTCAAATAGGATACATCAAGATGCGGGCTTGAGTGTCAATAATGGGGTAGTGGTTCTTCGAAAAAGGTATTTCTACCCAGCAGCTGTTCCTAGCCGGTAGATTGTCGGCCCCGCAGCGCTTTAGCGCGGGCCGCGTTAATCATGCCCGTTCGCAAGAAGCCGAACTCAAACCCGCCGATCGTGCCCTTAATGCGCACAACGACCTTGGGCCGACGAGGACCATACACCTGTCGAGATCTATGACGCGCAGCGCGTTGGCGGTGCGGCGAAAAGTCCGTTGCGTCTCCTCGAAGATAGGACATCTCCGCCAATCGAGAGAAAAAGAAATGCTCCGGAAAGCCAGTGATTCCACTCCATCGGCAAAGCCTCTCATTTTTAAGTACAATCTAGGAAACTACAAATATCATCGCAGCAATAAAGCGATAAATTGTGAGAAAACACGACAACCCAACAATAATCCGTGACAATATCGAATTTAATGGCAATCATGTCTTCGTACTGCGCAGGCAATCTTACCCGAGGACCCGTCACCACCCCGGCGGGTCCTCAACTTTGCTAGAACCTTTCCAAGGTTAGCTTGAAGCATTCTGGGGGAGCAGGTTTTCGTCAGGGCAAAGGCGATCGGCTCGGGCACACCTCCTGGTACTCCCGAGCCGATCGCCTTTGGCTGGAGACACCCGGATGGACTGATCGCCCGCCGACTCTGCTTGAGCCAAGAGGATGGTTCAATCTAGCTCGGAGAAGCTCGAAAGTTTACGCAGAGCCAGGGCGCTGGTTCCTGGGTCGGGCACAGCAAATTCGCCACGTGGTATTATTGTCGATCAGAGATCATCCTACCGCATTACATTCGCTCGTCACAGCTTGTTCACAGCATTAGCATAATCGAACTCATCTTGCGGTAGATTTATAAATACAACCATGGTGTGAAATTAATGTTTTCCTCGTTTGATATAATTTGATTTGTATTACGCTATCCTTAAGGGTTATTAATTTCTGACTGGTAGATAATGGAGATGCATTCCTTCCAGAAATATGGAATCGCTCTCGTTAGTTTGCTGAGTGCCGTTTCGGCAGTGCTGTAACCATATAGTACTGTCGAACGGGCAGTACGACGGGCGGCCCGAAAGTCTTCGCACCGACAGGCACCGAAGACGTGGCGGCGCAATTCGATACCAAAGAGTGCTGATCTCGAGGCGAATGAAGCTTCGAAACACCAGTAAATCAAGGGTTATCGCCGTTCATCACGCCACTGGTCGGACATTATAAGGCGCGCCTTTCGACGTGGCATGACAAATTCGCATGATGAGCCGAGACCCCGGGCACGCGAGGCCGCAGGCTAAGAGACGACCATCCTCGTTTAAGCGGTCACCCGCATGGAACGAGGGCTCAGGAGTACCAAACGCATCGCCGCAGACAACAGCCTCGAATGTCCGTTCTCGCGTCAAGCTGTGTCGAAATGGTCGCACCTCGTGATCGAATTAACCGTTCGTAAAGCATTTGCTTGCTCAACTTATAATTTGTGTCATGGTCACTGGAAGTAGTGAGGAGCCACCCTGATGAGTGATATGGCATCGCAGATTCCGGAATTTGGTTATGATGAACGCGTGATGATTTGCCGCAAACAGATCGAGAAGGCGGTTTATCAGTTCATTGCAAACACGAAGGTCGAGGGGTGCGATCCGGCGGAAGTCGCAATGGCCATCGCGGACATTGCCGACGACTATATTTTACTGCTGGCCCAGAAGCGCAATTTGACCCATTGATCATGATCGGCCGGCTCGGCCGATCGTCGGACGACCGCAAACCGATATCGCCGCCGCCTCCCTGCCCGGAGACAACGCCAGCCAAACCGCTTACCATTCGTTCTGAACCTATCTTTACGCCATCGAATGAGCGGCGGTTGTCCAGCCCGCGACAAGCCGAGGCTTCTCCCAAACCACAATTCAGATGGATTGCCGATAGACAGGCCTCAGGGCACTCGTTTCAGCCCGACAGACCGTTGCTGTGCAACCGACCGGAGCCGGTTTTCTGCGGCCCTCCCATATGCACAGTCGCATATAGCCCCAAAATCGATGTGATTTTCGGGCTATCCGAGTTTGCAGCATGAAAGCGGGCACTAATGTCTTTTTACGCTGACTTGCGGAACCGGAGAGCTCAATTCGGCCAACTCTCTGGTCAGCCCCTCTCCGACTTCCTGCTTCACCGCCTCAAGAGCAAGGTCGAGGCAATTCGTCGCGAATTGCAGCTTGACATCCTGAGCAACCTGTCGCGCATAGGCGATCATCCGTGCCAATGCGACCAGTTCGTCCAGAGCGTCTTTCGCCCCTAGATCTCCATCTAGTTCAATAGTCGATGTCACGCCCATGTCCATTTCTCCAACGAATAGAAGGAATGATACGCGGGCTGACGTGGTCGAGCCCGTGAAAAAAGCGTGACACAACCCTCGGTGACGATCGTCGTCTTCGCTTCACAATGCGGACCGTGTGGAGAACGAGGTTTCGCGCAGTTTCCAGGACAAACCGGCATTTACGCGAATATCGGCGGTCGACTGCACCATCTTTACCAATTCCAATGCATCGATGCGTTTTTGGTCAACGGAATGCGACACGAGAGTGGCCAGAAGGTGCGGGCGATCTGGCTCGGCTACGTCAGCGCATTGCTCGACGATTGCCCGCCACGTCCGCCTCTTGAAGAATATTGCGTTCGCGGCGTCTTCAATGACCTGGCGCAGCCCATCTGCGAGCAACTCATTCCTTTCCATGGCATCAAGCGTGGCGCAGACATTGACCAGCGGTATGGTCAGCGGCTTGCCGCCCAGCGCGCTCGGCGCGTGCAGGAGTGCAACGGCGGCATCGTCGACCAGCCGACCCGTCCGATAGTCTTCGAAAATGCGGCCGATCCCGATCATCCCGAACGAATGACATTCCGCAGCGCGCAGCGCGCCCATGCTTGCCGCTCCGAGGACAGTCACGCCAAGCGAAAGAGCACGGAGAATTTCCTTATGCCAGACCGGCGCGGCGTATTCGAAACCGCCATCAATCAGACCGATGACATTGGCACCCTGTTCCACCACAGCCAAAACATCGCCCTGCGTGGCGGGCGGCAGGACGCGTATCCCCTCGCCGGCAAGTGAGCCTGCGTCGGGAAGACTGGGACCCGCGAAAATGACCTTCAAAAGCCTATCGCTCTCGCGAGCGCCCTTGTTCCAAACTGGCGAGCACGCGACCCCTCCGGATTTTCGAGTTCGGGGATAACGACCTTTACGACGCCAAAGGGAAGCGTGTCGTCGCTGAGGGGTACGGCGATGACCGAGTTGATCCCTTTGTTCCGCAAAGCCTCCAGCACATGCTGCAACAAATGCGTCAGATCCCGATGTCCCGGCGTTCGGTGGCGGACAGGACCGGCAGCCGGCGAGATCGGAACCGCGTCGAAGGCTCGCCGCATGAGCGGCGGCAAGGATCTCGAGAACGTGGCGGGAGAAATATCGTCCCTGGCTCCGCTGATATAGGTGAGCCTGGATTGTGCGGCTTCCGTTACCGCCCGGATGGCCGCGCGCACGGGAGACGGATGGGCTCCCGTACCGCCGGTCACCTCGACGAGTCGAATGTCCCTGCCGCCTTGGCGATCCGGCTGGCCTGGAACGGAGTCCCTGGGACCCAGAATGGCGGTGAAACAGGGAATGGCGAGATCGCTTGTGATATCGAAGAGCCGGAGCGCCAATCCTGATTTTTCGATCTTGTCGATCAACCCGGTCAGTGCTTCATCCTTGAAGCCGCGGGGATCGACGCAGCCGGCATAACGATCCCTTTCCCCGCCAACCTGCCACAGCACGGTCGCATCCCGCTCAATCCGCTCGAGCACGCCGTGGAAAACGGCCTCCTCGAAATTGTTTCCAGATGCCAAGCCATCAGATGACATCCAGTATCGCGCATCGCGCGTGCGGTCGAGCAGCACCGCTTCAAAAGGGATATAAACCGGCTCGCCGGTGAGGATGTTGATGCCGGCCACCCATTCCGTCTCCTCGTCTGGCCTGAGGTCGGGTTTATGCATGGCGATCAGGCAGCTCAGCGTATCGATCTTGTGCCCCATCGCCTGCAGACCGAACGAGGTATCGCGGACAGGATCAACGAAAGGTTCGCCGGCAACTGCCCGTTCCACAGCCTCCATGACGCTGGATACTTTGGCGTCGATATCGGTCAGCCCCTTCCCCTGAGCAATCACGATTGAGCGTGAATTCGGGGTATAGGAGCACCAGACGGGAATTCCGATGTCATCAAGCCCGGTATGTCGTGCAATCCTGGTAATGCCGAACCGAGCTAAAAAAGGCTCGACGCGGGAAAGAGTTTCCCGCGGCGATATGATCCTGTCGGAATATATGGACCGGTCCGTCAGAATGCTGGCTCAGCCGTCGACGTGACCGGAAAGCGCGACCTGCGCCGACGAAACGGCGACGGCCAAATCGACGCCCTTCACGAATATGCCACCGGCTTTGCGCAGGCTGCTCGCAGTCGCCAATTCCCCCGTCGGATTGAGCGGTTTGACGGTTCCTGCGTCGAGATCGGCGAGCCAAAGACCTTCCTCGCCCGGTATTCCTATAATGACAGCTTTCGCCATGTAATGCCCCTCAGCTATTGTTAAAAACCAGCCTTCAACAGGCCCTCCCGATATAGCTCTTTTTGCCAGTGCTCCTTGAAGGGAACGATGGCGAGCCACTTCTCGACGTCGAACACCGGGTTGATGCTTTCGGCGCGCTGCCGATGGAAGAGTGCCCGTTTTCGATCGCCGATCATTGCGCAACTGGCCGCGGCGATACGATGGGCCGGCGCTTTGTCTTTCATCGCTTCGACATAGGCGATGGCCTCCTCGTACTGTTCCAAAAAGAAACTGGCTCCAGCGGCACACCAGAGATAGGCGTCAGGTGCGATCGGATTGAGCGAAATTGCCTTTCTGATCTTGGCGAGCGCGTCGCCGGGGCGGGATGCATGCACGAGCGTGTCGGCATGACTGTAGATGACATCGGCAAAATGCGGACTGAGCTCTTCCGCCAGGTGAAGGGCTGCGACGCTGGCATCCACATCACCGAGATAAAGTCTGGTGACCCCGAGCTCGCGATGGCCCGCCGCCGATCCCGGATCTCGCTCGATTGCGCGAAGCGCATGCTGCTCTGCCAGGTGCAGCAGTTCATTGTTTCCCTGCGCCGTCACGAGCCACTCGCTGGTGAAAGTTCTTGCCAGCCCGGTAAATGACGGGGAGAAATCCGACCTATGCGACAGCGACTGCTTGAACGCCTTCCTTGCCCGGCGGATATGCGGCAGCGTCAGCTTGCTCATCAGGCTGGAGCCGACGAGATAGGCGTGATAGGCTTCAGGATTGGCTTCGAAACGTAGCCGTTCCTCCTCGTTTTCAGCCAGCTCACGCGCCACTGACTCGGTCAACTGCTGGGCGATAACCCGCCTTTGACGCGGCAATATATCGGGGGTCATCTTAAAACGATTGGCCCAGACGATCTCATCCGTGGGGAAATAGATCAGCTGGGCGAACAATCCCTCTTCGGAAAACCGGGTGTCGAGAAGATAGGCAATCGAGTGCCTGGCGACCACCGCCGCTTTTTCGGAGTCGCGGCGGATCTGTCCGGCCGTATGCGGAGCGACGATGGAAATATGCCGAAGTGCACAGAGTTCGATTGTGACGTCTTCGATCAGGGCGTTGGCAAGTGCAAGTCCGGCATCGGCGTGCTTCGCCGTCGGGGGAAGCAACACCAGACGGGGAAGGATCCTCGGGATCGGCGATATGTGTTCGATATCGGTCGGCTGGCTGCCGGGCTCGGGACGCTTCACCTCCACCCTTGTTTGGCCGCCGCCGTCCGGCAATCTCTCGCCGAACGATGCGCCGCCGGATAGCCGATGCAGCAATGTCCTGACCTGCTCGTCATTCGGATCCCGCTCAAGGATTTGTAGGGCGGCGCTGGAAATGATGCGCGCAGCACCCGGCTTTTGCACATCGGGCAGCGCCTCCAGCAATGCTTGCCGCAATTGCAGCGCATGGGCGTCCCGCTGCGCCCTGATCCAAGCATCTATCTGCTTTGTCGCCGGCTTGATATTTCCGATGAAGCCGCGCTGCATCGATTCGGCGATCGCCTGTAGTCGATCCAGCGGCGAGCCGCCGGCCCGAAAGACATCCAGATCGCTGGAGACCACCTCCTTGTTGAGGCAAACCGTCGTGGCAGTGAAATCGAAGGCTACTTCCGTGCGTCCGCCGTCCATCTCCCGGATGCGGGACAGCATTTTGCGCAAATTGAGCCGCGCCAATTCGGGCTCGACGTCGCTCCATAGAAACTGGGCCAGTTCATAACGGCTGAGTTCATGGCTCGCACCCGCATAGATGTGGGCCATCATCAACAGACCTTTGATCGGATAGCGAACCGGCTCGCCATCCGACTCAGTCAGCCGCAGATCGCCAAATGTCTGCAGATGAAGCACGGTCCATCCTCAGTTGTGTACAACCGGATCCTGCAGGTCGCTATCGACGTCGGGCAATCCCGTCATCGCCAGACTTTTGGCCAAGGCCACCAGCTTCTGCCTGATGTTGGGATCTTCGATGGCGATGAACGCTTTATTGAGCGCGAGCCCTTCCTTCGAGGACAAAAACTTGTTCAATTCGCTCGTCTCGCCTTCGATCGGCCCGGAACCGCCGTTCTCGAAGAAGAAGCCGACCGGCACGCGAAGGATCTCGGAAATGCGCTGAAGGCGGCTGGCGCCGATCCGGTTCGTTCCTTTTTCATATTTTTGAATCTGTTGGAAGGTGATGCCAAGAAGTTCGGCCAAGCCATGCTGGGTCATGCCGAGCGTCTTTCGCCGAACTCTCACGCGGTTGCCAACATAGACATCGATGGAATTCGGCGATTTGGCCTTCATCTGCTTAAGTCTCCCGCTTCATCAATACGCCGGCTGTATAATGGAGAGTTTAAGCAAGAATGCAACTAAAAGTAAATATTTCAGAACGGTTTTTTTATCACGGCACGCAGTAGAACAACCTCTGGACTACTGCGGCGAACCGCGCAATGTCGCGCCGCCCGGCTAAAGCGGCTTATCGGCGACGGCGATCATTGATTTGGCAAAGGCAGGAATTCTTCCAACATATTCGAAACGGACGTTAGCGAAGCCGGTCTCCAGCAACAGTGTGCGCAATGTGTTTTTCGACCAGAACTTGATATGCCCGTGATCCCTCAAAGGCATGAAGTGATCGTCCATTTTTCCCGTCGCAGCCAGTGCAAGATTCTTCAGATATCCGTGATAGGGCGTCGATATCACCGCGATGCCGCCGGGCTTGACGAGATCAAACATCGTCGCGGTGAAGCTCTTCGGATCGTAGACATGCTCGACGACCTCCAGGCTGATAACGGCGCTGAAGTTGCCATATTCCCGGGACAGGTCGTCATAGGCCGAGCCGACGCTCAGCGCCAGGCCGGGATAACGGATATTGGCCTTGCTAATCCCGTCGCTGGAAGGATCGACGCCGACGACATCATATCCTGCTTTCGCAAGAGTCGCTGCAGCCCCGCCGGTTCCGCATCCGAGATCGAAGACGTCATTTTCCGCTGAGCCGTCGAAATGATTCTCCAGTACATCGAAGATCTTGGGCAAGATGTAGGAGTGCGCAGTTGTCGGTTTGGCGTGAATATAGGTGGTTGCGTCTAGCTCGATGGACATGGTCTCTCCTTTCTGCTGTTGCACGCAAACCCTATCGATTAATACGTCGAAAATTTGATCGAATTCGCCTAAATTCGTCAGCATACAAATATATGTTCGAAATAATTTAGAACTCATCAAATAATTCTGAACGTTAAGCGCGAAAAAATTGCTGAAATTAAGCCAGCTTGCCTGACAGTGATACTAAATATCTCAATATGCTCGACTGAGAGCTGAAAATAACTGTGTCAATTCAACAATCTTTTCAAAACACTCGTATTTATTTCAATTCATTTCGGACAACGCCCCTATGCGACCACAGAAGCGGCAAGATCCGCGGCTATCTCTCGCCGAATTGCCGAATGCTGTATTGGAATTCTCGACTGAAATGCCGTTGAAGCGCTCTCGGCGAACCGATCGCGCGCTTTTCATGAGGGCTCGGATGAAAGAGCGCTCGGTTGCAGACACGAAGCCAAAAGATATTTAACCGGATCATGTATACTGCTGGGATCCAGACAGACCAACGAAACCCTTCTCGCGTGCCGGAGAAGACAAGCTTGCCCGATAATTCGTCGCCCGCGTATGCCAAACAGCCGGCAGGAAAACCGCGGATTCCCGTGATCTTCTGGTTGCTGCTGACGATTTCCCTCTCGCTGGTCATCGGAACGGTGCTTCTGTCCAACGACATGAAACACCTCAGGGCGATCGGCCATTATTTCGGCTTGGATCTTTTCCCCCCTGAGGATAAGCCGCCGCCGCCCAAAGCGCTTCCCCGACCGGAGCCGCCGGCGACCTACAAGCTTCCTCTGCATGCCACCGAAGCGCCCATGGCACAGACCGCGTCGGCTTTTCTGCGCACATGGCGCATATCAGGGCCTGCAATGTGCGCGGCGCTGCGCCAAGCGGGCGTTCAGACCAGCGAATGGGCGGCGGCCAGCTTCAATGCCGACACGTTCGAGTGCTTTTACGAGCACAGCGCCAAGCGCGAGAAGGATCAGCTCGCGAATTCCATCTTCGTCATTGTTCGTGGCGATGCCGCCGGCACGATCAGCAGCATGCGCGTGAAGATCGTCAATCCCGGAACGGATCAGAATGGCCGGCTCGATCCGGCGATCCTGCGAGTTTTCGAAACCATGCTGCTTCAACCGCAATGGCTCGATTTTCATGAGACCCTGAATGCGATAAAAAACTTGAAGGACGTCAAGGAAGACGGCTTCGGAGCCAATATCGCCTTCACCCACGAGGTGCTCAATCCGGAGCGCTACAATTTTACCCTCTCGCTGGAGGCAATCTCAGCCCCCCAGAAAAGGGCGAGGAATTACTTTTCCGGCAGAACATGGCTTCCCGCGCCGGAGCCCGCAATTGCGGCCAACCGCGCGCAGCCGGAACTTCCGCATCAAGAGCCGCCGGCAGTAAATCGCAATTAGAGCCTTTCCGGGTTAGCTTGAAGCATTCTGCCGGAGCAGGTTTTCGTCAGGGCAAAGGCGATTGGCGACGGGCATACCCCAAGGTACGTCCGAGCCGATCGCCTTTGATCCTGGCGGAAAGATGCCCGGCCCTTCGGGTTGGCTGAAACGGGCCGGCTGATCGACCGGCCGGCTTGGCCGTAGAACTGGGCTACGACGCGCGCCGGCCGGTCGACCATCCGACTCCGTTTGAGCCAACAGAATGCTTCAATCTAACCCGGAAAGACTCTAGAGCCGCATGCAGCGCACCTCAGGCAATGCGACTTGCATCACCGTGATGCCGGGACAGGATCCTGTAAAGCTCCGTCAAGCTGTCTGGACCTGGCCGTTCGGCCCCTTCACCACCGGCCGACGCCAGAGACGCTCCACATTGAGGTCCTGAGTAGCTTGCGCAAGTTCGTCGTTGAGCGAGCGAACGACGTGTGCCGATTGACGCATCGCAACGAGGTTCTGACGAGCGCGCCGAAGAGGAGGAGAATGATGCCGACAACGCCGAGAGCAAACGCCGCGAACTGACGATCATCAAGAAGGAATACGCCGCTGCGAACAGTCGCCATAAAAAAAGCGGCATAGCTCATCAGATAGTTAAGCCAATCTTCCATAGCGAGCTCTCTCCCGCAGCGGTTTAATATCTTGGCTTATGCAAAGATATCTAGAAATTGCCGTCGTTATCCGCGCCCGCTGAAAATACGTCGGAATTTGTACCGATCTATTAATTAAGGTCGAAGCCGCGATGGATCGTAATCCGCAAGTTTGGCCCTTCGATTCCGCCGAAGACGTTAAACACAGCCAACAGTGAGAGAAAGAATGAATAGAAGACGTTTCCTCGCCTCCGTTCCGCTCGCCCTGTTATATGCGCGCGCGGGTCAGGCTTTGGCGCAGGTGCCGCCGTCCGCGGGGCTGCGCGCACTTGCCGACAGAAAATCGTTTCGATTCGGTTCGGCGATCGATCCGACGGATGTCGGCAATCCGATTGCGTCGCAGATATACATCGATAACGTCAATTCGATAACGCCGCGAAACCAGCTGAAGTGGAAGGCAACGGAAAAGATGCCAGGCAACTTTTCCTTCGGCCCTGCCGATCAAATCGTTGCGTTTGCGCGCAAAAACAACATGCGGGTTTATGGACACACGCTTGTCTGGTATCGCACGCCCGACTGGGTGTCCGCCATCACCGATGCTGAGACCATTCGGGCGGCGATGAACCGTCATATAAAACAGGTTGTCGGTCGCTATAAGGGGTCGATCGACGCGTGGGATGTGGTGAACGAGCCGTTGGAATATGATGTGCCGGATCTGCGGGACTGCGTTTTCCGACGCCTTCTTGGCGACGACTATATCCGCATGAGCTTCGACATGGCACACGAAGCCAATCCCGACGCGATGCTGGTTCTCAATGAGACGCACCTGGAGAAAAAATCCGACGTGTTCGAACAGAAGCGTGCACGCATCCTGAAAATTGTCGAGGATCTCGTCGCCAGAAAGACGCCGATCGGCGCCGTCGGGCTGCAATCGCATTTCCGCCCCGGTCTCGATCGGATCGATCCGGAGGGAATGGGCCGATTCTGTGCAACGCTGAAGGATATGGGTATCGGGGTTTTTATCACCGAACTCGATGCGTCCTGCCATTTCCTCAATCGCGACAAGAGTTCCACGCCGGTCTCCTATGCGGAGATTTTCGGTGACGTGATCACCGTCGCAGCCGAGCGTGGTGACTTGCAAGGCGCCACCGTTTGGGGCATGTCGGAGAGATATGGCGGGCTTGACGAGAAGGACACCAACCCCGGCGCGGCATGCACGAAGCGCGTTAATCTTTACGACGATAACAACGATCCGAGAAGTTCGATTGACGGCATCAAGCGGGCAATAGAGGCAATGTGATCGCCAAAGACAGTGGAGACGCGAACAGATTCATGAGAAAAGCCGTTATTTATGTGGAAAAATTTTTGCCTGCCAGCCAGGCATTTGTTCTCAACCAGGCCGTGGCATTTCGTTCCTTCGAAGCTGAAATTCTTGCCGGTTCGCGAATCTCTTCCGCCCATACGAAAAAATCGACTGTCCCGGTTCATGACATTCGTCGGTCTCCCGTTGCGCGGGCCGGTGAGCTGCTTCTGAAAATCCCGCAGGTCGGCCTGCCTTTTCTCTTTCCCGCGATCAGCCAAGCCGATCTTGTCCATGCCCATTTCGGCAAGAACGGCTATGTCATCGGTCCGCTCGCGCGCGCCGCCGGCAAGCCGCTCGTCACGACGTTTCATGGCTTCGACGCCACCTATCGCGGCGATCCAAAAAAACCCGGCGGCTTCAATCAGGTGCGTTTCTTCGCCAAGGGCCGGAGCGAGATGGCCGGCTGGAACAGCTGGAACATCGCCGTTTCCGATTTTATCCGGGAGCGGTTGCTGGCGCTCGGTTTCCGCGCCGACCGCGTCTTTCGCCATCATATCGGTATCGATCTCGATCTCTTCAAAATGGAACCGCGTCCACGAAAAAAGGGGTTGGTGGTTTCCATTGCCCGTTTCGTCGACTATAAGGGCCACCGCTTCATGATCGACGCGCTCTCACGCGTGGCGGCCGCCGGCACCCCGGTTGAATTCGTCATGGTCGGACAGGGACCACTGAAGGAGGAAATCGAAGCCATGGCGCGTCGTTCCTTGCCAAGCGTCACGATCCATGAAAATCTGTCGCAGACAGAGATAAGGGATCTGCTCGCCAGTGCGGAACTCTATCTTCATGGCAGCGTGACCCTCGACAATGGTCACGCGGAAGCCTTCGGCCTCGCCAATCTGGAGGCCGAAGCCGTCGGTACTCCGGTCGTCGCATTCCGCTCGGGAGGCGTGGGCGAAGCGATCGAAGAGGGGAAAACTGGTTATCTCGTGGAGGAGCGGGATGTCGCGGGCATGGCGGAAGCGGTTGGAAAGCTGCTCAACGACCAGGCCCTGTGGACAGCCTTCAGCGCGCGGGCACCGCTTCTGGTGGCCGAGCGCTTCGACATACGTCGTCAAACGGGGATGCTAGAGGACTATTACAGTTCCGTTCTAGACGAATTTGCCAGCCGGGGTCGGACTTGATGGTGCATACAGGAAAGAAGCCGAAGTGGGGACTGAACGTATTTCGGCCGCTGCGGAACGGGATCGTAAAGGCCAAATGGCTCTATTACACGAAATTCTGGGGTATGGACATCGATCCGACTGCCAGCTTTTCGTTGAGCGTGCGCTTCGACAAGACCAACCCGAAGGGACTGCATATCGGCGCCGAAACCTATGTCGCCTTTGAGGCGGCGATCCTAACCCACGACCTCACACGCGGGCTCTATCTTCACACGAGGATCGGCAAACGCTGCTTCATCGGTGCCCGCAGCATCATCCTGCCCGGCGTGGAGATCGGCGACGAATGCGTCATCGGCTCCGGCTCGGTGGTGACCAAGAGCGTGCCGCCGCGATCGCTCGTGGCCGGCAACCCGGCAAAGATAATCCGCAGCGACATCAAGATCATTTCGCGTTACGGACGCATGGCCCGCGAGGACGAAACCGTCACGCAGCTCGTGACGCACTTGCCGACTGGAGAAGCACGATGAAGATGTTTGCCTATCGCGGGAAACATGAAAATTTTGGCGACGAGCTGAACCATTGGCTCTGGGAACGTCTGCTGCCCGGCTTCTTCGACGACGATGAAAGCCAGCTCTTTCTCGGCATCGGGTCCATCCTCTACGACAATTTCGACCCGAACATACAGAAGATCGTCTTCGGCTCGGGTTATGGCGGTTACACCAACGCGCCGAAGGTCGACGGTAACTGGACCTTCTATTTCGTGCGCGGAAAAAAGACCGCCGAGGCCCTCGGCATCGATCCGAGCTACGCCATCGGCGATTCGGGCATCCTGACCCGCAGTTGCTGGGATGCAAAAAGCGTTGAGAAGCGCTACCCCGTCTCTTTCATGCCGCACTACGAAAGCGCCATGTACGGCAGCTGGGACAAGGTCTGCGACCTTGCCGGCATCCATTATATCGATCCGCGCTGGTCGGTGGAAAAGGTTCTGACCGAACTCAGCGCATCGCACAAGGTCGTTTCCGAGGCAATGCATGGCTGCATCATCTCCGATGCGCTGCGCGTTCCTTGGCGCGCGATCCGGCCGATTGCGCCGGGCAATCGCGCCAAGTGGTACGACTGGGCGAGTGCGCTCGATCTGGAGATCGATTTCGACCCGATCGGCCCGTCCAACCTCGTCGAAGCAGGCGCAGCTTTGGTGCGCAAAAACACATATCTGTTGAAGAATATAACGTTCCGTCACCGCCGCATCCGGCAACTGACCGGCAACTTTGTCTTCGGCTCGACTGTCAAGACGCTGCAGCGGGTGGCCGAAAAGCCGGGACAGCTCAGCTCCGACGAGGCTATCGTAAGGGCGCACGAAAAAATGCTGGTCCAGCTGGATCGGCTGAAACAGGATTTTTCCAACAAGACGGCCAGCGCCCTCTGATGATCCCGTGACGAGGCAATAAGGCATGATGCTTTCTAATTCCGCCGATACCGACTTGCTGAAATGGTCAATGTTATCGACCTCAGGAGCCGTTCGCCCATGAGCAGTGTTACCGACCGGCTGATTCAGGGCAGCATGTGGCTGAGTTTGTCCCGCGCCATCGTCAACGGGCTCTCGGCGCTCAGCACCTTCGTGCTTGCCTGGTATCTGGTGCCGGCCGATTTCGGTCTCGTCGCCATTGCAACGACGATCCAGGTGATCCTGAGTTCGGTCACCGAACTCTCCCTCAATCAGGCGCTTATCCGCCACGAGTCGCCAAGCGAAACGCACTTCAGCGCGGTCTGGACCTTGAGCGTGACGAGAAGCGCGATATTGGCGCTGCTGTTTGCCGCCGCGTCCTATCCAATCGCCGAATTCTATAACGAGCCGCGGCTGACGAGCGTGATGCTTGCCTTGAGTTTCAGCCTGCTCCTGAGCGGGCTCGCCAATCCGCGCCGGGTCATGCTCCAGCGCGATCTGATCTTCTGGCAGGAATTCGTCCTCAACGTCTCGCAAAAGCTGGTCGGATTTATCGTCACGGTGGGAATTGCGGCCGTCTATCATAGCTATTGGGCGCTCGTGATCGGCACCCTCGCCTATCAGGTGACCAATATCATCGTTTCCTACACCGTCCTGCCGTTCTGGCCGCGCATCACCTTTCGGCACGCGCGCGAATTGTTTTCGTTCTCGGTGTGGCTGACGGCCGGTCAGATCGTCAACACGCTGAACTGGCGGATCGAATATCTGCTGATCGGCAAGATGCTGGGCGCCACGCAGCTTGGCCACTATACTGTCGGCAACACCCTTTCGACGCTGCCGACGCGCGAAGCCACGGCGCCGTTGAACCAGACGATTTATCCAGGCTTTTCGAAAGTCCGCAATGATCCGATCCGGCTGATCGCAGCTTATCAGCGTGCCCAGGCGCTGCTGGCGGCCGTGGCGCTCCCGGCCGGGATCGGTATGGCCGTGGTGGCCGAGCCGATGATGAGGCTTGCCTTGGGTGAGAAGTGGGTCCCGGCAATCTTCATCGTCCAGGCGCTAGCATCGGTCTTCGCCTTGCAAACGCTGGGTTCGCTCGTTCAGCCGCTCGGCATGGCGAAGGGCCATACCAAGATGCTGTTCATCCGCGACACGCAAATGCTGGTGGTCCGCATTCCGATTATCATCGCCGGTCTGATGCTGTACGGGCTGCCGGGCGTGGTCTATGCGCGCGTGTTGACGGGTCTGATTTCCACCGTGGTCAACATGCTTCTGGTCAAGCGCCTGATCAATCTGCCGTTCTTCCAGCAGCTCGCAGCGAACTTCCGCGCGCTTGCCAGCGTCGCCTTGATGGCGGCCGGCGTGTGGGGATTGTCGCATATGGTCAGCATGCCTGCCGACAAGCTGCACTTGGCCGTGTATCTTGCCTTCCTCGTCATTACGGGCGGCATCATTTATCTCGGATCGAGCTTTGTTCTTTGGGTCGCTATGAAGAAGCCCAACGGCCCGGAAACCGAAGTCCACCGCATCATTGTCAAGTTCCTGTCAAAAGCAAAACGTATTGCCGTACCTAAGTCGGCCTGAAGTTAAACGAACACCAACAAGAGAGGCAGAATGACCAGCCAATCCAGATCGGAGCTGATCGCAAAACTCAACGGCATGATCCATGATTGCCTGAAGGACTATGTCTCGCGCGATGAACCGCTTGCGATTCTCGATTTTCCTGACATTCGCAATTGCGGCGACTCGGCGATCTGGCTGGGAGAGATGGCCTATCTCCGTGATCGCTTCGGCAAGCGTCCGGACTATGTTTCCAGGCTTCACGACTTCTCCGTCGAAGAACTGAAACGGCGGGTTCCCACAGGCCCGATCTTCATTCACGGCGGCGGCAATTTCGGCGATATCTGGGTCGCCCACCAGGATTTCCGCGAGATGATCATGGAACGTTTCCCGGATCGGCAGATCATCCAGTTTCCGCAGTCGATCCACTACAGTTCGGCTGAGCGCATCGAGCAATCGAAGCGGGCCATCGGGCGCCACAAGAATTTCGTGCTGCTGGTGCGCGACGAAGAATCGAAGGAGTTTTCCGAGAAGCACTTTGACTGCACCGTGCGGCTATGCCCGGACATGGCTTTCGCCATCGGTCCGCTGCCGGAAAGGGCAACGCAGATCCCCGTCCTCGCCATGTTGCGCGAGGATGCGGAACGGGTTGGCGGCGGTGATCGCAAGATTCCTTCCGATATTCCTGTGGAAGACTGGATCACCGAATCGAAGCGTAAGGTAAATATCGCCAAGAAACTGGGCGTAGCTTCGGCTTATTTCGCATTGAAGCCGAGCGAAGTTGCCTTGCGCCGACTGGACGCTGCGGCTCATAACCGCTTCGAGCGCGGCATCAGCCAGATCTCCCGTGCCCGCGCGATTGTGACCGATCGCCTGCACGTCCATATCTGCTCGCTGCTGCTCGGCCGTCCGCATGCGGTACTGGACAACAGCTATGGAAAGATCCGCCGCTTCATGAATGCATTCTCCGGCGGAACCGACCTTTCCTATAAGGCGACATCGCTCGAAGACGGGATCGAGTGGGCGCGTCAGCAGGCTGGCCAGGACCGCGCCGCTGAGAAAGAAGCTGTGGGCCTGCGGGCTTAAGGGGAATTCGATGCCACTTGTCACCTTCATCATCCCGGTCCGACATCAGGACAACGCGCGCGATTGGAGCAAGCTGAAGGCAAATCTCGGCCAGACCGTGGCCTCCATTTCCAATCAGACCAATGGAGATTGGCGCGGCATCATCGTAGCCAACGAAGGCGCCGATCTACCTGATCTGCCGGAGAAATTTTCCGCCGTTCGCGTGACCTTTCCCCCTAACGACATGCATGAACTCGGCAAAGGCAGCAAGGAAGACTTCCTTGATGCGTTCCGCGCCGACAAGGGCCGGCGCGTCCTGAGCGGGATGCTGGCCGCCGCCGACAGCCGTTTCTTCATGATTGTCGACGATGATGATTTCGTTAGCTCCCGTATCGTCCAGCATGCTGCGGAAAATCAGAACGCCAACGGCTGGACGATTGACCATGGTTACATCTGGGACGACGGCGGTAATTTCCTGCTTGGTCATGATGACTTCAGCCATCTCTGCGGGACGTCGCTGATCATTCGCGCCGATCTTTATGAATTGCCGCAGCGGTTCGAGGACGCTTCGCTTGACTGGATCAAGTCGATGCTCGGCAGCCATGTGCGCATTGCAGATATTCTCGCCCAACGCGGAGCGCCGCTCGCCAAACTCCCCTTTCGCGGGGCGGTCTACCGGGTCGCCCATGGCGGATCGCATAGTCGGGCGCCGAGTCTGATGCGGCAGTATTTTCTCAATCGCGGCGTGCTTCTGAAGCCGCGACGCTTGTTGCGCAATTTTCGCAGGCTGAGGGTTCTCGGCCAGGGTTATCGGCGCGAATTTTTCGGCGGGGCGCGGTCGAATCCTGCATAGACTCCGATGCACATAGCGAAGGCAACTAAATTATGAGGCTTTTCTCGTTCGATTTCACCAAAAGGGTTGGTTAAAGATGGCGAATCTTCTCGTCAGCGTGCTCTTTTCATCTTACAACGGCGCCAGCCGCCGGCTGCGCCATACTCTGGACTCCCTGGTGCGCCAGGAGCTTCCCCACGATCAGTGGGAACTGATTGCTGTTGACAACAACAGCAATGACCGCACGTTTGATCTTTTGAAATCCTATTGCGACAAACTTCCCATCACCATCCTCCAACAGCACAAGCCAGGAAAGTCCGGTGCGCTGAACATGGCCCTGGACCGGGTTAAGGGGGATCTCATCGTCTTTACGGATGACGATGTCCGCGCCGAACCAAACTGGCTGAAAGCAATCGTCGACTGCGCCGCAGCCCATCCGAGTTATGGCATCTTCGGCGGCAGAATTGTTCCTGATTGGGAGAAAGAGCCAAAAGACCGATTTATCCAGTGGATTCCGATGGGTTCCACCTTTGCGATCGTCGACGAAACACAAAGCGGGCCCTGTGACCCGACAAAAGTCTGGGGTCCGAACACAATCGTCAGACGAGAACTGCTCGGAACAAGCGTGCGCTACCGAGAGGATATAGGTCCCCTTCCCGGAAAGATATTTGCCATGGGTGAAGATGCCGAGATCGTCATTCGCTTGGCAGCCAATGGCGCCAAATCCTATCGATGCGCCGAGGCCGTCGTCCATCATTGGATTCCAGCGTCGAGCGTGACGGAGGATTGGGTACAGAAAAGAGGGGAGCGGCTTGGCTACGGCATGCCGGCGCTCTTTCCCGACGAGGTACCTGGAGGGCTGAGGTTAAGCGGAGTTCCGCTTCCGACCTGGATCGAAAGCGCGCAATGGGCTTTCCGGGCAGCAATGCTCTATCTCCTGCCGCAATCGAAGAAACGTTTCTGGGCGATCTGGAAATATTACTACATGCGTGGCTATCGCGCCGGAATTCGCCGGTACGTGTCTCAAACGGTGGTACAGTGATCGATTGCCCAGGAGGCAGGAATTTGAGACTATCAGTGCCCATCAGTCATTTTTGGCAGTATTTGCGTCCACGCATCGACAGCGTTCTATCGGAGGCCCAAGTCACCGGCAAGGCGTGAGCTGAAGCCGTACTGTGAGGCGATCCGACCGAAATGGGGTCCGGAGCAGCAAATGAGCAAAGTCAAGGTAACAATACTTTTCTCGACTTACAATGGAGAGAAGACCCTGCCAACGATGCTTGACGCACTCTGCGCTGCCACCATACCGAAAAAAGAATGGAAAATCGTCGCGGTCGATAACAACAGCAGCGACAACACTGCAGCAGTCCTGAATTCCTATAAGGAGCGGCTTCCGCTGGAAGTTTATTTCGAGCCAAAACAAGGCAAGCAACATGCATTGACTTTGGGCTTCCGCCACCTGGAGGGGGAACTCGTCATTTTAACTGATGACGATGTCATCCCCGCGCCGGATTGGATCGAGCAGTTTCTGATCTTGGCGGAGGAGCAACCTCAGTTTTCCATTTTCGGGGGCTTGATCACGCCCGAATGGGAGGAAAAGCCGGCACCGTGGTTGATCAAGTATGGGCACCTGGGAATTCTTTATGCTCTCAATGGCGATCTTCCCGAGGGTCCGATTTCGGCGGCATTAATCTCAGGACCGAATTCCGCCTTCCGCCGTTCCATATTGGGGACTGGTTATATCGTACACGACGGCCTCGGCCCGGATGCCACTGTCGCTCAATTCCCCATGGGTGAGGATACGGCTTTCGCTCTGAGGTTGGAGAAGAATGGAGCCAAGGCGTTTCATTCGCGACATCCCGGGGTTCGGCACATTGTAAGGAAGGGCTATGTGAAGGAAGGCTGGGTTTTGCGACGCGGCGAGCGCTATGGCATGGGTTTGGTTATCGTTCGGCCGGACCTGTTCAAGAGCAAAATGAAAATCGCCGGCCTGCCGGTTGTTAGCGCCCTGAGATGGCTTCTGATGGCGCCGGCCAGCGTCGTCGTCAAGAGATTCCCCCTAAGCGGCCTTCGCTTCAAATTGCTCTGGGCGCAGTCGGTGAGACAGGGAATCCTGCGCCAATTTTTGAAGCAGAGATCTGCGATGAATAAAACGGTCCATTCTCAGCTTGGTGCCAAGTGATGACAGTCCCAAACCACGGCATCGACAGGAAGTGCTCCATCTGCCAAGGCAGGGGGCAGGATTTTCGCACTTCGGGAGGCGGCTCGGTTTGACAGCGAATCTAAAAATTAGTGTCATCTTTTCGTCCTTTAATGGCGCTAGCAGACGGCTTCAGCAGATGCTGGATTCGATGCTGGGCCAAAACCTTCCGGCTGACCAATGGGAACTGATTGCCGTCAACAACAACAGTGAAGACGAAACACAGCAGCTTCTCGACCAATATACGGAGAAGCTTCCAATGGTTGTTGTCAATCATGCCCGGCCAGGAAAATCAGGAGCTATGAACGCCGCTTTGGCGATAGCTCGAGGAGCGTTGATCGTTTTTACGGACGACGATATCGAGGCCGATGCGAGTTGGTTGAGTTCGATTGCGGAGTGCGCAGAGGTGAATCCGGATTACGGCGTTGTCGGCGGTCGCATCCTCCCGAATTGGGAGCATTATCCCCATGGAGATCCGCTGTTGGACTGGATTCCCATGGGATCCACCTTCGCCATAGCCGACCAGGAATCCAGTGGCCCGTGCGACCCGACAAAAATCTGGGGTCCCAACACGACCGTGCGTCGTGAACTGCTCGGCAGCACTATACGGTTCCGCGAGGACATCGGGCCTCTTCCAGGAGGTCTTTTCGCGATGGGAGAGGATACGGAAATTGTCACCCGCCTATCCCGAAACGGCGTGAAAACATATCGGTGCGCTGAGGCCACCGTTCATCATTGGATTCCCGCCTCGAGCGTGACAGAGGCTTGGGTCCAGAAACGTGGGGAACGTCTTGGCTATGGAATGCCTGCGCTCTTCGCCGAGGACATTCCCAAAGGTGTAAGGATCGGCGGGGTGCCCTTGCGGACCTGGATTGAAAGTGCCAACTGGGCGGTTCGGGCGGCGCTTCTTTATCCTTTGCCGCGATCAAAGAAGAGGTTCTGGGCCATTTGGAAGTACTACTACATGCGTGGCTACCGCGCCGGGCTGCGCCGATACGCACCGGCAGGAAATCATTCTGGTCGACTGGTGCAGGAGGTCGTGCGGTGAAATTATCGGTACTCATCAACAATTTCAATTACGGCCAGTATCTGCGTCCCTGCATCGACAGTGTTCTGTCGCAGGCCTATCCGGATTTCGAAGTGATCGTCGTCGACGATGGCTCCACTGATGATTCCCGAAAAATCCTTGCTTCATACGGCGAGCGGATCCTGACCGTATTGAAAGAGAATGGCGGCCAAGCCTCAAGCTTCAATGCCGGTTTTGCGGCCGCAAGCGGCGATATCCTTTTTCTCCTCGATGCCGATGATGCGTTTCTGCCCAGCAAACTCATGCGCGTCGCCGAGATCTACGACCGCAACGAGATCGACTGGTGCTTCGACCGCGTCACGACCGATGACGGCGACCAGCCTCCCGCGGACCTGCAAGTGACGCTGTTCGACAAGCGGGACACTCTGCGCCGAGGCGGTTTCCCCTCGCTCCCCGTGCCGACTTCAGGCTTGACCTTCCGCCGCGAACTGCTGTCCCAGATCCTGCCGATGTCCGTCGCGAAAGACGTCGTCCTCAGCGACAATTACATCAAGTTTGCGGCCGCGTATCTGGGTCGCGGCGCCATCGTCGAAACACCGCTGACCTTTCAGCGCATTCATGCTTCGAACCGCTATACGGGCACGAGCAGGGCGAAAACACTGCGCCCGCGGATCATGATCGCGACAGGATTGGAACTGGCACGTCGCTATGATGGGCTGCATGCGCTCGGCAAGAGCCTGGTGGCCGGCGGCATCGCCGAAACGACGTCGCTCCTGAAGCTGAGGAGCGAAGCTCGAAGCACGGTGGCAGGTGGTCCGTTTGGTGATGACGCCGTAAACGAAGTGGCCCTGATGGCCGCGTGCAAGCGTTTGGGCGCTATGCTGCGGAGAGGACAGTGATGGACCAGCAAGAGACCTTGGCGCCTTCATCTGATCGGCAAGGCGCGTCGCCGTTGAACATCGCCGTCGGCGTGCTGACCTATCGGCGGCTGGATGGCATCGCCAAGCTGCTCGACGTGATGACACGCCAGACGAAGCATTCGGATCGTCCCTATCATCTGACGATGGTGATCGTCGACAATGATGCCGCTGGCAGCGCAAGAGCCACGGTAGAGGGCTTCGGCCAAACGGGCGCCTATGATCTTATCTATGTCGTCGAACCCAACCAGGGCATACCCTTTGCCCGCAACCGAGCGCTCGATTCGGCCCCTGCCGGCACGGACCTCTTCTGCTTTCTCGATGATGACGAATGGCCCGTCGATGGCTGGCTCGATGCAATGCTGGAGACCCGCGAGAAAAACCGCGCCGATTGCGTCTACGGTCCTGTCCAGCCGGTCTATCCCGAGAATCCACCTGAATACTTCATCAAGGCAAGGGTTTTTGAGCGCAAGATGAACAAGGACGGTCAGCGCATTTCCTATGCGGCTTCGAACAATGTCATGTTCGATTATCGCCTCATCCGCTCATGGAATCTGCGCTTCGAAGAGAAAATGCGCTTCACCGGGGGCACTGACTATCTCTTTTTCAATCAGGCAATTCGCCGCGGCATGCAGGTATTCTGGGCTGATAAGGCACTCGTCTATGATATCGTTCCCGCCAGCCGCATGACCTGGAAGTGGGTGCTGCAGCGACAATACCGGCTAGGCAACACTTTCGCCGTCAGCGAGGTCCTGCACGGCAACCTCAAGCGCCGGCTCTATCGCGCGGCCTATGGCGCCACGAGAGTAATGCTCGGGGTGGCCATGCTGCCGGCGATTCTGATTTCACCCTATTGGGGCATGCGGGCGCTCACTCATGTTTTGCGCGGCGCAGGCATGGTCAACGGGATCCTTGGGCATGCCTACCAGGAATACAGACCCAATGCCGCCCTCTGATACTGTTTGCAGGAGCGCTCTCGGATGAGTTTCGGCCCTACTTATGTTCCGAACGGGAACATCAGCTTGACGCGGCAAGCGGCGCGATCGCGACCACGTCATGGCATCGAGAAAGAAACCTTGGTCCGTTGGCTCCTCACGGTCATGCTTTATATCACGCTCTTGCGTGCAACCGGAATGTGGTACGGTTATCCCTCGAACTTCGATGACGGGATATCTGTGGATCCGCTTCCGCAGAAGCTGATGCTCTATTCCCTGATTCCGATGATGGGCGTTTACTTCATCCTGGAGCCAAACCGGTTTCTGTCCTATTTTCGAAGGATTCCGGTTCTCGTCATCGTTGTGGCTGGCTTTTCGCTCATATCCCTCGCTCTATCGATCAGCTTTGGCGCATCCGCGCGCGGTGTCGCCGCCGTGACGGTGCTGACAATCGCGCCGCTGCTCTACCGACGTCGCTACGGCAGCGTCGAGACATTCAGGCTACTTACAAACTTCGCGATTTTTGCAGCCTTTGCCAACGTCCTGTATACGGTCGCCTTCCCGCGTTTTGCTATCATGGGCGGTTCTTATGCCGGCATGGTCAAAGGGCTTTTTTACCATAAGAACACGATGGGGCAATTTTTTGCGGTCGCGTTCGTCGTCGTGGTTTCCATCGGCTTGCCATCCGCCAAGCTTCGATATCGGACGTTGCTGCGCTGGACCGCTTTGTTGTTGATGCTTTTGTTGATCGCCGTCTCGCGATCGTCGACGGCCGTCGTCATGTTGGCAATGGGGCTTGCGACACTCGCGGGTCTGAAGATGATGTTCAAGATCGGAAATTCCGGCGTTCGATCGTTCTTTCTGTTCTTTCTCTGTCTTATCCTCGGCTTTGTCGGCGCGTCGGCCTATCTCGGCGCCGCGCAACTGATCGCGGATGCCTTCGGCAAGGATTTGACGTTCTCCGGCCGAACGAACATCTGGGAGCAACTGATTCCGCTTGTCTACGACAAACCGATTTTCGGATATGGGTTCGCTCTGTTTCGACAACCCGAGATCATGGAACAGTTCGTCCGTGTGACGTTTGATGCGAGATCGACGCACAACACCTATCTGGAGCTCGCGCTCAACATTGGCGTGCCCGGGACAATCGCCTGGGTTGCATTCTTGTTCAAACGGCTTGGAGAACGCATAACGACGGTATCGTCGGGCGCCGCGCTAAACGAAGTTCAGGCGAAGGAAGTCGCAGTCATGCTGATGATCATGATCGGCGCGATGATGGAGGCTGGTTTGATGTTGGCACCGGTCGTGCTTTGGCCGCTTATGGTCGTGTGCTTGCCAAAGGATTCCTCGCCGAGTTCCTTCAGGCGCAAGCCACGAAAACCGATTATGCCGAATTCTGGTCGAAGACCAGCAGTATGAGTTCATATTAAGAGCTGGTATCCGACCCGAAATGTAGAGTATCGAAACAATACACGGCGGTCCGCTTCAATGCGGACCACTTTAGCGCAATTCTCAATACGAGGTCTCTCTATGGCTGAGAAAAAGTTGAAAGTCCTCGCCGCCTCCTCCGGCGGCGGTCACTGGGAGCAGCTGATGGCCATGCGCGGCGCATTCGAAGGCTGCGATATCGTCTTTGCAACGACAATCCCGGGACTGCTCGCCAAATACGACATCAAGGATGGACTGGTGCTTCCCGATTGCAGCCGCGACTCGATCACAATGTCCATCCGCTGCTTTTTCAGCGCCTTCTCCATTGTCATCAAACACAGGCCGGACGTTGTCATTTCGACAGGTGCAGCACCTGGGCTTTTCTGCCTGCTTGCCGGCAAGTTGACGGGCAAGCGGACGATCTGGATCGATAGCGTCGCCAATGTGGAGAAACTGTCCCTCTCCGGAAAACTGGCTGGCCATATTGCGACTCTCTGGCTGACGCAATGGCAACATCTTTCGCGGCCGGATGGCCCACATTACGCAGGAGCTGTCCTTTGATCCTTGTCACCGTTGGAACGCAGCTGCCCTTTGATCGCCTCATCAAGGCTGTCGACAGTTTCGCACAGGGATTGACTAGGCCGGTTCTGGCGCAGATCGGCAAGGGCACCTACACGCCACAGAACATGAAATGGATCAAGAATATCGAGCCTGCGGACTTCGATAGGGTCTTCCGCGATGCGACTGTCATCGTCTCTCACGCGGGGATCGGCACCGTCCTCACGGCGAAACGTTTCGGCAAACCGATCATTCTCGTTCCACGGAAGGCGGCTCTTGGCGAGCACCGAAACGATCACCAGCTTGCCACGGTCAGCCAGCTTGTCGGCCGGCCAGGCATCTATGTCGCCCAGAATGACGACGAACTCAAAGACTATCTCCTCCAGGACCTGGAGAGCCCCTCTCATCAAGACGTGTCCGATGCCGGCCGGACGTCGCTGGTCAACTATTTGAAGGGTTATCTCGGAGCAGGTTGATCCCGTCGACAGGTGCAGACATCCTCAGGCGGGGGAGATTCATTCTCCGCAATCGTGGTCGGCTATGTGCCGGACGAGTTGGGGCACAATGATTTTAGAAGCGACTTCGGGTCGCGGATGTGCGCCGTCAGGAATTGCAGCGGCCAGATTGTCAGGGGTCAGACTCTCCCAAACGGGGCGGTGGTCGATAAACTCCAGGCCCCGTTTCCGTGCCTCCGCCTGATGAGCCGAGATATAGCTACCGACAAAAGGACGGATCAGCCCCCGCAGTCCTGAAAATGGATTCATCGCCATGAGAATGATCCGTGCCCGCGGCAGGCGTTGATGAAGCTGATCGAGAATATCGGCAATATTCTTTCGGCTTTGCGCCAGGGACACGAACCGATGCAATGTCGAGTCATTGGCGTAGAGCTCGATCAGAATAATATCCGGCTGCTCGGCAACGACCCGGTCCAGCTGGGTCAAAGCCCACTCCGACGTCTCGCCGCTCTTTGCGACGCTCTCGACTTTCACAGATCTCTGCAGGCAGGCAGAAAGCCTTGTTTGGAGGTCGGGCTGCCATCCCCCGCGCGCTGTCAGCGATGTTCCGAAAGCCACTATTTTCAGCGGTGGAAGGTTCTCGGCATCACTGTTTTCAGTCATCAAAACCATCACGAGGCAGGCTAAAAGCAGAACCAGACCCGATACCGGTCGCCTCTCGGTCGGCGCCGCTCGCCAAAGCCGCAAACATATCATGACAAAAACCATATCTCGGCAAGAGCTATACGTCACCCGGCAGGAGAACCTTGTGGAACGGCTGGCAGGCCCTTGAAGCCAAACTTGCAGCAGGCTTGAGACAATATCATCAAGCACAGATAGTCACGCCCGCTTCAGTGCGCAAATCAGCCTTACATCCAACCGGGGATAGCAGCTGCCTCGACACGCCGCAACGGTGCCGAGGAGCGCCAATCACTCCTCACGAAATACGTGCTGCATCTGATCGGTCAGCGGTTTTGTGAGATAAGAGATGACGGTGCGGTCGCCGATCTTGATAAAGACTTCGGCCGGCATGCCCGGATAGAGCTTTATCGATTTCAGCTTCGCGATACTTTGAGCCTCCGGCTTGACGCGCACAGGATAATAGCTGATCCCCGTCCGCTCATCCTTGACGATATCAGGCGCAATTGAGGTGATCACCGCCTGCACATCGGGCGTCGTGCGCTGATCAAAAGCGCTGAAACGCACATCGACGGATTGGCCGACATGGACCTGATCGATATCGCGGGTGGCGATTTTCGCCTGGACGGTAAGATCGTCGTTTTCCGGAACAACGAGCCCCAGCGTCTGACCCGCTTCGATAACGCCATTGACGGTGTGCACCGACAATTCGTGAACGCGGCCGCTGAGCGGCGCGGTGATGTCGAGACGGCGGAGTTGATCGAGCGCAGTGCCGCGGCGCTCCTCATTCTCGGCGATCTGAGCTTCGACATCGGTCAGGTCCTTTGCGATCTCCGAACGACGATCCTCATCCAGCTGAATCGACTGCCGGTCGATTTCGATCGCCTTGCCTTCGGCCTCCGCCTTTGCAGCGATTTCCTGACCGCTGTTACCCTGGAGATCGGCGCGGGCTCGCTTGAGCGTATTCAAACGCTGAAGCGTCACCAGACCCTTCTTGTAGAGAACATCGACGGCTTCGAGCTCCTGTTCGATCAAACCAAGGGAATCGCCGGTGGCGTTGATCTGAACTACCAAGCCTTTGATCTGCTCTCCCAATTGATCCTTGCGCGACGCCAGCTGACTCTTCATTCCAATCAGCGCTGACCTGCGGCTGTCGAACAACTTCCGCTCGCCGTCAAGCAGCTGCTGCGCCGCGGTGCTGGATGTCAGATCGCTGAGGTTTTCGTCGACTTCGAACGACTCGGCGCCGACCCGCTCCGCCTTGAGACGGGCGCGGCGCGCATAAAGCTGAGCAAGCGTGCTCTCGACAATCGACAGCTGTGCTCTTGTCGCCGTTCCATCAAGCCGTATCAAAACCTGTCCGGCCGACACATGCTCGTTTTCAGAGACCAGAAGTTCCGAGACGATACCGCCCGTCAGATGCTGGATCTTCTTGACGTCGCCGTCGACGACAACGACGCCTTCGCCGATGACGGCGCTCGAAAGTTCCGTCGTCGCCGCCCACCCGCCGATGCCGCAAACCAACGCAATGGACAGCGCGCCGACAACCGCCACATGGCGATTGAGGGAGCGTTTGGATTCACTAATAACTTTGCTCACGATCTTCCTTCCGGCCTATTCCGCCGCATTCCCGTCGACCACGACCTTAAGCTGAGCCACGCGCTCGGCAATTGGAGTGCGCGCTGCCTCGGTCCGGCTGACCCGCGCCAGAACTTCTTCCTTAGGACCGAATGCGATCATCCTGCCCTCCTGCATCATCAGCACGAAGTCGCACACTGCCAGAACGCCGGAACGATGCGCGATGACAACGACGATGCCGCCACGTGCACGCACGCTCATGATCGCAGCACTCAGCGCCCGCTCGCCTTCCTCATCGAGATTGGAATTCGGTTCATCGAGCACGACGAGGAATGGTTCGCCGTAAAGCGCTCTCGCAAGCGCGATACGCTGTCTCTGCCCGGCTGAAAGCGCAGCACCGCCCTCGCCGATTTCGGTCTCGTAACCGTTCGGCAGACGCAGAATGAGGTCGTGAACGCGCGCCGCCCTCGCTGCGGTAACCACTGCTTCCGGCGACATCTCTTTCGCGAAGCGGCAGATATTCTGCGCGACCGTGCCTGAGAAGAGCTCCACATCCTGTGGAAGATAACCGATATGCCGGCCAAGTGCGTCGCCATCCCATTGGTCGAGCGCCGCGCCATCCAGACGAATGGACCCTCTGACCGTCGGCCAGATGCCTATCATCGCCCGCGCCAGCGACGACTTGCCCGAGGCGCTGTAGCCGATGACCCCGAGCGCGCTCCCTGCTCTCAGGCCGAAGCTGATATCGGAGATGACCAACCGCTGGCCGGCCGGCGGTCCGCTGGCGACGCCTTCGACCGTCACCTGCTTGGAAGGTGCGGCCAGCGCGAGAGGGGCTGGAATCTCCGGAATTGTCTTCAGGAGGTTCGCAAGCCGCGCCCAGCTTTGCTGGGCGGAAACGAAACCGCGCCAATTTCCAATCGCCGCCTCTACAGGCGCCAGAGCGCGGGACGTCAGGATGGAACCGGCGATGATAATACCTGAAGAGGCTTGACCTTGAATGACCAGGATCGCGCCTGTTGCCAGCGTTCCCGATTGCAGGGCGATACGGAAAATCTTCGAGAGGGTCGCATAACCATTGCCGACATCCGATGCCTGCCGGGTGATGTTCCGGTATTCGCCGTTTTTGCGATCCCAGATCTCAGCCATCGTGCCTGCCATGCCCATGGCATGAATGACCTCGGAGTTGCGGATCGAGCTCTGCGCAAATCCGTTGCGCATGTTGGCGGCTTCCGATTGCCGCTTGGAGAGCGTACGCGTGCCCTGGTTGGTCAGGAACGTCAGCATGGCGAGAACGAGCGATCCGCCGATGGCGATATATCCAATAGCCGGATGGAACAAGAAACAGATGACGAGATAGAAAGGGAGCCAGGGCAGATCGAACATTGCCGTCGGGCCCATGCCGGACAGGAACGTTCTTATCTGATCGAAATCCCGCAGGGGCTGAAGCCCGTCGCCGCCAATCTTGACCTTCAGCGGCGCTTTGATCAACGCCCGAAACACCCGCCCATTCACCATCTCGTCAAGCGCACCGGCAACGCGAACGAGCATTCTGCTCCTGAGAACTTCGAACGCGCCCTGGAAAGCATAAAGAGTCAACGCAAGTATTGCCAAGGCGGCCAGCGTCGGTATGCTTTTGCTTGGAATGACTCGATCATAAACCTCAAGCATAAAAAATGAACTTGTGAGGTAGAGGATGTTGATAAGTGCGCTTGCTATGCCAATAAAGATCAGGCCCCCTTTGCATTTCCGCAATGCTTTGGACGGTTCATTGACGTCAGCTGTCGAACTTTGAAACACGAAGCAATCCTCTCTTACCGCATCGCTAACCCGGCGAAGCCGCGGATACACATTGCAGTTGCGGGCTTATCAAGCCCAATCATTGACATGCTGCCTTCGGAGCCGGCACCGGTGCCGCCCCCGCTTGCAGCCTATAACTTAGCTCATGAGTCCCACTGAAAAATGACCGAAAATACAAATTTATCACGAACAATTTCAGAGGCTCTAACATTAACGCTACGATAATCATACCGGCCGAAGCAAGAGATAATCGCAATCCGCCCAATAACGGCTCAAAGCGGCGAACATGTGGCGCACTTATATCGATATTTACTAGGATGTTAACTATAAATGCAATCTATAGTTAACTTTTATGAGTACCTGTGGAACATTTCCATAATCACCGCGTGACTTCAGCGTCCGCCGATAGCGACGACCTTCGCGACCCTTGAAAGTTGAAGCATTTCCGCCACGCGCGGGAAACGCTTCGGGATCCGCTGCAGTTTCAAGCCAGCATTTGTGAGACGTGACTGCCGTGGAATGCGTCGACGTTGATGGAGACGCTCAAGCTGTCGGTATCGATATGCGAAGCGCCATCGGAGATCTTGTAATGGAAGGTCTCGCTAACTTTTCCGCTCAAACCCGCGATTTTCGCAGCGTCGACCGTGTAGGTGTAATCGCCATCACTCTCAACATGGATGACGCCGTATTTTCCGGTCAGCGTCAGGCCATGCTTGTCAACTGCGCTATCACCGAAGCGGCGAAGCCATACGATCCCGTTGCTCGCGCTGTCGTTTTCCAGCAGATTGCCATGATAACCGCTGCCGGTATCGGCCGAAATCTTCAGGGTGTCATGCACTGCGACAATTTTGGGAATGACTGCATCTGTGGTGGGAGCAGGTGTTACCGTGGTCGTGGGCGGAGGCATCACTTCAGGCTCGGCGACAGCCGGCGAGGTGTTGTCGCCCGTGCCGCCTGCAGCGCTGTCCAACTCTGCCTGCGCCTGCTCGAGGGTTTTGTTCTCTCCGATGGAGAACGTGTTTTGGGCGGCAATTGTCGCCGGCATCGTGAGCGTCGGTACATCGCTGTCGATGATATTGTTGTAGAAGGAGCCTGATGCCGGTTTGTCCACTTTCAATGCGGACGAGGAAAGTTCGTCGAAGACGTTGTCGTGGACAGTGATATTCTCGCGAATATAGCCAGGGTTGCCTACGGCGCTGACCAAAACGCCGTAGACGCCGTCATGCAGATAGTTTCCGCTGATGTCGTAGTTCTTCGCATCGCCTTGGTCACCGAGACCGATACCGTAAGACCAGCTATAGCCGCCATATCCTGAGATATCATTGTCGTGGATGGCGATATTCGTACCCGCCTGCGCGCTCAGTCCAAAGCCGCCACCGAGCAGAGTGTTGCCCTCGACCACGGCATTGGTCGCCCGGATCAGCACCAGAACACCCTTGGCGCTATTCGTGGCCGTCTGCTCAAGGTGGTTGTCCGCGACCAATATATTGCTGCTGTCGTTGAGCTGGATCGCGTCTGCGGCGCTGCCCAGACTGTTGGTGACGGTATTGTTGATGAGGGTGACGCCGTTGACCTTATCCATCCAGATCCCGTCGGAATGCACGCCGGTCAGCGTACTGTTCTCGATGGTGATGTTCTGGCTGCTCTGGAAGCTGACCGAACCAGGTTTACCGGACAGGCCGGTATTCGACACTTCGACATTGCGCACGATCCAGTTTGAAACATTGCCGGCATAGATCGCGTTGGCGCCGGTATCGGCGATCTTGATGTTCTCGATAATGATGTTCGAAGCCTTGGAGCCGTGGATCCCGTCATTGCTGCTGTGAATGACCGGCGCGTCACCGATGCCATAGCTGCCGATGGTGATCGGAGCGTTGGCAGTCCCGGAATATCTCAGATCGAATTGTTCGTTAAAGACGCTTCCGACAGCAAGCAACACGCTGTCGCCGGGGTTCAGCTTCAAGGCTTCCACGGCGGATAACGTCGCGAATGCCGAACTCTCGCTGGTTCCGCTGTTATTGTTGGATCCTGTCGCCGAATTCACATAATAAACAGTCATGCGTGATCTCCCTCGATGTTAGGAGATCTTTTAATGGCGGACCTCTCTCCGCCTGCTAAAATGAAACACTAAAATGCATTCTATCTCGCGATATTCTTGAGAAAGTGATCATTAATATTTGCTGATGACAAACATTTGCTGCATTGCAAAACACTTCCCGAACAAAATGTGGTTGTATATTTAAACAAGACAACAACCACCGCGAACTCCCCTATCGGAGATAAAGGCCTTCGCAGGTAACAAAACGAAGGCTAATTTCACGCAGAACAACTACTCGCCGCCACCTAGCGCAAAAGCGCTTGTTTGCGTTGAGTACCCACAACAGGTAAGCATGAATAACAAAAGGCACAGATCAGATAGATGATCATAAGGGATTATAATTGGTGTTTCTACCTTTTTCATATTTCTGTCGTACGACACGGGCTTCACGACGGATAAATAAACTTCGCCTGAGAAGATATGAGCGTTATAACGGGCAACAACCATAATCAATTATTATTAACGCAAAATCTTCAACTATTTCATCCTCTTATGCACATTCTACGCGTGAAATTATTAAAGAACGCACCTATGAATGTTTAATTTTTGTTAAGCATATGCTTGACTATTTCTATTAAGCTATCCTTAATCGGGCCGCTCGTTGAAGTTCAAACATGACCAGCGAACAATATTTCAAGGAGAGACCCCGATGGCTATTCACGCAACAGACGATTCTGCGACATTCCTGGAAACCGACGTTATCTCAGGAAATCTGCTGACCAATGATACATCTGATGGCAATCTATTCTTGCGCGCTTTTGATCACCAGAGTGTAGGCGCCAAGCAACCCGGCCAGATTACCGAAATTCACGGCGATTATGGTACTTTCTACGTCAAGGCGGACGGCAGCTATACCTATGTGCTGAGTGATGCCGCGAAGATCGGCTTCATCAACGGCGAAACGCTTCAGGAGAAAGTCTCCTACAAGATTTCCGACGGGGCTGGCCACACCGATTTCGGCCTGTTCACCCTCAATATTCAGGGCGTCACGCAGGTTAAGCCGATCGCAGTGGACGATCATTACAGCTTCAACGAAGGCGATTCCATCGGCGGCAACGTTCTGGACAATGATATTGCCGGCGACAATGGTCACCTCTTCCTCCGCCAATTTGACGGTACGAACGTCAACGCCGAGAGCGGCGCCGTAACCGATGTACTCGGTACTTATGGCACCTTTCATGTCCAGGCGAACGGCGAATTCAGCTATAAGCTGACGTCCGATATCGCCCCGGGCGACCATGTCACCGAAACCGTTCAATACTACAAGATTTCCGACGGCGAAGGTCACACCGATGTCGGCATTCTGACGCTCAACATTACGGGCACGGATGTCGTCTCCGGCCCCGTCGTCTGATCGACGACAAGCATCGCACCCCGTTTCCTATGCAAACGGGGTGCCAATAAAAGGCCCGTCACACAATCGGCGGGCCTTGTCACATGGGGAGAGCGCAAGATAGCGCATCGGTGCGAAAATCGGAGTTCGGAAAGCACGATGGTAGATTCATGGTGTCAGGGCGTCCGAGCGAAAGGACGCATGGCGCTCCAAGGAAGAGCTCCACCCCTAATCACTTGCTGCAGCGTTGCCGGAAACGCGCTGTCGCTCCGTCTCCTGCCTTCTCCCAGTTTCTGTCGAAGATCGGGCGGAGTTGCGGGCTGATTTGCTTCATGACGGCTTTGACCCTGCAACGATCCCCAAGCTTCAGCATGGTCATGAGATCGCTGTCGAGCGCGTGGCCCGCCGCCAGGAGCGTTGTATCGGTAAAACCGTTCCAGAAATAAAACCGCGTCAGAATCATCGACTCATCGTAGGGCGCCAGAGCGACCGAACGCTTCATCATGCCAGCGCTCGACAGCGGCTCTTCCGCAATCTTCGACTCGACCGCCGCAAGACGCAGCCAGAAATTACTGTTCGTCGGCATGCATGATAATGCATGTTGCAGATAATGACGTGCACTGGCGGCCGCGGCAACCCAGGCGTCGTAATCGATATTGACGTTCTGTCGATCGAGCTGCGTCAGAACGAGCGTCAGGCCGGCGGCAACAATGTCAGATCGGCAATAGTGTCCGTCGATTCGTTCAATAGCGCGCGCCGCGTATCTGGCCGCGACATTGTTCCCGACAGTTTCGCCGCGTTCTATCCTCTCGGCGACAATCGAAATGCTGGCCGTCCTGATCGAAGCATAGAGCTCGCGGCTGGCCAGCGCCGTAAAGGCCACGGCGACGATGAAGAAAACGATTCTCGTGCGCGAAACGTGCCGAATGCCGAACATCAGCTTTCGGTATAGTATCGGGAATAGCGCTTGTAATAATATTCGCTCGAACCAAATGTCCGGTAGAGCTTCATCTGGGCCGGATCGACCTTGGTTAGTATGGCTCCGACGCACTTCGTATAGAGATCCGGCTCGGACAACAATGTCGATTGGACCACCTTCCGCGAAGTCTTTCCCCACTCGATCACGAACACGACCGCATCGAGCTTCGGGTTAATGGCGCGTGCATCCACCACCGGAGCCAGAGGAGGCAAGTCGACGATAATGTAATCGAAACTTTGACGCGCAATCTCGAGAAGCTGATCCATACCGCGCGACGCGAGCAGCTCCGACGAATGCGGAACGCGATAGCGTGCCACCGTCGGGAGGAATGCGAGCTTTGTCTTGGGGTCGAGGAGAATGAGATCCTTCAGCGGGCGATTGTCGACGATTGCTTCAAGCAAGCCGGCTTCCGCGTGGCGGCCGATCGCCCGCGTCGCTCCGGGATTGCGCATATCGCCGTCGATAAGCAGGCACCGTGCCCCTTGCATGGCCAAGAGCTTGGCAAAATTGATTGCCGTCGTCGACTTGCCTTCACCGGGCAAGCTCGACACCACACCGATGACTTTGCAGCGCTGGTCGGAGGCACTGATATCGATCGCGATTTTCGCGCTTCGAAGCGTCTCCGCGAATGCCGACAGGGGATGCTCCTCGACATAAGTCGTGGTCTTGCCGCCCCTGGCGATGCTTCGCGGGTTCCCGGGATCGACCAGCGTCGGATCATCGACATTGTTCTCGATCAGCGGCATGACGCCAAGGGATTCGACATCTAGCATATCCCTGACATCGTCACCGGTGCGGAAGAAGCGATCGCGGAATTCACGGAAAGCTCCGATGCCGCTACCGAACGCGCATCCCAGGAACATGGCGAAAGCGATAACGAGGCTTCTTTTCGGCGCACTCGGCTTCGTTGGCGTCTCCGCAGTCGTGATGATACGTGCGGCGGTAATTGGGAAGCTCTGCTGCTGGATCGCCTCTTGATAGCGCGCCAAGAAGCTCTGATAGAGGTTCTTATAAGTATCCCGTGTCCGCTCGAGCTCGCGGAGCTGAACCTGCGTCTCGCCCGCCGTTGCGGCCACACCCGTTGCCTTATCAACGCTGTCACGCAGCGATTTTTCGCGGGACTGCGCAACCGTGAGCTCGCTCTGATAGCTCTCGGCAATGCGATTCAGCTCGTCGAACATGAGCCGTTCGTATTCGGCCATCTCGGCGCGCAGCCGGACGGCCTGGACGTGGTCGGGACCAAGCCGCGCCTCGATTTCGGCCTCGAGCTTCGAAGCTTCGAGATATTTCTTGCGGAGGTCGTTTGAAATCGAGCTGTCGAGCACGTCGGTCACGATCGCATCGGTCTGCTTGGCTTCGATGATCGACTTGATGCGGGTATATTTCGCTTCGGCCTGAGCGGTTTCGGCCTGAGCCTTGATCAACTGGCTGTTCAGCTCGGAAAGCTGCTGCTCGCTGAGCAAGTTGCCCTGCCCCGCCTCGACGAGCCCATGCTCACTTCGGAACTTCTGCACTGCAAGGTCGGTGTCCAACGCCTGCTGCCGGAGTTCTTCGATACGCTCCTGCAGCCACTCGCCGGCCCGCCTAGTCGCGTCATATTTCGAATTGAGCTTATCGACCAGATAAACATCGGCAATGGCGGCGGCGATTACTCGGGCCAGATCCGGAGACTGCGAGGTGTAGGTGACGTCGAGAACGTAGGATTTGCCGACACGCTCGACATCGATATTTCCGGCGACGGTTTCCGCGGCCCATCGCCGCTTCATCTCCAGATCGGGAGCGATGGCCGCGTCGTCGGCAAACCAGGAGCGAAAATTCAGCAGAGATTTCAGCGTCCCGACAGAAAAGAGTGAGTTCTTCTGTGCGTTGAACACCGGATCGTCGACAAGTTTCAGCTTGTCGACGACGGCATAGGCGATCGTATCGGACTTCAACAGCTCGACCTGGCTGAGGACCGTACCCTCGTCATCGTCCAGCTGGCCAAAAGCCGCCAGCTGGTTAATCATCTGATTGTCGCTGCGGTCGATCAGCACTTTGGTCTCGGCTGTATAGACCGGCACCGCCGTCAGGACATAGACGACACCGAGAATGCCAAAGGCGAAAGCGCATACCGCTACGATCCGCCACTGGCGACGGACGATTGCGATAAGCTTGTCGAAATCGATGAAATCAGCTTCGTTTCCCGTATCGCGGGAAGGGTCGATACGCGGCGTAAGTTTATCTGGGGACAGCAATTTCGATCTCCAACAATGGCGTCAAGCGCTAAGATCTACAGGCAATTCCAGCTATTGTGTGACGGGGATGCTCTGACTGGTCGACTCCGTCGTATCAGAGGACGACTGCCCCGCTCCTCCCGCGCTGACGACTATTGTCGTCGAGGTCGTCGAACTCGTGGACGAGCTTTCCTCATCGTTCGTATCCGAAACCCTCAGCGTGCCGGCAGTCGTGGTGGTGCCGTCAAACGGCGTACCGTCATCCGACCCGGGACCTGTCTGCCCGATCGAACCGGTGTTGCCAATACCGGATGCTGCGGCTGGCGCACCTGTGCCCGGACCGAGCGCCGCCGTCCCGCCTTCAGCCAGAACCTTTGCAAAGGCTGTCAGCAGCGGCGCAAGATTGGGATCGGCGCTGGCCGCCTCGGCAACAGCTTTTTCGATCGCCAGTTTGAACTGCGGATCCGAGACTTGGCAACTGTTTGCGGCTCGCCCGAGACCGGATCCGATCGCCGCCATCTGTGCGGCATTAGCCTTCTTGGCCTGCTCGAGTACCGGCAATAGGGCGTCGTTGCTGCTCCCTACCAGCGCTCGGACACGCGATGACAGAACCAGGGGATCGGACATGTCGAGCAGAACGGCAGGATTGGCGGTAAATCCGCCGACGTCTGCGGGTGTGAGATTTGCAGGACCCAGGCAAGCAGCCGCAAAGGCGCTCGAAGTCATGCCGACAAAAATCCCCGCGGCAATTCCGCTATATGCAAGTTTACGATAAACACTAAACCTTGCCATAAAAGTGGCTTCCTTCATCAAATCCGCTATCGCAAACAGACCACCAGCACCGATCGTTTACGATCGGCGCCGGCTACTCCCCACTTAGTTTCCGAGGTCTTGGACCGCATTACGGGTATCGCGTGCGTCGTCCGTGACGCCGGCAACAGTGGACGATACCGAGTTTACGATGTCAAGGAACTTGACCAGTTCGATAGAGTCCGAATTGGAAATATAGATAATATCCTTGTCTTCCATCTTGAATTGCTGAGCGGCAAACAGGGTTGCCGGATCACGAAGATTGGCGCGGATAATCACCGGAACCGTCTCGCCGGCAAACCGCGTCGTATCTACATGCATCGCTGCCAGCGTCTTCTTCGGGACAAGGCGATAGAGCAGGACCTGGGCTGGATCCGCACGGTCGTCACGCAGACCGCCCGCCTTGGCGATGGCCTCCCCGAGGGTCAGGTCCGACTCCTCGAAATCGAACCGGCCGCTCACGCCGGCGGCGCCGAGCGCCAGGAACGTGCGGCGCTCGTGATCGACGGAGATCGTGTCATCCGGCGCCACATAGATATTCTCCGCCGGGTTTTTCAGCAGCGTATTGTAGGCGACCGTCGCCGTTCTGCCGCGTCGCTGCAGCGTCACATTCGTTTCGATGTTATTCGTCGTCAAACCACCCGCGGCGGAAATGACGTCGAGAATGCGCTCACCGGCAGGGCTGATCTGAACGCGCTGAGGATTGTTGACGTCACCCAGCACGGCTACCTGACTGGAGCGGTTGGTCGTCGTTGTGATAACAACCTGCGGCTCGATTGCGCGGCTAGCCAGACGATCTTCGACGTCCTGCTCGACAGTCTCCTTCAGGCGACCGGCAGCCGGAACGCGACCCGCATAGGGGATCGTGATCGTTCCGTTTCTATCGATGGTCTGCTCTGGCAGAGAGATATAATTGCCAGGCCGGCTACCGGCGTCGGACGGAATGAAGAGACCACCGGACTGGGCTTCGAAAATCGCAACCTGAACGACGTCGCCATAACCAAGGGGGATTTCGGGCGCGCCACCGCGCCCACCGCCAAAACCCTTGAACGAGGTCGGCTGCGGAGTCGTGAAATAGGCCAAGACGTTCTTGCTGAGATCAACCAGGGCGTAGTCGATACCGACCCGACGCTCCTTTGTCGTTACCTTTACCGCGGCGTTTCGATCAACATCCTTGTGATCGGGGCCGGACCTTGGCAAGGACGTGCAGCTTGCCAATATACTCGTTAGCGCTACAACAATGGCGACGCGTGTACTACCAACAGGAAAACAACCCATAGACTAACCCGTGTTGACGCCCTTGAAGCTACTGCTCCGCAATCGGACAAATTACAAGACAATCCCTGATCAATAATTACCGAATGCCGTTTATCATTCTCTAACTGTGGCAGCCCGGCAACGCCGCGCCCTTCAGCAAACATACGGCCTCAGCCCGGCTCTCTGACGCCGGCAATAATCTAAAGGCTGGGTCCGCTATAAAATTTCTTAGGTTTAAGAGTCAACCCGCAGCCCTGAATCAATCCGGCATCTTCGAGAAACCTTCATAAATTCCATTCATTTAAGCCATTGCGCATGCACGGGTCACCCATATTGGCGATCCGTCTCGCGGTGACTGCGGCCGAGGCTGACTGCAACAACGGCGCTCAGGAATGCGGAAAAAAATACTGCGAAACCGGGGATTTGCAGCGAGAAATCGACCGCAGCATGAAGAGCGACCAGAACCGTCGCCGCTATGCCGAGCAGAACATAATGTCGCAGGCGCCGCCTCTCGGAGAGCCCGCGCCAGAAAACCCTCGCGAGCACTGCGAAAGCAAGAAACGTCGCAACTGGAAACGCTACCCCCAAGCCCAGAAATCCTTCGAGGTAGAAATTATGTGCACGGTCAAAAATCCCGAAGATGCCGCAGGCCGGATCACGATAGGCCGAAAAAACGGTGCGAAAGGTCCCGAGGCCCGTTCCGGTTAACCAGTGATCCGAAATGGCGCGCCATATGCCGGGCAGAATACAGAAACGATCATCATCCTCGAGCCGCCGTTCCTGCGCGCGTAAGATCGCTTGCCCTGCAAATATGCTTAGCAAGAGGACGACGAAAATCACTGCCGCGAGAAGCTTTAACACCGAATGCCATTTCGGTGCCGGTATTAAATATCGCCTTGAGCTGTTCCAATTGAGGACCAGCCATGGAAAATAGATGAGCGCAGCAACAAAAGTCGCGAATATTCCGGCGCGTGAGCGGCTCAGCATCAACGCGGTGAAACATGCGCATAAGAGCAGAATATAGATCCACGTTCTCAAGAGCAGAAGGTTTCGGCCTGGTTCGCCGGGCGGATGGGTTGAATAGGAACGGGTAATGTCCCTGACCAGCGTCAGCATGAGCAACGTTCCCAGCCCGAGGAAAGTGGCGGCGGTATTGCGGTTGACGAAGACGGCCGTCAGGCTGTCGAGGTAGGCGTGTTTATCTATGACGATCAGGATGTGGGGAAACATCGAAAATTGCAGCAACCCGAAAGCGGCGATGCCGCCCGCCGCGAGCCCCAGGCTGGCCAGCACCTTCCGCGCTCGTTGATCGGTATCGCACAAGATAAGTCCGGTCAGAAACGTCACCAAAGGCAGGGCCACCCAGAGTAACGAGGCAAGCGTGTCGGCCGGTTCGACGGAGATCGCCGCATATTGGACGCCCGCCAGATCGCGTGCAGCGCCCCAGGCGGGGTTTGCCAGCAAATTGGCCGGCAGTTCGATCGTTTGGATAAATGTCCAGCTCGTCAGTACGACGAGCAAAAGCAAGGCGATCTTGAACACCCACCTGCTTTGTTTTGGCTCCGCAAACAGCAATACCGAAACGATGGCAAGAGCAAACATTCCGATTGCGGCGAAGGCGAAGGGCAAAGGTGTGACACTTCCAAAAGGAATGAGCGTCAATATCACCAGGCCGATGAAGGCAACGAGAATCGCTTCCCGCAAGACCTGCCTGTTGATGAGGTTGGATAACATTTGACTTCACTCACCAGCAGCCAAAACGAGCCAATCACAACCATTACGGTTAATATACTCGTACCAACATAAGTTGCAGATCAAGCGCTTGCGTGTTAAAGTGCAACAGAATTCCACATCGTTAAAATTGTCGCGAATGGCTTAAGCCAATCGAGACAGGACCCCGCTTATGCTCCTTCAAGCAGCAGAAACGGGATAGACGTTCTGTGCCCAATACTTGGCAGATCACTAAATCGCCATGCCATTGACTGAGCCAAAAGGCAAGCCTGATCTCAATCGCTTGCCCTGACGGGGATTAAGAGATGAAGAAAACCTTCGTTACACTTCTGGCACTGGCTTTTACAGCGGGGAATGCCGGCTCTGCATTCGCGGCCGGCCCCGCAGGTTTCGCCCGCGGCCTGACCAACGAGTCGGAGGTCAGCTATATCTCCGAAAAGGGAAAGATCGTTCCGCCCTTCGCCCAGGTGCTGTTCTGCACCCAGAACCCTGCCGAATGCCGCGACAATAACGGACTGTCGGTCATCGCACTGACGGACAAAGAAATGCTGCAGCTGAAGAATGTGAACAACACCGTCAATCGTACCATGATCGGCCGCAACGATTCCCGCAACGAGCTGAACGGCGATGTCTGGAAGGTGAATGTGCGCAGCGGCGACTGCGAAGATTTTGCGTTGACCAAGCGCAGCCGCCTGATAGCGATGGGCTGGTCATCGCGCGCCTTGCGGATCGCAACAGCCTATACACCCTCCGGCGAAGGGCACGCCGTCCTAGTGGTCAGAACCGACAAGGGCGACCTGGTGCTCGACAACAGGCAAAGCAGCATCAAGAACTGGCGCGATACAGATCTGCGCTGGGACAAGATCCAATCGGGAACGGACCCCTACGTCTGGTACCGGCTGTAGCCGCCGAGGCAGCCGATAGAGCAATTCGTCTCATTCCCGGATTGAAGTCGAGCCGGCGCTCGCGAACGGCTCGGCTTGTCATATCGCCCACATAAACCTATGTTTTTGCTGTCGAGCGGGTGCCCGGCAGCAAACAGCGGCACCCTCGATACGACTTCCGATGTGGGTATTAAGCGATCTTCGATATTGTCTTTTGGCCCAGATTCAGTATGACGAACGCCATGCTGCGACGCAGCATGACGTTCTACTCTAATGATTTGAGGGAAATATGCGCATCACGATGATTGGATCAGGCTATGTCGGCCTCGTTTCAGGCGTTTGCTTTGCGGATTTCGGCCACGACGTCATCTGCGTCGACAAGGATCTGAGTAAGATCGAGGCCCTTCGCGAGGGCCGTATTCCGATCTACGAGCCGGGTCTCGATCAGCTGGTTGCTGAAAATACCAGCACCGGCCGCCTCTCGTTTTCGACGGATGTCGGCGAAAGCGTTCGTGGCGCCGACGTCGTGTTCATCGCCGTCGGCACACCGTCCCGTCGCGGCGACGGCCATGCCGATCTCTCCTACGTCTATGCCGCTGCGCGCGAGATTGCCACCTATGTTGAGGGCTTCACCGTCATCGTCACCAAGTCGACGGTGCCGGTTGGCACCGGCGATGAGGTTGAGCGCATCGTGCGGGAAACCAATCCTTCGGCTGACGTCGCCGTCGTCTCCAATCCCGAATTCCTGCGCGAAGGCGCGGCGATCGAGGATTTCAAGCGTCCGGATCGGATCGTCGTTGGGCTGAATGACGACCGGGCACGCGAGACCATGACTGAAGTCTATCGTCCGCTCTACCTCAACCAGGCTCCCCTGGTCTTCACGAGCCGCCGCACCTCCGAGCTCATCAAATATGCGGCCAACGCCTTCCTGGCCATGAAGATCACCTTCATCAACGAGATCGCCGATCTCTGCGAAAGGGTCGACGCAAACGTCCAGGACGTTTCACGCGGCATCGGCCTCGATGGCCGTATCGGCTCCAAGTTCCTGCATGCCGGTCCGGGTTACGGCGGTTCATGCTTCCCCAAGGATACGCTTGCCCTTGCCAAGACGGCGCAGGATTATGACGCACCGGTCCGTCTGATCGAAACGACGATCTCGATCAACGACAACCGCAAGCGGGCGATGGGCCGCAAGGTCATTTCGGCCGTCGGCGGGGACATTCGCGGCAAGAAAGTCGCCATCCTCGGACTGACCTTCAAGCCGAACACCGACGACATGCGCGACAGCCCGGCCATTGCCATCATCCAGACCCTGCAGGACGCCGGCGCCCAGGTCGTCGGCTATGATCCCGAGGGTATGGACAATGCCCGCAAGGTCATCGAGAACATCGAATATGCGAACGGCCCTTACGAAGCCGCTGCCGACGCCGATGCCCTCGTCATCGTCACTGAATGGAACCAGTTCCGCGCACTCGATTTCAACCGCCTGAAGCAGTCGATGCGCGCTCCGGTCCTGGTCGATCTGCGCAACATCTACCGCAGTGACGAGATCCGCAGACACGGCTTTACCTATACCGGTATCGGCACCAACCTTTACCAGGACGCCTGACGAGCCTGGCAACTATGTGAACCTTCTGGCGCCGCGGGCACAAGTCCGCGGCGATTGTTTTTGAAGCGTGCCCCACGCTCTCTTCGCCCAGCGCATCGGCTTAAAGATCGGAATCGATTTTCGAAAAGGACGACAGAGGGATTCAGAGGGAAGCGCGTCCTTGGAGCGTCCAAAGACTCTAAAGCAGCCCTACCCGCGTCCCCTTGATCGTCAGTACAGTCAGCCGGCCCGTCGCCGAAACGGCGGTGTCGATGCCGATGCGTTGCGGACCGAATGTCGGGGCTCGTCCCGGAGTATGTCCGTGGATCACGAGGACAGGAAGCTGCGGTCCCTCGTCCAGGAAGGGCTGCCGGATCCACATGAGGTCGCTGTCTTTTTGTTTCTCAAGATCGATGCCGGGTCTGACGCCTGCATGCACAAACACCACCCTGCCCATTCGCACCATGATCGGCAGCGATTCGAGGAACTGGATATGCCGCTCGGGTATCATATTGCGAATGACGCGGGCGATCGTTTCGTTTCCGGCCGCCGACTGCAGGAGATGCTCGATATCGATGCCGTATGAGTGCAGCGTCTCCGTCCCGGCGAAACCCAGCCATTCGAGAATACCCGCCGGTTTGCGATAGAGCTTCACCAACTCAGCATCGTGATTGCCGCAAAGGACCAAGCGCTGAAATCCTGGCGGCGGGTTCTTGCTCAGGAACTCCAGAACCGCGCTTGAATCCGGTCCACGGTCGACATAATCGCCGAGCATGACGATGAGTTTCGGCCCCTGGATGCGTGCTGCGTCCTCTTCGATACGGCGATGTACGTCGAGGAGTTCGTTGTAACATCCGTGAACATCGCTCATGGCGTAGACCGCAGCGAAGTCGCCTTCGGCAAAGGTCAGCCGAGCGCGCTGCTTACGATTGCCGGCCAGCATCGGTATCTGTTGTCGCCACCGTCCTAGATAATTAGACATGTAACCCATTTATGAGACCCGACCGCGTGGCGGGTTGATCGATTTCCCATCTATCGCTGCAATGGCACGAATCGCAGTGTTCATAAGAAGTTGGCCTGATCGCGGCGTCGACAATGTAGCCGCAACCTCTTGCCATATTCGGAACGACATGATCCTTCGCGGTTTGCTGAACCGCGCGCGCCAGGCTCGCCTGCGCGGCCGCTACAGAACGCTGCGCTCCCACATCAGGCAACGGGGACGGTCCATCCTTGTAGCTCGCAGTTGAAAGCGCAAGGGTCTCCTGCGTATCTTCCCCTGGGTGCAAAGCGCCGCAGCTCACCGGCGATAGCAAAACGGCTGCCGCGGAAATCGGCGTTCTGTACTTATCCATAGATGGGAAGACATCGCGATTAATAACAGGTTGTATTTTATTACATGATGCTTAACCACTGGTTAAACTTATGTCTACTGGTTCGATTCTTTCACATTCAGCTGTGTCATCCAATATTTCCACCCCTGGAAGAACTCGAAATGATTGACTTTCCACAGGTGAGGACTTCGAAAAAGCTGCACACATCAACTATAGCGAGAGGCTGCCGGAAAAAATGAACGTTAAAGCAGATCACGCTTGACGACCCTGCGACGCCGCATAAATATGGTGCGCTGCGAGCGTGAATGACAATTCTTGATCAGGAATCTCAGATCCAAAACTGCGGGGTGCAAAGTGGAAACTGCGGTTGATTCGAAACTTATCGAGGCGATCAGCTACGACGAAGACAGCCGGCATCTACGGGTCTATCTGACCAACGGTCAGAGACGAGAATATGAAGGAGTCCCCAAAGGCGTCGTCGTCGGTTTGACGATGGCAGAATCACCGGGGAATTTTTACATGAAGGCGATAAGAGGCAAATATCCTCATCGCCCATAAGCATGTCGCGCAGAACTGCGCTGCGGTTTTGCGGCAACGACACGCGTAATCGGGGACCTAAAGCGCAAGGAGCGAATCTGAAAGATCGCGACGCGCTTTGGATAACTTGTCGATCAACGACGCCATGATCGTCGTTGCAGCAATGATGCGGGGCCGGCATTCGCCGGCCCCGCTCAATATCTTGGCCACTGTGCCGGCACAGATCAATAGCCGCCGAGGAAGTCGCCAACCGCATTAATCTCCGGTGGAGCGATCTCGTGCCCACCGGCATGCCAGACCGTCCTGACCTCCGCGCCCCGGCCCTCCAGGTGCGCAGACAGCGCCTGGGTCACCGCAATCGGAGCGATCGGATCCCGCTGCCCGGCTGTCACCAGCACCTTTCTTCCCGCGAGTGTCGAGCGAGCCTCCGGCTGAAACGGAATGAGCGGATGCATCAGAACCGCGGCGTCGAAGATGCCCTTTTCGATCAGCACATTGGCAAGAATATTTGCGCCGTTCGAAAAACCCAGGCCGAGAATGTGAGAAGCCCGGTATTCGTCGGCAAATGCCTTGACGTAGGCCGCCATCTTCTCCGTCGCGCGTGAGAGGTCGGACATGTCGTAGACCCCTTCCCCGGTGCGGCGGAAAAACCGCGCCGCACCATATTCGGAAACATCGCCGCGCGGCGAAAGAATCGTTGCTTCGGGCAGCAGCCGTCGGCCGAAATCGAAGAACTGGTTTTCATCGCCGCCGGTGCCGTGCAGCACGAGCAGAATAGGTTTGTCAGGTGCACCGGCATGCAGCCGGTGCACATATCCTGTTTCGGTCATCTTGCCCTCCTTACGCTTCGAGCGGCTGCAGATGCTGCTCGAGCAAGGCGCGAAGATGCGCGTGCTGCTGCGGCAGCTTCAGCGCTTCGCCGAGATGAGCCGTGTCTTCGTCCCGGTCGAAGCCGGGCTCATTGGTCGCGACCTCGAACAAAACGCCCCCCGGCGTGCGGAAGTAGATCGCCCAGAAATAATCCCGGTCGATGACAGGCGTGACCTGATAGCCGGTATCCATCAGCGCCTTGCGCACTTCGAGCTGCTTTTCGCGATTCTCGACGGCAAAGGCGACATGGTGGACGGAGCCGGCGCCGGGAAGCGCGCGGGCAATGTTCGGCATCGTCTCAAGGTCGATGAGGTGCGCGCCGTTGCCGTCAGGCTTGATCAGCCGCTTGATGCCATCCCGCTCCTCAGCCACTTGATAACCCATGAATTTCAAGAGTTCGGCCGTCGCGCCCTCGTCTCTCAGCCGCAAGGCAACGGAGTGGAAGCCGCGAATGGCGTGATCCTCGCTGATGCCGCCATGCGTCCACGGCTGGCGGTCATCGTCCTTGACCTCGACGAGCGCGAAGCCGTCGCCATCCGGGCCGGAGAAGTTGAGGCGCTTTTCGCCGAAGCTTTCCTCAGCCTTCACGCCGCCGAGACCAAGCGTAGCGAAGCGGTCACTCCAGAAGCCGAGCGAGCCTTGCGGGACGGAAAATACCGTCGTGCCGACCTCACCGGTGCCGGGGCGGCCCTGCGCCATCTTCGGGAACGGGAAATAGGTCATGATCGTGCCGGGCGCACCGGTCTCATCACCATAGTAGAGGTGGTAGACATCAGGCGCATCGAAATTGACCGTCTTCTTGACGCGACGCAGGCCGAGCGCATGGGTGAAAAACTGGTTGTTGGTGCGGGCGTCCTCCGCCATCGACGTGACGTGGTGCAGACCCTTGATCTGATCGAGCATGTGAGACCCCTTTCTTGCCCGCCTTTCGCGGGCTTTTCATGGATCATAAATGCGCCTCACCCGGCCTCCGGAATAGACCCTGAGACCAAAACGCATTGTCTATTATTAGTGAACAAAGATCAGGCCGCGTTCACTTCAGGCGCCGTGAGGATCTGCCGGCAATTGCCAGTCGATCGGGGCCCGCCCGCGGGACTGGAGGAAGGTATTCGCCTTGGAAAAGTGTTTGCACCCGAAGAAGCCGTTGTGGGCGGAAAGCGGCGAGGGATGCGGCGCCTTGAGCACCAGATGCCGCGCCGTATCGACAAAGGCGGCCTTGCGCTGGGCATAGGAGCCCCAGAGCATGAAGACGACGGATTCGCATTCGTCATTGACTTTGCCGATAACGGCATCGGTGAAGCGCTCCCACCCTTTGCCTTGATGGGCGGCCGCTTGCCCTTCCTCGACCGTCAGCACGCTGTTCAGCAAAAGCACGCCCTGCCTTGCCCAATGTTCGAGAAAGCCGTGACGCGCCGGCGATATCCCGAGATCGGTCTCCATCTCCTTGTAGATATTGACGAGCGAGGGCGGTATGCGCACGCCCGGCCGGACGCTGAAGCACAGGCCATGGGCCTGCCCCAGCCCGTGATAGGGATCCTGTCCAAGGATGACGGCCTTGACATTGGCAATCGGCGTCAGATCAAGAGCGCGGAAATATTCGCTGCCCTTCGGGAATATCCGCTTGCCCACTCGTTTCTGCGCGACGAGGAAGGATTTGAGTTGTTGCATATAGGGGCTTGAAAACTCCCCCGCAAGCGCGGCCTTCCAGCTCTCATCGAGACTGACGGATGTATCGCTCATCAGGAACCCTTCAGCATAGGACGAAACAATGGACACACGGTTCTAACAAAATCGATCTACGCTGCAATGCCTGTCGGCAATGGGTCTACGTCTTTAGGATCGGCGAGAGAAGACTGCGAGAGGCTGTCCGAGGCATCGTCGTTCGTGTTTAACTATATGATGGCTTCGGTATTTACGCCGGCAGGCGGCCTGAGTAGAACCTTGATTGTAAACTGGAGACACCTCTTCAAATGAAATTCGGCACGAGCGGCCTTCGCGGACTTTCAGTGGATCTCAAGGGTCGCGCCTCGGCTCTCTACGCGATGGCGTTCGGCAAATATCTGCTGAAAAGCGGCAAGGCACAGACCGGCGACGTCATTTTGATCGGCCGCGACTTTCGCGATTCGAGCCCCGAAATCTCGGGCAATTGCGCTGGCGCGCTTGCCGCGCTCGGCTTCCGCATTTTCGACTGCGGCAATGTCCCGACGCCAGCCCTTGCTCTTTATGGTCTTGAAAGCAAGGCCGCATGCCTGATGATAACCGGCTCTCATATTCCGGCGGACCGCAACGGCATCAAGTTCTACCGTCCGGACGGCGAGATCGACAAATCGGACGAGGCTGCGATTACCGCCTTGGCGGCCGAAATCGAGAAAAGTGGCGAAGCGGTGATCCAGGCGCCAGCGGCGATGGAAGATCGTGAGGCGATCTGTCGACAGCTCTTTTTCGAACGCAATACGGCCCTGCTTCCGCAACGCGCGCTGTCCGGCCTGAAGATCGGCGTCTACCAGCACAGCACCGTCGCCCGTGATCTCCTGGTCGACGTTCTTGCCCATTATGGCGCTGAGGTCACCGTTCTCGGGCGTTCGGATAGCTTCATTCCGGTCGATACAGAAGCCGTTTCCGAGGAGACCATCACGCTGATGAAGCGCTGGGTCTCCGATCACAGCTTCGATACAATCGTCTCGACCGATGGCGACGGCGACCGCCCGCTGGTCGCCGACGAAACCGGCACGCCACTGCGCGGCGACCTCCTCGGCCTTATAGCAGCCAATTTCTTGGGAGCTCGCATCGTGGTGACGCCCGTCACCTCCAATTCCGGCATCGAGGTCGCGGGCTCCTTCGCCGTCAAGCGCACCCGTGTCGGCTCTCCCTTCGTCATAACAGGCATGGAAGAGGCCGTGGCGGCCGGCGACAATCGGGTCATGGGCTTTGAGGCCAATGGCGGTTTGCTGACCGCCAGCCCTTTCGATGTCAACGGGCAGAACGTCCGCGCCCTGCCGACGCGCGATTGTTTTATTCCCATGCTTGCAGTCCTGTCGCTTGCGGCCGCTCGCAGGCAGCCGCTCTCTGCCATTGCGACCTCCTATAAGCTGCCCTTCGCTGCTGCCGATCGTCTGGAGAATTTCCCGGCGGAGACGAGCGCCGCGCTGATGCAACACTTGCGCGCCTCGGATCAAAATCTCCGTTCTTTCCTGCAGCCGATCGGCGCTGTCGCGACCAAATCCGATATTGACGGGCTTCGGATGACACTGACGGACGGCCGGATCATCCATTTCCGCCCATCCGGCAATGCGCCGGAAATGCGCTGCTACGTGGAAGCCGGCAGCGAGCCTGCAGCTCTCGACCTGCTGCACGCCGGTCTCAACAGAATAAGAGGCTGGGCAGCCGCCCGCTGACATGCAACCAGTAAGGTCGTCTATTTCAAGGAACCCGCCTATGACGCAGAAAATCGTTCCCGTGATCATGGCCGGCGGCAAAGGCACGCGGCTTTGGCCGCTTTCCCGTGCGACCGCGCCGAAACAATTCATCCAATTCGTGGGTAATAAGACGCTGTTTCAGGAAACGCTCGAACGCGTTTCCGATCCCGAGCTCTACGAAGCTCCGATCGTCGTCACCAATGAGGAGTTCCGCTTCCTGGTCGCCGAGCAGGCCCGCGCACTTGCCATTCCGCTCGCCGCCGTGCTGCTCGAGCCCGTTGCCCGCAACACCGCCGCAGCGGTCGCCGCTGCCGCGACGCTCGCCGCCGAGCTCTTCGGCAAGGACACGATCATCCAGATGCTCGCCTCGGATCATGAAATCCTCGCCGACAAGAGCTATTTCGACTGTATCCGCATCGCTCGCGAGGCGGCGGCCGACGGCAGGCTCGTCACCTTCGGCATCAACCCGACCGAGCCAGCGACGGGCTATGGCTATATCGAGATCGGCGATGCGCTTGTTAATGGCGCCCACAAGGTGAGCCGCTTCGTCGAGAAGCCGGCATTGGATGAAGCCCAGCGGATGCTCGCCGACGGCGGCTTCTACTGGAACTCGGGCATCTTCATGTTCCCGGTGACGGAACTTCTTGCCGAGCTGCACGAATATGCGCCCGAGGTGCTGAAGGCTTCAAGCAAGGCTGTTTCCAAGGCAAGCCGCGATCTCGACTTCACCCGCCTCGATGCCGACCATTTCGCCAAGAGCCCGGATATATCGATCGATTATGCGGTCATGGAAAAGACGTCGAAGGCCGCGGTCGTCCCCTCGCCATTCCGGTGGTCGGACATGGGAAGCTGGGATGCCGTTTGGAAATCGGGCAAACGCGACGATAACGGCAATGTCGCCGCCGCAAACACGACCGTCGTCAATACCCGCAACTCGCTGGTCATGACCCATGGCGTACACCTTGCCGTCCAAGGCATGGAGGATGTCGCCGTCATCGCCAGCGAAGACGCCGTCTATGTCGGACCACTCAAGGACAGCCAGAACGTCGGGCAATTGGTCAAGATGCTGGCCTCCTCCTCGGCGACGGCGAAATTTGCCGAAACGCATCCGACATCCTACCGACCGTGGGGCGGCTATACCTCTATCTTCAACGGCGACCGCTTTCAGGTGAAACGTATCTTCGTCACGCCGGGCAAGAAGCTTTCGCTGCAAAAACACCACCATCGCTCCGAGCACTGGGTCGTCGTCAAGGGAACGGCCGAGGTGACGATCGGCGACAATGTGCAGATGCTGCGTGAGAACGAAAGCGTCTATATCCCGCTCGGGGAAGTCCATCGTCTCGCCAATCCCGGCAAGATCGTTCTCGAGCTCATCGAAGTTCAGACGGGCTCCTATCTCGGCGAGGACGATATCATCCGCATCGTCGACGAATTCGGAAGAACGTAAGCCAAGCGTCGGAACGGCCGGCGGGCCAAGTCAGCCCGCCGGCGCTTGCGGCATGCCCACCATCCCTGTTGAATTCCCTGCCGGGATTCTCGTAGAATGAATGAGCCGACAGACCTGACAGGAGATGTCCTCTGATGCGTACCCTGCCCGCCCTCGCCGGATTTCTTTCAATCCTGCTGCCGGCAATGACCTTTGCCCAAACGGCGAACATGCGCGCCGCAAGCGAGGCGGAAATCCGACAGCATCTGCCTGGCACGTCGGAGCTGAAAGAAAGCAGCAACGGCTATGAATATCGCGAGGGCAGCAAGAATGGCTACAAGATCAACAATGGCCAGGTCTGTGTCCGGTTTCCCGATAAGTCGACCGACTGCGTCAACGTGAAGACTGACGGCAAGAATTTTCAGATGATCGACCGCAAGGGCGGCCGGACCAGATTCTAATTTCAGCCCGGCTTATCTTGCCTGTTGTTGTGCCGGCGCCGTCTCGCCGCTCTTATCGACAACGAATTCGGCGATCAGCCCTGAATGGTTGGAGCCGAAATTGTCGTCGAGGCGCTTCAACGACGTCAGATGAAGCGGCGCGCGCGCGAATATGTGATCGATGGCAATACCCAACCGACCGGCGGCGATCGGCCATGTCGCCGGTTCGGGCGCCATAGTCTTCAGTTTCTGCTTACGCAGGAGAGCCTGAATGCTGGGGGCGATCGACGACGAATTGAAATCGCCGGACAGCACCAGCGGACCTGAGATCGCATTAAGTGCTTTGCTAAGATCGTCCAGCTCTTCTATCTGGTAATCGTCGAAATAGGGTTTGGTGAGATGGGCCGAGACGAGATTGATGGTATGCCCGCCAAAATCGACGCTCGCTGCGACCAGCCTGTCTTTCCGCAAGCTGCCGATGCTCGCAACCTGGCGGGTCACGAACGGGCGTTTCGATAGCACCAGCGTATCGCAGCTGTCTTTGCCGTTGTCGCAACCGATATGATACTGATAGACCTTGAACAATCGCTGCAGATGGAACGTCAGCGGCTTGGCTTCGAGCAGATTGACGACATCGGCATTCGAAGCGATCACCATATCCGCGATGGCGGTCGAATTTTTCCAGTTATCGATCGCAACGTTGAACGACATCAGACGGAAAAGCGGCGCCGTTCCCGTTCCCCTGTCGTCCCCGGCGAATTCACGGAGCATGATAACGCCGTGCGCGGTGAGGAGCAGCGAGACAAGCAGAAGGGCAAAGCCGTAAGCATGTCTTCTGACAACCAGGATGACGAGGCTGGCGGCGGCGAATGTGAGGCCGAGATGGATCTGAAAACTGTAGATGAAGGAGAGCAGCCAGAAATTCGTGAGATAGCGCAGCGACACGACCGCAATGGCCAGGGTCAGAAACGCAGAGAGAATCCAATAAACTATGTTTCTCATCAATCCCTGGTCTCGCCTGAACAGGATGTCGCCCGAAACCGCTCAACCATTTCGGCATCATGCTCAAGACGACCGCCGCCCATAACATGCAAGCCGCTATGTTGCAATGCAGCATAGCGTCCAGAAACGACGACAGCAGCGCCGCGTCAGGTGCTATCTTTCAATGGCCTATCGACTCGGCCTCTTTTTATCCTGTAAGTGGGTGCCATTTTACGGAATCGGCTTTTGCCGCCGGCAGGGAGCCGAGAAAAGGTGGGAATGCGCTACTTCATTACAGGTACTGCCGGCTTTATCGGTTTTCATCTGGCTAGGCGCCTGTTGCAGGAAGGGCATGAGGTGACAGGCTTCGACGGCCTCACTCCTTATTACAACGTCAAGCTCAAAGAGATGCGCCACGCCGCACTCTCTCAGTTTCCGGCCTTCCGGCCTGTCATATCAATGCTTGAGGACCGGCCGGCGCTGGAAGCGGCAGTCTCCGCGGCCGCGCCTGACATCCTGATCCATCTCGCCGCGCAAGCCGGAGTTCGCTACAGCCTGGAAAATCCCGAAGCCTATATACATTCGAATGTCGAAGGCTCCTGGAACATCATGGAAATCGCCCGGCGGGTTGAAGTTCGCCATCTGATGCTGGCCTCGACGTCATCGATCTATGGCGCCAACGCGACTGTCCCCTTCCGCGAAACCGACCGTGCCGACGAACCGCTGACCATCTATGCCGCGACGAAGAAATCGATGGAGCTGATGGCACACAGCTATGCCCATCTCCACAAGATTCCGACGACGGCCTTCCGTTTCTTCACCGTCTATGGCCCATGGGGCCGGCCCGATATGGCGCTGTTCAAATTCGCCAAGAACATGCTCGAAGGCCAGCCGATCGAGATCTACGGCGAAGGCAATATGAGCCGTGACTTCACTTATATAGACGATCTCATCGAAGCGATCGTCCGGCTCTCGGCCATTGCTCCGCGCGAAGAGAATCGTTTGGCCGACGCGAGCATCGAAACGCTCTCGCGACAGGCGCCTTTCCGCGTCGTAAATATCGGCGGCGGCCAGCCGGTCAGTCTGATGGATTTTGTTGAAACGGTGGAAAAGGCGCTCGGCCGTCCTGCCATCCGCAAGATGCTGGCCATGCAGAAGGGCGACGTACCGCGCACCTTCGCCGCCCCTGATCTGCTCGTCGCGCTGACGGGCTACAAGCCGGGCACAACGCTCGATGTCGGCGTCAAAGCCTTCGTCGAATGGTATCTCGACGTTCGTCGCGAACTAGACGCTTAATCCGAACATCCTCGCGACTTAGCGCAGAAACGCGAGCGCTTCCACGGTGCCGATAGTCTTTGCAAACACATAGTCGATGGCAAAACTCAGGCTCTTCGAATAGGCCTTGAGCCGATAGCCCTCGCCTTCGATAGCAGCCGGGCTGCGTAGAACGAAGGGAACGCTCGGCCGCACGAAACCCACACGTGTCGTCAGCGGAATCTCGGGCGAACGGCCGATGGCAGACGTATACATCAGGTCTTGGGCAAGACCGGCAGGCCCGATGGCGAGGGCCGGCCCGGCAGCCGCAGTGATGCTCAAGGTCAAGGCGATGGCGGCAAGAGTTTTCTGCATGTCGAAGTCCCCGTTTTCGGATCGCAGGGCTTTCGTTTCGCCCTGATCCAAGCGGTCGATGCGTCTGTCCACGCTTCGGCCGCCTTCATGAGAACACTCTACACACCAGAATTTGCAGGGCTTTTAAGCGGATCGGTCAAATTTTAGGAAATCTGGCTTTCTGTCGGAAGGCCATCGACATGCCTGACGAAACCAGCCACACCGCGGCTGGAAGCGATGCCCCGACGCGGACCGCAGCTTAGAGGATGCGATCCAGTTTCTTGTTGATATGCAGGTTCGGCATCAGGCCCGCGCTCTGCGCGGCATGATAGGATTCTCGCGCCGCATCGAACGAGATCGACCACATGATGGCGCTGAGCAGGAGCGCGATAATATAGATTTGGATACGCATCGCATTGGCGGTACGGAAGGAGCAAGGCAGTTTTGTGTCAAAAAATGAGCGCATAACGAGAAAAACAACGGCTCTTCGTTTCGCCGCGGGCGGGCGCCGGACACACATCCCCGCGATGGCGCTTCCCACCTAGAGCAATTCCAGGCAAAGCGCGAAGCGGTTTTCCTTCCGGAATGGCACAAATCCAAAAGGTTGGAGCGGTCCTGCGCTTCCGTGAAAAGCTGAACCGCTTTAGCCGCCATCCCGACGTCTGAAAGGACGCACGTGCCCTTTTCCGCGTCCAGACAGGCTCGCTACCGAAAATATATCATTCGATTGACTTACTTTGGCTTTGGTGTTATGAATTCCGTCATGACCCAGAACAGTGACACTCCAAATCCACCGGCCTCCGCCCGCGCCGAGATCGCCCGCCAGAAGATGCTGACGGCCGCTCTCGACGTATTCGGGCGTTACGGCTTTGACGGCGCCTCAACCCGCCAGCTGACCGAAGCCGCCGGCGTCAACCTGCAGGCGATCCCCTATTATTTCGGCAGCAAGGAAGGCCTCTACATCGCCACCGCCGAACATCTGATGATGCAGATCGACGCCCATGTCAGCGGCATGCGGGCGCACATCGGCGCGCATCTCATGGCACTCGACGCAGCCGGCAAGCCGCTCGGCGAAGCCGAGGCGCGCGCCTTCCTCACCGAAGTCCTCCAGACCATGGTGACGCTCTTCGTCGCCAGGGAATCCGAACCTTGGGCCCGCTTCCTGATCCGCGAGCAGATGGAGCCGACCGAAGCCTTCCGGCGGGTCTATCAGGGCATCATGCGTCCGATGATTGAAATGGGCCGGCGCCTGGTCGGTGCCATTCTCGGCGAAGATCCGGCGTCCGAACATGTGCGCCTGCGCACCTTCAATCTCGTCGGCAGCATCCTCATCTTTCGTTTTGCCCGTGCGGCCGTTCTCGCCCAGATGGAATGGGACACCTTCGGCCCGAAGCAGGTGGAACTATTGCGCGGCCTTGCCGCCGAACTGGTCGATGTCATCGGCCCGTCGAAACGAGGTGCGGCATGAAACGCATTCTTCCCATCGCCGTCCTTCTCTTCGCCAGCGCAGGTGCTGCAGCCTGGTGGTACGGCTTGCCCGAGCGGTTCGGCTGGCGGCCCGAGGCCCGGCGTGAATTCGTCCTTTACGGCAATGTCGATGTCCGCCAGGTCTCGCTCGGCTTTCGCGTCAGCGGCCGTATCTCCGAACTTGGGGTCGACGAGGGCGATATCGTCAAGAGAGGAACGCTTTTGGCGAAGCTCGACGCCGCACCCTACGAATTCGCCGTCCGCTCCGGCGAAGCCAACGCCGCGGCCCTTCGCGCTACGCTCGATAAGCTGACGGCCGGCCCGCGGCCGACCGAAATCGCCCAGGCGCGCGCCGCCTACGACGAAAGCCTCGCGGATCTGCAGAATGCCAACCTCGCCTATGAGCGCGCCCGCCAGCTTCGCCCGCAGGGCACGATTTCCGAAGCGAACCTCGACCAGGCGACCGCCGCAAAGGCGATGGCCGCCGCTCGCTCGCAATCCGCCAGCGAGGCGCTGAAGCTGCTGCAGGAAGGCTCGCGCGCCGAGGACATCGCCGCCGCCGACGCCCAGCTGAAGGCCGCCGAGGCCACACTCGCCTCAGCCCGAACTTCGCTCGCAGACACCGAACTGCGCGCTCCGAACGACGGCGTCATCCTCTCGCGGGTGCGGGAGAACGGCGCGATCGTCTCGCCGGCCGATACCGTCTTCGTGCTCTCCCTGACAGAGCCGGTCTGGGTGCGCAGCTATGTCGCCGAACCCGATCTCGGCCGCGTCCACCCCGGCATGAAAGTATCCGTCACCTCCGATACCCAGCCGGATAGACCCTATGAAGGCACCATCGGCTTCATCTCGCCGGTCGCCGAATTCACCCCGAAGTCGGTGGAGACGCCTGAACTGAGGACCGATCTCGTCTATCGCCTGAGGATCGTCATCGACAGGCCCGGCCCCGACCTGCGGCAGGGCATGCCGGTCACCGTGCGGCTGTCCGCGCCGCCGACAGGCCGACAATGACTGCCCCGGAACCCGGTCGGGACGCCAGGCCGCTCGTTCGGATCGACGGCGTCACCAAACGCTTCGGCGATGCACCTGCAGCCCTTAACGCCGTCTCCGGCGTCATCGGCGGCGCGATCACCGGCCTCGTTGGTCCCGACGGCGCCGGCAAGACGACGCTAATCCGGCTGATGACCGGCCTGATGCTGCCCGACACCGGAACGATGGAAGTGCTGGGCTTCGACACCAGAAAGAACGCCGCCGGCATTCAGGCGGCGATCGGCTACATGCCGCAGCGCTTCGGTCTTTATGAGGATCTCTCGGTGCAGGAAAACCTCGACCTCTATGCCGATTTGCGCGGCCTGCCGAAGAGCGAACGCACCGGCGCCTTCGACGAGCTGCTGACCTTCACCGACCTTAAACGCTTCACCGGCAGGCTCGCCGGAAAGCTCTCCGGCGGCATGAAACAGAAGCTCGGCCTTGCCTGCGCGCTTCTGAAAAAGCCGCGCCTGCTGCTGCTCGACGAACCGGGCGTCGGCGTCGACCCGATCTCGCGCCGCGACCTCTGGAAGATGGTCGAGAACCTGACTAGGGAAGGCATAGGCGTGGTCTGGTCGACCGCCTATCTCGACGAGGCCGAAGCCTGCGACCACGTGCTGCTCTTGAACCAGGGAAAACTGCTTTTCTCGGGAAAACCGAATGAAATGACCGAGCGCGTCAGCGATCGTGTCTTCCGGGTATCCGATGTGACCGGCCGCCGTCGGCAGGTTCTCGCCGAACTCCTGGAGGCCGATGGCATCATCGACGGGGTGATTCAGGGCGAGGCGATCCGCCTCGTCGCGGCCAGCGGCAAGACGCCCGATATCGGCAAGGCCGGCGACGGCGCATCGCTTTCCCCCGCCCCACCGCGTTTCGAGGACGCCTTCGTCGATAAGCTCGGCGGCGGCCCCGGCGGCCGCTCCCGGCTTGCCGAAGCGCAAGAGCCGCTGAAAGCCGAGGGTGACCGGCCGGTTATCGAGGCCAGGGGCCTGACCAAGCGCTTCGGCGATTTCACCGCCGCCGACGACATCAGCTTCGATATCCGCCGCGGCGAGATCTTCGGCCTCCTCGGTCCGAACGGCGCCGGCAAGTCCACCACCTTCAAGATGCTCTGCGGCCTGTTGAAGCCGACCGGCGGCGAAGGCCGCGTCGCCGGCTTCGATCTCCGTCGCGATGCGGCCGAAGCACGCAACCAGCTCGGCTATATGGCGCAGAAATTCTCTCTCTACGGCGATCTTACAGTCATGCAGAACCTGGAATTCTTCGCAGGCGTCTATGGCCTTCGCGGCCAGCGCAGGCGCGAGCGCATAGAGCTGATGGCCGACATTTTCGATTTCGGCCGCCATGCCCGCGACGCCGCCAAGGATCTGCCGCTCGGGCTCAAGCAACGCCTGGCACTTGCCTGCGCCGTCATGCACGAACCGCGCGCCCTCTTCCTCGATGAACCGACCTCCGGCGTCGATCCGATCACTCGCCGCGAGTTTTGGACGCATATCAATGGCCTGGTCGAAAAGGGTGTCACCGTGCTCGTCACCACCCATTTCATGGACGAGGCGGAATATTGCGACCGCATTTCGCTGATCTACCGCGGCCGTTCGATCGCGCTCGGTTCTCCCGATGAGTTGAAGGCACGTGTCGCGACAAAGGATGTGCCGGACCCGACGATGGAGGACGCCTTCATCGCGCTGGTGCAGCAATCAGAAGCGGAGGATGCAGCATGAGCATTTCCTCCGGCCGGCTCCGGCGTCTTGCAGCTCTGGTGCGCAAGGAAAGCTTCCAGGCGATCCGCGACCCGAGCAGCATCCTCATCGCCTTCGTACTGCCGCTGATCCTGCTCTTCCTCTTCGGCTACGGCGTCTCGCTCGATACAACGCGTACCCGCATAGGCCTCGTGACCGAGGAGATGACGCCGCTGACGCAGGACCTCGCGGCCAGCTTCCGGGCCTCGCGCTACTTCGACGTGGCGATCGGCCGTGACCGCCGCCTGTTCGAAGAAGATCTCGTGATCGGAAAGGTGCGCGGCATCGTCGTCATCCCGGCCGATTTCACCACCCGTTATACCGCCGGCAACCGCCCGCAGGTCCAGGTGATTGTCGACGGCTCCGATCCGAACACGGCGAACTTCGTCCAGAACTATGCGCAGGGCGCCGTTGCCAACTGGGAACAGCAGAGGCAGGCGGACGTCGCCTCCCACAGTCCCGCCATCACAGTCGAGCAGCGCTTCTGGTTCAATCCGGAGTTGACCAGCCGCAATTTCCTCGTGCCGGGCTCGATCGCCATCGTCATGACGCTGATCGGCACGCTGCTGACCTCACTCGTCGTCGCCCGCGAATGGGAGCGCGGGACGATGGAAGCAATGATGGCGACCCCGGTGACGGCCGTCGAGCTGCTTGCCGGCAAGATCCTGCCTTATTTTCTGCTCGGCTTGACGTCGATGACGCTCTGCGTTCTGCTTGCGGTCTTTCTCTTCGGCGTGCCGTTCCGCGGCTCGGTCGCTGGCCTTTATGCCCTGTCGGCCGCCTTCCTGATCCCGGCGCTGGGGCAAGGCCTGTTGATCTCGACGGCGACCAAGAACCAGTTTCTCGCCTCGCAGCTGGCGCTGATCTCCGCCTTCCTCCCGGCCTTCCTGCTCTCGGGCTTCCTGTTCGAGATCAATTCCATGCCCAGGATCATCCAGTGGATCACCTTCATCGTGCCGGCCCGCTACCTGATCCCCAGCCTGCAGACGGTGTTTCTCGCTGGCGACATCTGGCCGATGTTCGGACAGGCAATCTCGGTCATGCTGACGATCGGCGGCGTCATGTTCGTCCTGGCCGCACGCAGCACCAGAAAGAGGATCGGCTGAGATGGGATGGACAAGGCTCTACGCCCTCATCGTCAAGGAATTGCTCGCCGTGCTGCGCGACCCCAAGGGCCGCGCCATCCTGATCGGCCCGCCGATCGTCCAGCTCCTCGTCTTCTCCTATGCGGCGACGCTCGAAGTGCGCAATGTCGACGTCATGATCCTCAACCGCGACAACGGCCATTGGGGCCAGGAGCTGATCGAGCGTATCGATGGCTCGCCGACCTTCCGCAATATCGCGATCGCCGCCGAACAGGCTGAGGTCCAGGTGGCGATAGACAATCAGACGGTCATCGCCGCGATCGAAATCGGCCCGGATTTCTCCCGCAATATCGAAGCGGGAACGCCGACCGACCTGCAGGTGGTGCTCGACGGCCGCCGCTCCAACGCCTCGCAGATCGTCGCGGGCTACCTCTCGCAGATCGGTGCGGCGCTTGCTGCCGAGACGCCGGCCGGCAAACGCGCCGGCGCCAGCACCGTCTCATCCGTGCCGCGCAACTGGTTTAACCCGAACCTCACCTATCAATGGTTCATGGTGCCGAACCTGATCGCCAGCATCGCGCTCCTGATCGGCCTGATCGTCACGGCACTGTCGATTGCCCGCGAGCGCGAACTCGGCACCTTCGACCAGCTGATGGTCTCCCCGTTGCGCCTGCACGAGATCCTGATCGGCAAGCTGATCCCGCCGATGATGATCGGCCTCTTTCACATCACTGTCTATATTCTCGCTGCCGTCCTCCTCTTCGAGGTGCCGCTGCGCGGCTCGCTCTTCCTGCTTTACGGCAGCGCGATCTTCTATCTCGGTTCTGTCGCCGGCCTCGGTCTTTTCATCTCTGCGCTGTCGATGACGCAGCAGCAGGCGATCCTCGGCGCCTTCCTGTTCATGGTCCCGGCCATGTTGCTCTCGGGCTTCGCGACCCCGATCGAAAACATGCCGGGCTGGCTGCAGCCGATAACCTACGTCAATCCGCTGCGCTATTTCCTGGTGATCGTCAAAGGCGTATTCCTCAAGGATATCCCTTTGGGCGAGGTGGTGAACCAGACCATCCCACTGGCGCTGATCGCTACAGTGACGCTCAGCGCCGCTGCCTGGCTCTTCCGCCGGCGCCTGGAATAATCCCAGTCCCACACATGCAGGGGCCGCCTCACAGAATGTAAACCGGTCTTCCAAAGCGTGACTCTTTGCTGCGGGAACCTCGATTTGGCGACGTCGTTAGTCGAGTGCAACCCCAGCAAAGGAGAAGCAAAATGTACAAGATCATACTTGTCTCCGGCGCCCTTGCGCTGTCGTCGCTTGCCACCAATGCTCTGGCTGACGGAGCAGTCACCGGTGCAGCTGGTGGCGCCATCACCGGCGCGATCGTCGGTGGTCCTGTGGGTGCCGCCGTAGGCGGCATAGCCGGCGGTGTCGCCGGTGCCGCTATTGACCCGCCGCCGCGCGAGGTCGTCACCTATGTCGAGCAGCAGCCGGCCCCGACCTCCCGCGTGGTCGTTGAACAGCCGATCGTCGTCGGCAAGCCACTTCCGGCGGATGTCGTCGTCACTCCGGTGCCCGACAACCCCAAATACGCCTATACGGTCGTCAACGATCGTCGTGTGATCGTTGAACCCCGCACCCATAGAGTCGTGCAGGTCATCGAATAATCAAGCGGTCGAGACTGCCTACTGCGGCTCGACTACCTCTGGCCCCGCTTCGGCGGGGCCTTTTTTCTACGTTTGCACCAACAATCAATCGGCGCGCGATAGCACGGCAAACCGCCGTCTGAACGGCGGCTTCCATATCCCAAGCGGAGATCAGACTTTCAGCTCGCGCCGCTCGCGTTCCGTCACCATGGCGAGATCGAGGACCTTCTGCAGGTTGGCGGCGTGGCGGAAGTTCGGGTCGGGCTGGATGCCGCTTGCCACCGCTTCGGCGAAGCGCTGGTAGTTGGTTGGCACCGGCGGCGCTTCGATCTCCTTCCAGCTGGCGGTCTCGGCATCCTCTCCGAGGCAGCCGCGCAACTCGGACCCAGCCGGGCGATTGATGACTTCAAGGCTGCCTTTTTCGCCATAGATGCGCAGCTTAAGCTCATTCAGATGGCCCGTCGCCCAGCGGCTGGCATGGATGACGCCGAGCGCGCCGTTGGCGAAATCGACGGCCATGTTAAAGCTGTCATTCGCGTCGAGCATATACTCGCCGATCTGGCCGCCTGGCGCCTTGTTGAAGGTTTTCAGCCGGGCAAAGACGTGGTCGATGTCGGTCGCGGCGCCGTAAGCAGCGAAATCGAGGATGTGGATGCCGACGTCGCCGAGCACCCCGTTCGAGCCGTGGCCGGTGGAAAGCCGCCACAGCCAGGTCGATTCGGTGCGCCAGTCGCCCCAGGCGCGCGAGACGAGCCAGCTCTGGAGATAAGAGGCCTCCACATGCTTGATCGTGCCGAGTTCGCCTGATAGCACCATCTCGCGGGCACGCTGCAGCGGCGCAACGTTGCGATAGGTGAGGTTCACCATGTTGATGACACCGGCCTTTTCGGCCGCTTCCGTCATCTCCAGCGCCTTAGGATAGTTTTCCGCCAGCGGCTTCTCGCAGAGCACATGTTTGCCGGCCGCAATCAGCGCCATGGTGGTCGGGTGATGGATGCGATCGGGCGTGATGTTCGTCGCCGCATCGAACTCGCCCCAGGCGATCGCCTCATCCAACGAATGAAACCGCTTTTCGATATTGAACTTGTCGGCAAAGGCGGAAAGCCGGTCGGGATCGGTGTCGACGGCGCCAACCACCGTCACCCCGTCGATTTTGCTGAAGTGGGTGAGCTGGCTTTTCGCCATCACGCCCGTGCCAAGAACGAGTAGTCGCATAGATGCTCCTCAGCGGTAACCGGCTTCGCCGGCCTGGTGCAGTTTCGGGCCGCGTTCGACGATCGGCTCCAATGCCTTTTCCACCGGCACATTTGGAGCGTCGGTAATGCCGGTCAACGCGCCTTCGGGGTTGTAGGCCCACTTGACGCCGTTGATCAGCACCTTCTGGACGGTGGCGTCGTGATAGGTCGGATAGGTCTCATGGCCTGGGCGG